>JAVEZX010000116.1:0-8140 GCA_034002785.1 Bacteroidales bacterium
AACGGTGAGTATATTTATTTCCTTGCATCCACTGATGCCGGTCCTGTCATAAACTGGTTCGACCTTTCAAGCGCCGACATGAGGATGAGCAGTTCTATATACCTCGTGACACTTCGCAAGGATATCGTTTCTCCGTTTGCAAAGGAGAGCGATGAGGAAAAGGGATCAGAGGAGAAGACCGATTCAGAAAAGCCCGCTCCGGCTGTTGCAGCAAAGGGCGCTTCAAAAGCCTCCGCAAAATCGCAGGCAAAGACTCCTGCAGCAGAAAAGAGCGAAGTACTGAAGATCGAAACAGACGGGATTCAGGAAAGGATAGTGAATGTACCGGTATCACCGGGTAACTATGCCGAGCTTGGTGTGGCCGGGTCTGGTGAGATTCTCTATATCGTCATGCCGGATGGCCGCGGAGCGTCTGCCATGAGGAAATATAACCTCAAGGACAGGAAAGATGAGGAGGTGATGGAACTAGACAGCTATATAGTCTCGGCTGACCGTAAGAAGATGCTGTACGTCAAGGGACAGTCTGTAGGCATAACGGCAGCAGGTCGGAAACCTGAACCTGGCAAGGGAATACTGAATACCGGCGCCATCTCCGTCAGGATTGATCCGCTGGAGGAATGGCCCCAGATATTCGATGAAGCATGGAGGGTCAACCGTGATTATTTCTATGACCCGGGGATGCACGGTGCCGACTGGAAAGCGATGAAGGAAAAATACGCACAATTCCTGCCTCACCTTACATGCCGAAGTGATCTCAACAGGGTGATACAGTGGATGTGCAGCGAACTCGGCGTCGGACACCACCGCGTTGGCGGAGGCGACAGGCTTGCCACACCCCGGAGGGTTGGCGGAGGACTGCTCGGTGCAGATTTCGCGATTGAAAACAACCGGTACAGGCTGAAGAAGATCTACGGCGGGCTGAACTGGAACCCCGATCTCAGATCTCCACTTACCGAGCCGGGATTAAATGTTAAAACAGGAGAATACATTCTTGCCATTGACGGCAGGGATGTGACCGCAGACAAAAATATCCACAGCTTCCTGGAGAACACTGACGGCAAGATCGTGGAACTCACTGTTGGGCCTGATCCCGTCTATACAGGCTCAAGGGTGATAAAGGTTGTACCCGTGGGTAACGAGATGAGTCTCCGGAACCGCGACTGGGTTGAGGGTAACCTGAAGAAAGTGACCGAGGCAACAGACGGAAAGGTAGCCTACGTTTATGTTCCCAACACTGCGGGGCAGGGTCATGAATACTTCAAGAGGTATTTCTTCCCGCAGGCAAACAGGAAAGCCATAATTGTAGACGAGCGATTCAATGGCGGCGGAATGATTGCCGATTACTACATTGATCTCCTGACCAGGCCCCTGCAGTCCTACTGGAACATGAGGTACGGCAATGACCTGAAGACTCCCAGTGCATCGATACAGGGACCGAAGGTGATGATAATTGACGAGACGGCAGGTTCAGGTGGCGACATGCTTCCCTGGATGTTCCGCAAGTTCGGTGTCGGAACACTTGTAGGGAAGCGCACATGGGGTGGCCTGGTGGGAACACTTGGATTCCCAGAGCTGATGGACGGAGGCATGGTTACGGCACCCAACCTGGCTATCTGGACGGAAGAGGGGTTTGTTGTGGAGAATGTTGGTGTGGCTCCTGACATTGAAGTAGAGCAGTGGCCTGCCGATGTGCTTGACGGAAGGGATCCTCAGCTTGAGAAAGCCATAGAGGTTGCACTCAGGGAACTGGAGAAGAATCCGCCTGCCGAACCGGTTCGTCCGCCCTATCCGGTAAGGGTCAGGAGGTAGGCAGTAGGTAATAGGCAACAGTGAGATATAGCCATAAAGATTTGTTGTTCAAAACGTAACTTAACAAAAGATGCCTGTAGGGCATCAGGAATTGTAAAAAATGATGTACGACCATAAATACCTTCTTGATTTCACCACCGACGTATTCATGCGTGTGGGATGCAGCCGTGACGACGCCGCCGCTGTGGCAGCGGTGCTGGTGGCCGCGGAGCTCCGTGACCACTCATCACACGGTATGATAAGGGTTCGCGAGTACTACGAGCTGTGGAAGAGCGGACGGGTAAACGTGAACCCTGACGTGAAGGTAGTTCATGAAACACCCTCCACCGCTGTCGTCGATGGCGACAGATGCTTCGGCATGGTTGCAGGTGTCAGGTCTATGCATCTGGCAATTGAGAAAGCGGCTGCCACCGGCACGGGCTGGGTGGCAGCCCGCAACTCAAACCACTTCGGGATAGCAGGTTACTATGCCATGATGGCACTGGAACATGATATGGTGGGCATAACCGTCACCAACGCCAATCCATTGGTTGTACCCACCTTCTCAGTGAGCCGGTATCTGGGTACCAATCCCCTGGCTGTGGCTGTTCCTGCAAGTGAGGAACCGCCGTTTGTGGCAGATTTTGCTACCACCCCGATAGCCAGGGGGAAACTTGCTGTCTCGGAGAAAAAGGGAGAAAAGGTACCGCTGGGCTATGTCCAGGATGCCGAAGGCAATCCCTCAGATGACCCGGGCATCCTGCGCCGGGGCGGCGGAATGGTCACACTGGGAGGCGACCGCCTCCACGGCAGTCACAAGGGATATTGCATGACAGCCGTCGTGGACATATTCAGTGCCCTATTCAGCGGTGCCAACTTCGGGCCGTTCGTGCCGCCGAGTGTGGCATACCTCCCCGTGCCGGAGAACCAGCCCGGGAAAGGAACCGGCCATTTCTTCGGCGCCATGAGAATAGACGCCTTCAGGCCTGCAAATGAATTCAGGGAAGCAATGGATCAGTGGATCAGGACATTCCGCAATGCAAAACCTGCTAGGGGTGAACAGCGCGTCCTGATACCGGGAGACCCGGAACGGGAGGCTGAGGAACGTAACCTGAAGTCAGGAATCACACTCGTTCCTGCCGTGGTTGAAGACCTGAAGGCAATCGCGGAAGAGCTGGGATTCAGATTTACTACCTGACGATAATCCTGCTGATTGATTTGTTTCTTTCCGACGTTGTTACAAGGAAGTAGATCCCTGCTGCCGGTACATTTGACATAGAGAGCCTGTCGCCGGCGGCCAGGTTTTCACGGTGAACCATAACACCGCCGAGATTCCACAGTTCTACCGACAAAGGCCCCTGATAATCCTCTTCAGGCTTAATGACGATGCTCTCATTGCGAAAAACCGGGTTTGGAAACACTGAACAGTTATCTGTCATGCCAACATACTTAATTGCTGTTGAAGAGCCGAGCTCCCTGTCCCACTGATACCACCTGGTATTCACCTCTGCGGTACCTGTGACTCCAGTGACAAGCCTGAGCCTGTAATCATGATGGGCAGTCCTTGTCTCCTCGCCCTTGTAGATATAGTCCGTGTTGCATATGACAGCAAACACCACTCCGTTGGCAGGTGCCTTTTCGAGGCGCAGGCTGCACTCCCCTCCAAAGACCGGATTACTGTATACTGTCTCCCCGTCTGCGGTGCGATAACAGATCTGGCATGACATATTGGATGACAGTGGAATGAACTCAACTGTAACAATATCGCCTGTAACTTTAAGGGGAATCTGGTTGGCTCCCGTCCACCCCGGCGTAGTGGCCCTGTCAGGCGTGAGAAGACCGTTGCCGTCATTTGTCGTTTTAACGTAGGGGGTAGCATACCAAACGGCCGGATTAAGCCAGCTCGGCTGCCATTCGGCCTTAATCTGCGATCCGAACTGCGAATCCATCAGGTCACGGACTGCCTTTGTCCAGTTGCCCATGTCAAGCAGTGCCTGTTTCGCCCTGTACTCCATTATGAGCCTTCTTGTCTGTGTCTCCCCCAGCCCTGCGGCGATACCTTCCAGCACCCTTCCCGGGCAATTGCGCCAGATCCATGGAATACTTCCCTTGCCGAGCGTCATCCCGAGGAATGTCGGGAATGTATTGCTGTACTGTACTCCTCCGAGAAGATTTCTCCATGTACATATCTGTGTACTGCCATCGAAACGGTTTACACCCTCCGCAGAGGGGCCTCCGAATGACCCGTCCTGAAGCCAGCCGCTGTAACACTCAATAGGCATGAATGGAGCGACGAAAGAAGCGCCGTTCAGAAAGCCCATACTGCCATAGTTTCCTGACTGTTCGGCGTAGGCCTCCTGTTGAAGCCATGTATTGCCACCCTCGTGGAACCATGCCGCCTGCCTGCACCCGGGAAGATCCGCCAGCACCGAATGGATCCCTTCATGCACCACCGCACCGGTCTGATATTCCCTGTCATTGTAGGAACAGGAGGGATCAAAACAGTATACTGGATAATAGGAGATCAGTACCATGGGCCACGACTCACCGTTATAGGTGATGCTGCTCTGCCAGCCACCCATTTCTGTATTGGACGCATTGTCAGTGCATAGACCCGATCCGTAAAGATAAATGGCGCTGCGGTAACCTCTTTTGGCCCTCTTGTCCGGAGGCCAGCCCATCACATCTCTGAAATAGGCAAAATCCTTATTCATCCTCTGAAGCATGGGATTGACCGAAGCTGCTGTTACAAGAGGATTTGCCGATGCACCCCACCTGAAGGTCCACCATCCGGATGAGATATGCCCGACAACTCCGGTACAATCGTCCAGATCCATAGTCGGTTCCGTAAGTGCAGGGAATTCATCCCTGAAATTGTAACTTATATTCGGACTATAACCTGGCCATTCATAGGAAGCTGCCTGGTCTGAACCGCTCCACACGGTGACGTAAAAATCCTTATGGGAGAAGGCGCCGCACTGATTGAGAAATGAGACGGTATAGGTTCCCGACTGCTCCGGTCTGAGGCTTCTCAGCTTCACACTCCTGGTGCCTGCCGTGAAACCCTCAGGTCCCGACCAGCTCCAGTCGCCTCCCTCAATGAGCGCCAGATCAAGCAAAAGCGAATCACCTGCCGCAACACTGACTGTGTTTGACTCACGCACGGCCTGGTTACCGGCCTGGACAAGCGGCGAAAGGACTGACGGAACGCAACTGGTGTTAGCAGTGCCGAAAACCCTCCATTCCAAAATACCTGTCGCCATCAGGCTCTTCATGTTGATCCTGATCCTGTTTGTCCGGAAATTGACCCTTGCCGGATTGTAAATGTCAATATCCGTGCCGATTGCAACCGTATCAGCCCATACCGAGCCGTTCCATACAGTGATGTATGCATCTGTGGGCCTGTCTATTCCAAGTCCGTCATCCCACCAGTAAACCGACGAGGAGGTTATGTTCTGTGCCAGCGGCCATTCGTATTGGACCCAGTTGAATTTTCCGTAATCGGCTTCCCCGTTCCAGTTACCGTAGGCACCATGGGAGTGATCCTCAGAACCTGACGGCTCAAAACCGTCTTTTACAGCCGCAAGGGTCTCCCATGAAGAGATGTATGATGTAGTTACCGTGGCAGTAAGGGCCAGGTTAACGGAATCAGTGGACTGCTGCCCGTGAAGTGGCAATACAAGAAGACTGGCGACTAAACCAGGCAGGCAGATTCTGATCAGACTTTTCATAGTGACCTCTCTGTTAATTGATTCGATATATGCAAACCGGCCCGGCATCTACAGGTACACACCATGCACCCCTCCGGGAGCCGCAGTTACAAATATAATAATTCATTTTATAAATGTAAAATAAACACTTATAATTTCAGTGCGTCAGAAGGGATGTTTTTCCAGTCACTTTGAGAGATTTTGAGAAGCCAGGGTCATTTGGTCACGAATGCCTGCCCCTGTCACTTTGAGGAAGAGTGACAAGAATGACTCATTTGGTCACGAATGCCTGCCCCTGTCACTTTAAGGAACAGTGACAAGAATGACTCATTTTGTCATGAAGCCCTGCATTGCTATCACCTCAAGGAATTTAGCAGAGAAGAACTCATTGTCTGCCTTCTTGTAACGAACGTCGGTGAAGACCTGGGCAAGCGTCTTTTTGCCGTTTTCAGCAATGAACTGATGGGAGTCGGCGCGTGCCTCCTTCTCCCTGTAGAGGTCATCGATCAGATCCGGGGAATAATCATGGTATTTTTCGTGATGTACGACCGCCTCCAGCGGCAGCCTGTCCGGCTGCTCAGGGATGACCGCCGGCCAGCCCATTGTCACTGTGGCCACCGGCACCACCCCCTTCGGCAGTTCAAGCACCTCAATAATTTTATCCGCATTGTATGTGGCGGTCCCGAGGTAACATATTCCCAGTCCCTCCTCCTCTGCGGCACTGCAGACCGTCTGTGCTGCTATTATGGCATCAATTGAAGCAGTCATAAATGAGAGAAAATTATCATATCCAGGTTCGGCATCGCGCTGCCTGCACCAGAGGTTGAACCGGTTAAAGTCAGCACAGAATGTAAGCACCACCGGGGCCTCCGTCACCATCGGCTGGTTGAAGTGAGCCGGAGCCAGTCTCTGCTTCATCTCGTCATTCCTGGTAACGATAACGCTGTATACCTGCATATTACCCGTAGTAGAAGCTCTCGTGCCCGCTGTAAGTATCCGTTCAAGCAGTTTCTCCTCCACCTCGCGGGTTTCGTATTTTCTGATGGTCCTTCTCGTGAAATACGTGCTGTTCATTGCTGTTCCTTTTAATTCGCAGCAAAATAATTAAATAACGTTAAAAAATAAGCTGACAATTTTCCTTATCTTAACTTAGCAATCAGTTACTAACTAACCAATAATACCCCTCTATGAAAAAAATCCTCACACTGATCATTGTAATGGTGCTGGCAGGTTCATGCGGCCTGTGGGCACAGAAAAAGCAGGCAGGGAAAGACCCGAAGGCATCAGAAAGCCAGGTCAAGCCATCAGTACCCTCTTCATTCTTCGGTGCCATCACCTTCAGGTCAGTAGGGCCGGCATGGGCATCCGGCCGTATTGCCGACTTTGCGGTGAATCCATGCAACCACTCAGAGATTTACGCTGCGGTTGCATCCGGCAACATCTGGAAGAGCGTAAACAACGGCACCACATGGCAACCGATATTCGATAAATACGGGGCTTATGCCATTGGGTGCATTGTTATCGATCCGGGCAATCAGAACGTTATCTGGGCAGGTACCGGTGAAAACAACCATCAGCGTGCCCTTGGCTGGGGTGACGGCGTCTACCGCTCGGATGATGCCGGCGCAAGCTGGAAGAACATGGGTCTCAAGGAATCTCGTCAGATCGGTGGTATAGCCATCGATCCGCGCAACAGCGATGTGATCTATGTGGCAGCTGAAGGATCAGCATGGGGACCCGGCGGTGAGCGCGGGCTCTATAAATCAGTAAACGGCGGTAAAAGCTGGGAAAAGATCCTCAATATCAGCGAACACACCGGCATCAACAATGTGGTGCTCGATCCCCGCAATCCCGACGTGATCTACGCAACAAGCGAACAGCGCCGCAGGCATGTCGGCATGAAGATCAGCGGCGGTCCGGAATCAGCAGTCTACAAGTCAACAGACGGCGGAGTGACTTTCGAAAAGATCATGAAAGGCCTTCCTGGCGGTGACATAGGGGGAATGGGTATTGCAATATCACCCGTCAATCCTGACGTCCTCTACCTGATAGTCGAAGCCCAGGGAGAATCAGGCGGATTCTACAGGTCAGTCAACAGGGGCGCATCGTGGGAGAGGATGAATTCATACAACGCAAGCGGACAGTACTACAACAAAATAGTATGTGATCCGGTTAACGTTGACCGGGTTTTCAGCCTTGACACGTACACGATGGAAACAGTTGACGGAGGCCGGACCTTTTCAAGGGTCAGCAACGAAGGCCGCCATGTTGACGACCATGCCATGTGGATTGACCCTGCGGATACCAAACACTTCTACATCGGTGGCGACGGCGGTATCTACGAAACATTTGACAACGGGAAGAACTTCATCTTCAAGTCGAACCTCCCCGTTACCCAGTTCTACAGGGTAGCCGTTGACAATTCCTATCCCTTCTATTATATATATGGCGGAACCCAGGACAACAACTCCATGGGAGGCCCGTCGGCCAGCACCAGCGACGGTGTCACAAATGATGACTGGTTCGTGACACAGGGTGGCGACGGTTTCTGGGTAGCCATCGATCCGAAGGATCCGAATATCGTCTATACCGAATCACAGTACGGCAACGCCTCAAGGTATGACAGAAAGAGCGGTCAGAGC
>JAVEZX010000117.1:0-1317 GCA_034002785.1 Bacteroidales bacterium
CCTGCCAATGCTCAGATAATGAGCATCAGAGCCATGTCAGCGACATTCCCAGTAGGTGGTCACCCCGCCGACAGTTGAAGGAGGGATAGCCTTTATTGCCACGAGATCCTCGTCGCAGTATTCACCTTCAGTACCCCAGGCTATAGGATTCCCGTTATCGTATGATACTGTCTGACAGACCTGGCAACCGTCACCGAGAATCTCGCATGAACTGAATGTGCATGTGATAAGGATAAGGGCTGCGGCATATAATAACTTCTTCATGGCTGGCTTTTCTGTAATAACGGCAAAGGTAATTAAATAGTATTGCTGCTGAAGTGCAGCATTTTTCATAAATTGGAGTCATTATTTTGAAATTAGCAAACCTAAAAAAACCTTTATAAGATGGAAGAGAATGCCACATCACCCGCAGCGGTGACAGTTGAAGAGAACAGGATGAGGAAGCATGTCAATATTGTAGCCATCCTGCAGATAGTATTCGGTGCAATACTCGTGATAGCGGGAATGGCTATTGCCTTTGCATTCGGTTTTGTTGATCAGTTTGTTGATGATCCGACAGCAATTAAGGTTCTTGGCATCATCGGGACCCCGCTCGTGGTTATATTTCTGCTCTTCGGAGGAGCGATGATCGCCGGAGGGATCGGCCTCTTTCACTGCAAGCCCTGGGCAAGGATTCTGACACTGGTGATGGGAGCCATTGGCCTTCTCAATGTCCCCATCGGAACACTTAAGGGTGTCTATATCATCTGGGTGCTTGTACAGTCCGAGACAATATCCCTCTTTGAAAAGGGATGTCCGGGGAAGGTCTGAGGGTCCTGATCCGCCAGCTGGCGTATGAAAGTCTGAGACAGGCGGACAAAATGATTATTTTTGTCGTCAAACCATCAAGGTCATGGCAGACGACAAGAAGATCATTTTTTCAATGTACAGGGTCAGCAAGAGCTACCCTCCCCACAAACAGGTTATAAAGGACATATCTCTCTCATTCTTCCTGGGAGCCAAGATCGGCATAATCGGTCTGAACGGCTCGGGGAAGTCTACCCTTCTGAAGATAATTGCCGGGCTCGAGAAGGAGTACCAGGGCGAAGTGGTGTTCTCCCCCGGTTACACGGTAGGACACCTGCCGCAGGACCCCCTGATCGATGACAGCCGCACCGTCCGCGAGATCGTGGAGGAGGGCGCTGCTGAGGTAGTCTCCGTGATGAAGGAGTATGAAGAGATCAACCTTCGCTTCGGTGAGCCGGAAGTGTATGAGAATCCCGAAGCGATGGAAAAACTGATGACCAGGCAGGCTGTGTTGCAGGAGAAGATTGACAC
>JAVEZX010000117.1:1417-8108 GCA_034002785.1 Bacteroidales bacterium
ATATTTATCCCCAACGGCCCCAGGCTGGGAGATAAGGTGATACATGCCCGCGGCGTCACCAAGGCCTTCGGCGAAAAAATCCTGTTTGAAGACCTGGATTTCAGCCTGCCGCCTAACGGCATAGTAGGAGTGATCGGCCCCAACGGCGCCGGAAAGACCACCCTCTTCAGGATGATCATGGGGCAGGAGAAGACTGACAAGGGGACTTTTGAGGTCGGTGAGACGGTCACACTGGGTTATGTTGACCAGGCTCATGCTGCAATTGACCCTGCAAAGAGTGTCTACGAAGTGATCTCCGGCGGTCAGGATGAGATTATCGTTGGCAGCAGACCCGTCAATTCCAGGGCATATGCCGCGCGATTCAATTTCACGGGTGCCGATCAGGAGAAAAAGTGCGGCGTCCTGTCAGGCGGTGAACGCAACAGGCTCCACCTGGCTCTCACACTAAAGAGCGGTGCCAACGTGCTGCTTCTTGACGAACCCACGAATGACATCGACGTAAACACCCTCCGGGCACTTGAGGAGGGACTTGACAATTTTGCGGGCTGTGCTGTTATCATCTCTCATGACCGCTGGTTCCTGGACCGCGTGGCCACACATATCATTGCCTTTGAGGGAGATTCAAAGGTTGTGTGGTTTGAGGGAGGTTTTTCCGAATACGATGAAAACTATCGTAAACGTACCGGAAATGCAGGACCTGTAAGATTCAGGTACAAGAAGCTCTCCTAAACATTTTGCAGCTTCCCGGGTATCATAAAAATCATTTTAGACTGACTGTTAATACAAAAACAGTAATTTCGCTTTTCTACAGCGTAAAGGCTCCACTATTCACACAACCGCTGTTGATTTGAATCTGGATATACAGTAAATCAATACTATACAATGGCAACACGCAGGCAATTCATCAGGATCTCAGCGATGGGAGCAGGGGCTGTCATGGCCGGTGCCGCCGGACTGAAGCTATTCGGCTCCGGTCTGACTGACGGTCAGAAAGCCACCCTGGCTGCCCTGACCGGCCGGACGCCGACATACTGCGAGGTATGTTTCTGGAAGTGCGCCGGCTGGGTCTATAAAGACGAAAAGGGATCAATTCAGAAGATCATCGGTAACAGTGAAGACCTGAACTGCAACGGTCGTTTGTGTCCCCGCGGCACCGGCGGCGTTGGCATGTATCACGACGAGGACCGGCTACGCAAGCCTCTGATACGTACCGAGGAGCGTGGCAAACAGAGCTTCCGCGAAGCAACCTGGGAAGAGGCGTTTGACTATATCGCCGAAAAGATAAAGGTGATCTCTGCAGAACACGGTCCGGAGTGCATCGCCCTCTTCACCCACGGATCCGGAGGGAAGTATTTCTCAACGCTTCTGCGTGCCCTCGGATCACCTCATATTGCAGCGCCATCCTATGCACAGTGCCGCGGACCGCGCGAGGTGGCCTTTCAGGCTACCTTCGGGGAGGCACTCGAAAGTCCGGAACCTCTTGATATCCGTGATACCAGGTGCCTTGTACTGATCGGAAGCCACCTGGGTGAGAACATGCATAACGGACAGGTTCAGGAGATGTCTGACGCCATAGACAAGGGAGCAACAATCATCACTGTTGACCCCCGCTTCTCTACGGCAGCAGGCAAGTCGAAATACTGGCTTCCTATAAAACCGGCAACCGACCTCGCCCTGTTGCTGGCATGGATCAACGTCATCATCACCGAGGAGCTTTATGACAAGGCTTACGTTGAGAAATATACCTATGGCTTTGAATACCTAAAGGAACATGTTAAAAACATGACCCCTGAATGGGCTTACGGCATAACTACAATTGATCCGACAGTCATTCGTGAGACTGCACGTGAAATGGCGAATGCCGCACCTGCCGTTATTGTCCACCCGGGCCGTCATGTGGTATGGTACGGTGATGACACACAGCGTCTGAGGGCGGTGGCTATTCTCAATGCCCTGCTGGGCTCATGGGGCCGCAGGGGCGGGTTCTTCCGCACTGAGAGCTTCGAGCTGCCCGAGCCGCCTCACCCGACCTATCCAACACCAAAGAGAACCTGGAGAACGGAGTTTCCGGATCTCTACAAGCTTGCTGACACGGTGCTGGCCAACGGGGTCTGTGACGCCACTGTCCCTGACCCGACCCGTGCCTGCGAGTTTCAGGCATGGATAGTCAACGGTACCAACCTGATGGAGACCCTTCCCAACCAGGAGAACACCATTAAGGCCATCCAGGCTCTTCAACTGCTCGTGGTGGTTGATACCATGCCCATGGAGATTACAGGCTGGGCTGACGTTGTTCTGCCGGAGTGCACATACCTGGAGAGATACGATGATCTCAGGGTGGTGCCACACCGCAAACCGCAGATCGCCCTCAGGGCTCCAGCCGCTGAACCCATGCATGACACAAAACCGGCATTCTATATGGCCCGGGAGCTGGCAAAGAGGCTTGGAGTGATTGAGTATTTCCCGTTTGAGAAGATTGAGGACCAGCTTGACTGGCAGCTGAAACAGGTGGGCAGCAGTCTCGAAGAGATGAAGAGGGTCGGGGTCAAAACCTTTGACCGCACAGCCGATGACCTCTTCTTCCATCCTGATGAAAATGTTGAGTTTTATACTGCCACCGGTAAAATTGAACTCTACTCTACGGCGCTGGAAGGAGCCGGCTTCGATCCGATGCCAAAGTATACTGCTCATGAGGAGCCGCCTGCCGGCTTTTACCGCCTCAATTACGGAAGGGCCCCGATGCATACATTCAGCCGCACAGCAAACAACCCGAACCTTACTGACCTGATGGAAGAAAACAGCGTGTGGGTCAACCCGCGTGTTGCAAAAGAGTGGGGACTTAGCACCGGGCAGTATGTTCACCTGGTTAACCAGGACGGCAAAAAGTCGGAGTTTCCGATTAAGGTCAGGGTGACAGAGCGTATCCGTTGGGACTCTGTCTACATGGTTCACGGATTTGGACACCAGGAAAAGAAACTGCGACGATCTTACGGAAAGGGAGCCAGTGACACAAACCTGATCACAAAGGTGCTTGTTGATCCCGTCATGGGAGGGACTGGCATGCGTGGCAACTTCGTGACCTTCATTACTGATCTGGCCGGAGAGGAGGTGGTATCATGAGATACGCGATGGCTGTTGATACAAAGAAATGTGTGGGATGCAGTGACTGTGTAGTGGCATGCCAGACTGAGAACAATGTGCCGATAGGCTACTGCCGTGACTGGGTTGTTGAGGTGATGGATGGCACCTACCCGCAGCTGGAGATAGAGCTGAGATCGGAGAGATGCAACCACTGCGAGAATGCGCCATGCGTGAGGTGCTGCCCCACAGGTGCAAGCCATATTGTTGACGGGGGGATAGTGCTGGTCAAACCCAACAAGTGCATCGGCTGCGGGGCATGTATTGCCTCCTGTCCGTATGATGCCCGTTATCCGCATCCGAAAGGTTATGTAGACAAGTGTACCTTCTGCGTCCACAGGGTGAAGCAGGGGATGAAACCGGCGTGTGTGGCGGTATGTCCCACGAAGTGCATGTACTTTGGTGACCTTGATGATCCCAACAGCGATGTGAGTGTGGTGCTTAAGAAGCGCAAGTACAAGACCCTCATTCCCGAGGCAGGAACGAAACCCCATCTATATTTCCTAATCTGACCGGACCATGAACGAAGAACTAATAATTAGCGGCAGGGAGAACCTGATGGTTGACCCTCACCTGCATGTCTGGCACTGGCCGATACCGTTATACCTGTTTCTCGGCGGGCTGGCGGCCGGAGTGCTCTTCTTTGCGGCTCTCTACTACCTTATGGGCAAGGAGGATGAGTTCCGCACCGCCGTACGCCGGGCACCCTTCATTGCCCCGGTGGCGTTGGTGCTCGGTCTTGCTGCACTGTTCTATGACCTGCGGCACAAGGCCTTCTTCTGGCAGCTCTATACCACCATCAGGCTTGAGTCGCCCATGTCATGGGGTGCCTGGACACTGCTGGTGATAACCACGGCTTCCTTTATCTGGTGTGCACTTCATATAAGGGAGTTTTTCCCGAACTGGGACTGGAAATACAACTGGCTGAAGGAGCTTGAAGCATTTTTCAACAGATATAAGAAGCATCTGGCCTGGGTGATACTGATCTTTGCCATCATTACCGGTGTTTATACCGGTATCCTGCTCTCAGCATTCAATGCCAGGCCTCTCTGGAACACCTCGGTGCTCGGCCCGCTCTTCCTGGCCTCCGGTCTGTCTGCGGGAGCTGCTGCCATAGTGCTGATGTCCAAAAACAGGGAGGAACGGCTGCTGTTCACGAAGATTGACCTGGTAATCCTTGGCACGGAGCTATTCCTGATTGTGCATATGTTCATGGGTTTCCTGGCAAGCACCCAGGTGCAGATTGAGGCTGCGGGACTCTTCCTCGGAGGTGAGTATACGATGGTATTCTGGATCTTCGTGGTGGTGCTTGGTATTATCATTCCGGCAGTTCTGGACCTGATGGAGCTTCGCGGAAAGCATATCCCGGCACTGATACCAGGCGTCCTGGTGCTGCTGGGCAGTTTAATGTTCAGGTTCATCTTTGTCTTTGCCGGCCAGGTGAGCCGCTGGTTATACTGAAAACAACAAAATTCAAAATAATATGAGCAACAATACATCAACAGAAAGGAGCAGGAAGTACCTCAATCCCTACCTGGGCGGAGTGCTTCTGGGCCTTGTGCTGCTTGCAGCCAATTTTGTATCCGGCAGGGGTCTGGGGGCCAGCGGTGCCGTCAAGAGCGTTGTGGCAACAACCATCGAGGTGGTTGATAAGGATGCAACGGAAACAATGCCGTTTATGAAGGAGTATGCCGGATCACACAGCGGCAGCCCGATGAAGTCATGGCTTGTCTTCCAGATGATGGGCGTCATCGTGGGAGGATTCCTTTCAGGCGCTGTGGCCGGCAGGTTGAAACTGAAGGTGGAGCATTCGCCGAAAATCACATCGCGCCGCAGACTGATCTTCGCCCTTGCGGGTGGAATACTCTTCGGCCTGGGATCACAGATAGGCCGGGGTTGCACAAGCGGCTCCGCCCTCAGCGGGATGGCCGTGCTCTCGCTGGGAGGCTTCATAACCATGATGGCGATCTTTGGCACTGCCTTCGCACTGGCATATTTCTTCAGGAGAAACTGGATTTAAAGAAAGGAGAAGATAATGGGACCGTTAGCACCATACGAAATAATATCGGAGAACACCAATTTTCTCCTTGCATTCTTCATCGGCATCGCCTTTGGCTGGGTACTTGAGAGCTCCGGCTTCTCATCAAGCCGCAAGCTGGCCGGAATCTTCTACGGTTATGACACCGTAGTCCTGAAAGTATTCTTTACAGGTGCCATCACCGCCATGCTGGGACTGCTCTTCATGAGCCTCTTCGGCTGGGTTGATCTTGACCTTATCTACGTCAACCCGACATATCTCACCTCGGCTATTGTAGGAGGGGTGATAATGGGTGCCGGCTTTATCATGGGCGGTTTTTGCCCTGGTACAAGCTTCTGCGGGGCGGCCATTGGCAAGATTGATGCCATGGTGTTCATCGTGGGGCTGTTCATAGGAGTCTACGGCTTCGCCTTCACCTACGGATTATGGGAGAAGATGTATTTCGCCAAATACCTTGGCGAGCCAAAGGTGAGCGAGAAACTGGGCATGTCAGATGGGTTGTTCGGATTCTTCCTGATCATTGCCGCTCTTGGTATGTTTATTGTGGCAGAATGGGCTGAGAAGAAGTGGCCGAGGGAGGAATACTAGCCCTGCTTTCCGTGAACATTGGACCGTTCAATAAGGTTTAAACAGTATAAAACGAATAAATAACAGATATGAAACCGCTTAAATTACTTGCACTTTTCGTAATCCCGCTGGGAATCATCATAGCAGCTGTTCCGCCAGACAGGGTTAAGCATTTCAGGCTGACGGCCGACGAGCTTCTTCAGGAAGCCGGGGCTGGCGTGCAGTTTGTGTCGCCGGACATGGTGGCTGACATGCTGGTTCAGAAAGACCCGTCGCTGCGGCTGATAGATGTACGCACCCCTGAGGAGTTTGATGCATTCAGCATGCCGGGGTCAATAAACATACCCCTCAGCAGTCTGTTGTCTGATGAGTATACTGATATTCTCAACCAGGAGGCCTATATGAACGTCTTCTACTCCAACGGCTCTGTATATGCCAACCAGGCGTGGATGATCACCAGGCAGCTCGGGTATGAGAATAATTTCGTGCTGGAAGGTGGACTTAACTACTGGTTTGGAAACATTCTTTCGCCGGAGGCCCCTTCACAGACAAATCCCAATGAGGAGTTTGCGAAGTACGACTTCCGTAAGAGCGCAGCAGCGGCGCTGGGTGGCGGAAGCATCGTGGCTACGGAGGGAGATGCACCTGCTGTAAAGGCTGTCAAACCCACTGTTACGGCAAAAGCGAAGAAGAAGCCTTCAGGAGGCTGCTGATTTTTTGCGATAACGGAAAAATACTTTACATTTGCGCCTGCAAATGCAGGGCCCTATAGTTCAATGGATAGAACGCGGGTTTCCTAAACCTGAAATCCAGGTTCGATTCCTGGTGGGGCTACTGAAACAGAGCGGGAGTGAGCGTGAGAACGACATTCCCGTTTTGCTTTTTGTACCCCTCTCAGCTCAGGAAGACTGACTCGTATTTGTATTTGATTGTGATTGTAACAAGTGT
>JAVEZX010000118.1:0-8103 GCA_034002785.1 Bacteroidales bacterium
CAACAACGTACCTGCCATCGGGTATCTCATTTCCTTCCTCATCCGTCTCCCGCAGCCAACGATCGCCGGTCAGGCCAAGGAAGTATCCGCCATTAGGAACCGAGGCAGCTTTCACCCCTCCGATCTGCACGTCTGTAACATAGAAGAAAGTGACTCCAGGCAGGAATTTTCCCAGGGTACCCCGGTTACCTGAAAGGTTCAGTGTCATGTCCCATGTGAAGTCACGTTTTTTCACCGGGGTTGCATTGATTGACACCTCTATCCCCTTATTGTGTACCGAGCCGCTGTTCAGCGTAAGGAAGATATAACCGGTCGACTGTGCAAGCCTGGGGCTTGCCAGCTGGTTCTTTGTCACACTGTTGTACCAGGTGAAGTCAAGTCCCAGCCTGCCCTTGAGGAACTGGAGTTCAGCCCCCAGCTCGGTAGATGTCTGTATCTCAGGCACCAGGTTCGGGCTTCCTCCCGTCCAACTGTTGCCGGCGCCTATAAACTGGCCGCTCACTACCTGAGGAGCCCAAAGGTATGTATTGGTAGCGTAGGCATCGGCATCCTTGCCAACCTGGGCCCATGAGGCACGGATTTTTCCGAATGAAAGGATATCATTCTCAGGAAGCAGTTCAGTAAATACAAAGCTGCCGGATACTGAAGGATAGAAATATGACCTGTTTTCAACAGGAAGTGTTGACGACCAGTCGTTCCGGCCGGTAACAGTCAGGTAGGCAATGCTCTTGTAAGATGCGCGCAACTCACCGAATACACCTACCAATCGTTTGGTGACATTTCTTTCGGTGAAGAACTTCTGATCATCAACGATGTTGCCAAAACTGATTGTCCCCGCTGTTGAGAATCCGTAACCCCAGTTGGTCCGGGAGACCCTGTTTGTATTCTCAGCTGTATGTCCCAGCAACAGGTTCAGGTCAATGTCGCCAACCTTCTGATTGAAGTTAAGCATGAGGTTGGAGGTGAGGAACGCATAATCCGAACCGCTCTTGCTAAGTCTGCCTTCCTGGTACATTTCGGTCACCGCACCACCCGGTGCGATATAGGTGTAGGCGCCGCTGTTGTAGGTATCATAACCGACACGGTAAAGTACGTTAAACCAGTCTGTCAGGTTGATTGAAGCATTGATGCCGCCCGTGAACCTGTTGACCTTGTCAGTCAGTTTGTTTTTGTTCAGTATCCAGTATGGGTTTTCCACGTCACTGGCAAGTTCCTGAAGGCCCTCAAACATCCTGTACTTCGTTCCGTCAGGATTGAGGTATTTTGCTATATCGTCACTCCGTGACCAGCCGTAGAGAGCTGTCATTGTTCCGTTGCCTCCACCGTTATACAGACCTGCTGTTGTTAGAGTCTTCAGTGTGTTTGTAATCGAATAGGCAGCATTTGCCCCGACGGTCAATTTGCCATATTTCTGCTCGCCGTTGAAGCGGAATGTATTCTTGTCAAATCCGGTCATGGGCACGACTCCCGTCTGGTCAAAATTTGATGCCGAAAGGTAGAAACTGTTGTTCTGGCTGCCTCCTGAGATGCTCAGGCTGTTGTCAAACACATTCCCACCCTGGAAGAAGTTGCCTACGTTGTCATAGACTGGTCCGGTTATCGGGTCACCCCATGACTGGGTTGTGTAGTCACTGAACGATCCGGCTTCGTTATAGTAACCCCTTCCATAGACACCCTGCAACTCCGGCAGAGTACCAACCCATGAATAGGAATATTTTGAATTGAAGTCGACCCTGATCGGACCTTCACTCCCTTTCTTGGTTGTAATGATAACCACGCCGTCAGCTGCCCGTGAGCCGTACAATGCGGCTGCGGCAGCTCCCTTAAGGATTGACATGCTCTCGATGTCATCAGGGTTGATGTCCATCACGCGGTTGCTGAATGATGTTGCATTCTTTGTAACACCATCAGTACCTGAGTTCCCGCTGTTTACGGTAGAGTTGTCATAGATGATCCCGTCAACGACGAACAGCGGCTGGTTATCGCGCGTTTCGCTTGCCGAGTTGCCGCCGCGGATGATGATTGTTGATCCGGCGCCTGCCGAACCGCTTGACTGGGTAATATTCACACCTGCAACCTTGCCTGCCAGTGAGTTGATAACGTTTGTCTGTTTGTTCTTCAGTATCTCATCGCTTTTAAGGTCCTGAACGGCATAGCCCAGGGCTTTCTTCTCCTTCTCGATGCCGAGGGCAGTAACCACAACCTCCTCCACAAGGACTGATGACTCGGTCATTGTGACATTAATTGTGGTCCGGCCATTAATCGGAACTCTCATCGCTTCCATCCCAATGGCAGAAAAGACCAGGGTACCATTGGCAGGTGCGTCTATAGAGTATGTGCCATCATTGTTTGAGGCTACCCCGGTAGTGGTTCCTTCAAGGAGTATAGTTACTCCCGGAATAGCCAGCCCGGTATTGTCAGTGACTTTTCCGGAGACCCGTATTGTCTGAGCAATAACCGATCCGGAAAACAGAATAAGCAAAATGGCTGAAAACATAGCATGTTTTCCCCATTTGGCCACTTCCCGCTGAGAGTGCAATTTCAGGTTTGTTCTCATGTTTTTGATATTTGGAGTTTAATGGTTTGGACTTATGGTTAACAGTAATTCGGATGGGTTGTTCAATAAAGGGCAATATAGGGATTTTAGGACAGGCTATGACCATAATCCCCGGATTTTTTCTGGGAAAATACAGCTATTGCATCTTCCGGTCGCTCACCTGACACAGCTGACAACACTACAGCAAAATTCAAATGAATGAATATAAAATAATTAGAGACGCGTGGTGCGCGTCTCTAATTTTATTGACTGACAACCTGATCAAAGGCTGCAAAATTTATTACTACCAGCCGGTTGACTGTGTGAGGGTGTAGCCTTTTTCCGCATACTGGGTTATCTGGGCAATGCCCACAGGTGCGAGATAAACCCTGTCAGTAAAGGCATCACGGGGTGAGATATTCTCCGGGATATAGTATCCGACCATATCTGCTCCATTGGTTCCGGTATAGGTAACCACCGTCCCGTCTGCTTTCTGAACCTTTAGTTTATCGACCTTTGCTGCAATCAGCCACTCGGGCATGTCAACAGGGAAGTTCATCCATAAACCGAGATGCAGATCAGGGTTTGTGGTGACATCCAGATAGTTGAGTTTCTTCCAGCGTTTGATATCGAGCAGGCGCGAGTGTTCGAAAACGAATTCCATTCGGCGCTCGCGGCGTATCTCCCAAATGAGGGCAGGAACGTCGGCGTCGCGATCCGGATCATTGGGCAGGCTTGTGAGTGTCATGGCCGCAGTCTTCTGGATTCCCTTGGCCACAGCAATTGCATCAAGCGGGCGGTTACGAATCGCGTTGACAGAAGCATCGATATCTGCCTGGGTTACAGCCGGTCCGCCCAATGTGGCGAGTTCAGCCTTTGCTTCAATCCAGTTCAGCACCACCTCTCCGAGTCGCATGACAGGAGCATCATTGGTATTCGTATTTGAACCGTATTGCGGCGGATATGTGCCACCGGCATAAGTCGGCCCAACCCTGTCGATAAACTTGTCAGAGTATACCAGTGTCGAAGCCTCTTTTTTGGGTGTATCCCAGAAGGTGGCCTCAAATCGTGGGTCACGTGTCGCAATCATGCTTGCAAGATCAAGACTGGCAGCATCAGGTAGTGTGGACGACTGATAGACCTGTCCGTCAGCACAGATGAATGACTTCAACAGATCAAGATTGGCAGACTGTGGCTGGCTCTCCGTGGTATTGGAATAGGATGCGATATGGTGCATAACGCCAATGGCTGCGTCATAATGCCTGTACATTATTACCTCCTTGTTGCCTGCCAGATCCATCGATCCGAACAGGGAACGGAAATCGCTTGTGAAAGAGTATTTGCCTGAAGCCATTACATAACTTGCGGCATCAGCCGCCATCTGAAGGTACTTCTGAGCTTTATCAGAATTGTTAAGGTGATACTTCTGCCAGGTACCTTCAAAGAGCATAAAACGGGAAATAAACGAGGCAGCTATGTATCTGTTCAGGTACTGTGCATTTCCGTCAGATGCGCGCATATTGGCCATGACATACTCAAAATCATCATAGACTGCATCCATTACCATGGTGCGGTCATCCCTGTCCTTATAGAGCAGATCCAGCTCAGAGTCTTTAATCAACCTGTCATAATATGGTACGTCACCGAATACACTCACAAGCCTGCTATACTCATAACCCCTGAAGAAGCGGGCAACAGCACTCCAGTGCTTGTATGCTTCGTCAGTGAGGTACACATCCTTCATCGCCTCAATTCTCTCGAGGAACAGGTTTGACTTGCGGACGTACGCGAAGTTCCACGAAGGCCCGCAATAGGTTGTCAGCATTGCAGGAGACTCACTGGTCGAGGTTCTCGATGAAGGAGCCTGGGTCTCGAAGCTGATCTGCTTGCCTGTCTGCGTGAAGTCATCAGCGAAATAATATCCCCGAAGCGGAGCGTAGTCAACACCCCATGTATTGTTGTAACCAACAAAATAGTTAAGATAGAACCCATTGGCGAAGAGTCGGAGGTTATTCTCCGACGTCCAGTAGTTCTGGTCATTCATTGTTGTCAGTGACGGTCTGTCGAGGAATTCTTCGCACCCGCTAAACAACAATGCTGCCAAAGCGATAATTATTGTCAATTTTCTTTTCATTGTTCCTAGTTTTAGAAGTTAACCTGAAGACCAACCGATGCACTCTTGAAAGTAGGCACACCAACACCTGTACGACTCAGGTTATAGTTGGAGGTGTTCCACATCGAATAACCCTGTATTTCTTCCGGATCAATAGGAAGTGTTCCGAGATGATCAAACGTGAAGAAATTCTCGAGGGCTGCATAGACACGCACCCTGCTGAGCATGATCTTCCTGGTGAGATTTGAAGGAAGCGTGTAGCCGACTGTGATGTTCTTTAACCTCAGGTATGACATGTTAAGAAGGTACCTTGTCTGAGGCACCATATTGAGTGTAGTACTGCTTCCGGCAAGGTTATAGGGACGTGGATAAAATGCATCAGTTCTGTCTTCCCTCCAGAAATCAGTGGCAAAAGCCTTCGGCATGGCTCCGTCAGATGAGTTGTATCCAGGGATGGCCAGGAAGCCATTACCCCAGACCTGCCTGCTGCCGACACCCTGAAGGAAGAATGAAAAGTCAATACCTTTAAAATCAAGGTCTGCACGGAAACCGTACATGTAGCGCGGTGTGGAATTGCCAATGATCTTAAGGTCACCATAATCGGGTTTACCGTCAGCATCCTTGATCAGTCTGTTTCCGGGATTAATATATCCGTCGCCATTCTGATCGACAAACTTGACATCTCCGGGCATGAAGAGGAAGTTCCCTGCCTGAAGCCTTCCCTGGATGGCTACGTTTTCAGGATCAGCAAGCTGATAAATTGTATAGTTGGCCGTACCGGCTTCGTTGGGCACTGTCACACTTACCAGTTTACCATCGCCGCCATAAACGAAGTCTTCTTTCTGGAAAAGCCTGTCTGTTTCATAGCCCCATATCTCACCGTAGGTCTTGCCGACATACCATGAATCTATGCTCTGGGTGGAGCCGTATTCGGTGATTTTGGTAACCGCATCAGAAAGAGTTGCAGTAAGGTTGATGCCCAGACCGTTCTCGAACCGGTGATTGTAATCAACCTGGATCTCGGCACCCTTGGTGCGGAGTGATCCGAAGTTACCCTGTGGTGCGCCTGTACCGAATGTTGTAGGCAGACCTTCCTGCGGGACGATCATGTTCTTCGTGTCGCGGATGAACCAGTCGAAGGTGATACCGAGCTTGCTCTTGAGCAGACGTGCATCGAATCCCAGGTTAAGAGTAGTTATGTCCTGCCAGGTAATAGCAGCAGAGACTGCGCCCGGGGTAGCAAATTGATACATTTTTGCTGCACCAATCAGCCAGTTGTTCTGTGACCCTGTCATGGTGGGGATATAGAGTGAGTTGGATACCGTCTGGTCTCCGATCGTACCCCATGATCCGCGAAGCTTTAACATGGTGAGTGCGGGTTTTGCCCAGTCCATAAATTGTTCCTCCGTCATTATCCATCCGGCGGAGAATGACGGGAACCAGCGCCACTGCAGATCAGTCGGGAATTTGGATGTACCGTCATACCTGAGATTTCCCTCCAGCAGATATTTATCCTTAAAGTTGTAATTCAGACGGCCATAGAATCCAAGCTGAGATTCCCAGTATTCTCCTCCGCTGGTAGTCTGCGTTCCGTATGCGAGGTCAAACTGTGGATTGGAATAGTCAATCAGCTGTGTGGTCTGAGACCAGTTGTAAGCTTCTTCGTATGCCACCCTGTTCAACCCAAGCATAATTCCGAACTGATGATCATCCAGAACATTAAGTGCATATGTCGAGTAAAGGTTCAATGTATTTCTCTGGTTGTTCTCAGCACGCCTGTACATATGATCAGGGTTTGCGCCGGGAGCTGTATACCACATCGGAAGCTTATATGCCGGGATGGCACCGGGAGCAGTCGATGAAACCACCTGGCCGGTGTTTGAGTCGACATATACCCTGTCGCCATTCTCGTCAAGTCTGGGCACGGCAGCTGACCAGTTATCACGCGCTGCAAATGAGGTCCCCGGCCTTTTTGTGATGTATTCCAGGTTAGCATGGGTATAATCGAAGATAATTCTCCAGTCTTTCAGCGGAGTGATTTCAAGTCCGCCGTTCACACTTGTATAATTGTTTTCCTGGTTGGCAGTATTGGCTGCTGACAATTCATACGCGGGGTTCCTGGTGGGTAAACCATCCTCAGTAGCATACGGGTATGTCGGTCCCCAGCGGTATAGATAAAGCCACGGGTCTGCAGTGGTGGAGTTGGTTGCATATCCATATCTCTTGTTCCTCTTCGAATAAAGCGCTCCGACATTTACCTTCAGCCAGTTTGTTACCTCCGTGCCAAGCCTGACAGATCCGTTGTAACGTTTGAAATCATCGATCTTTGAAGGCTTGACAATGCCTGTCTGATCAAGATAACCCAGACCGATATTGTAATCTGTCTTGCCCGTCTTGCCGTTAACTGAGAAATTGTGCAACTGGGTGGGAGTCCACTCCTTTATCATGTAATCATAGGGATCATAAGTCCTTAGTCCAATTTTATTATTATCAGCGTTGACATACCAGTCACGTCCGTAAAGCATGGGATCATCGGGTTTCACAACATCAGCCCATTTTTCCTGCCATGCGACAGCCTTTTCATAGCCCTCGCGGGTGATAAGCCAGAATGCGCCGGCCCTGGTGCCACCAATTCGTTCGAAGGCCGCTACTGTATATTCCAGAGCCTCCAACTGGGCCATTTCCATTTTCTTCGAGATATTCTGGAATGACAGGTTCCCGTTATAAGATACATTCACACCCTCATTCTTGGCACCCTTTTTCGTGGTGATCAGAATCACACCGAAAGCAGCCTTTGCGCCATAGATCGAAGCCGAGGCAGCATCCTTCAGAATTGATATGGATTCTATGTCATCAGGATTAAGCATCTGAATTGACGGAATCTCAACGTTATCAACAAGTATAAGAGGTGATGATCCGCCCTGAAGTGAACCGATCTGACCACGGATTTTTATCAGGGGATCAGATCCTATTTCACCACTGGGGATAACCACGCTAAGACCTGGCATCGTTCCCTGCAGACCACGGCCTGCATCTGCGATAGGTCTTGCTTCAAGTGTTTTTTCAATATTAACCGTAGAAACAGCTCCGGTCAGGTTGGCCCTCCTCTGAGTGCCGTACCCGACTACAACAACTTCTTCGATAAATTCAACATCAGGATTCATTCTCACATCAATCCTGTTTGATGCCCCTACGATCACCTCATGGTTGGCATACCCAAGTGAAGTGAAGACGAGCACCTGCCCGGGAGCGACACTGATGGAGTAAACCCCGTTAAAATCAGTACTCGTACCGGTGGTAGTGTTCTTGATAATCACGTTGACGCCAGGCAACAACTCATTCGTTGTGGCGTCAGTGACAGTCCCTGTCACGGTCTTAGGCTGAGCATAAATGCTTTGCGAAAGCATCAGTCCCAAAACCGCAAACAACATTAATAGTTTGGTTCTCATGTGAT
>JAVEZX010000119.1:0-8023 GCA_034002785.1 Bacteroidales bacterium
AACACCAATGGCGATGTTCTGAAGTGCAGAATTCATGATGGTTCTCCTTCGGTTCAGGTTTAAAGCAATGAAAATATCTATTTTTTCTCAATAAGTGCAGAATGTGTCAGGGATAATATTCCGAAAAAATTGGTTCCGTCTCAGAATTGTCTTAAATTCGTATTATTAACACCTATTCCCAAAGCCTTTAAAATCTAATCACATAGTGTCATGTTAAAAGCCACCAAGGAAGACGCCCTTCTGTATCACAGTAGCGGCCGCAAGGGTAAAGTGGAAGTAATTCCCACGAAGCCATACTGCACACAGTTTGATCTTAGCCTGGCCTATACGCCAGGGGTAGCACATCCGTGCCTTGAGATTGAAAAGAATCCTGATGATGCATATCTATATACCGCCAAGGGCAATCTTGTTGCCGTCATCTCGAACGGCACTGCAGTGCTTGGCCTGGGTGATATCGGAGCCCTGGCCGGAAAGCCTGTCATGGAGGGAAAAGGGCTCCTCTTCAAGGTCTTTGCCGATGTGGATGTTTTCGACATAGAAATAGATGAGAAGGACCCTGATAAACTGATTGAGATCTGCGCGAAGCTTGCTCCCACCTTCGGAGGGATAAATCTCGAAGACATCAAGGCTCCGGAGTGCTTCGAAGTGGAGACGAGACTGAAGGAGATGCTCGATATTCCGGTGTTTCACGATGACCAGCACGGCACAGCCATCATATCTGCTGCCGGGCTGCTCAACGCAGTGGAAATCGGGGGGAAAAATCTCGCCGACATGAAGGTTGTTGTCTGCGGCGCCGGCGCTGCAGCCAACTCATGCACACGCCTCTATGTGGCCCTCGGGATAAAAAAGGAAAACGTCGTGATGGTTGACAGCAAGGGAGTCATCAACAATAGGCGGACCGATCTGAACAAATACAAGAAGGAGTGGATCACTGACCGTGACATCAGCACACTGGCAGAGGCAGTGAAGGACGCGGACCTGTTTCTTGGCCTCTCCGTAGCCAATATGCTCACGAAAGAGATGCTCAGCACAATGGCTCCCAATCCGATCGTTTTCGCAATGGCCAATCCCAACCCGGAGATCAGCTATGAGGACGCCATGGCTACACGTGACGATCTGATATTCGCTACAGGAAGGTCAGATTATCCGAACCAGATCAACAACGTGCTCGGATTCCCATTCATCTTCAGGGGCGCACTTGATGTAAGAGCCAGGACAATCAACGAGGAGATGAAGCTTGCTGCCACAAAGGCGCTTGCAGGCCTGGCAAAGGAAAAGGTGCCTGAGGAGGTTCTGAAGGCCTACGAACTGGAGAGCCTTGAATTCGGAAGGGAGTACATTATTCCGAAACCGCTCGATCCCCGCCTCATCTCAAGGGTGGCCCCTGCTGTGGCCCGTGCTGCAATTGAGACCGGTGTGGCGCGCGTGATTATAGAGGACTGGGACGACTACGGAAATTCACTCAACAACAGGACATCAGTGCACATCAAGAGGATAGCGGACATTTGCTGCCTCCGTCACTAGAGTAAAGCTTCATCTTTGAAGCTGTATTCCAAGCTTCGTTTCGTACAAAGTCAAAATCAGTGACGAGAGCTGTTCGACTGAATAGGTGCTTCTGTTAAGCGTTGCGTCAAACATATAATCGAGGCACTGCGGCTTCTTGTCAAGGAAAGCCATAATCAGCCTGTTACGCTTTTCATCGGTCTC
Source organism: Bacteroidales bacterium (assembly GCA_034002785.1). Lineage (GTDB taxonomy): Bacteria > Bacteroidota > Bacteroidia > Bacteroidales > VadinHA17 > SR-FBR-E99. Next base: position 1,708 of record JAVEZX010000119.1, read on the forward strand.
AAGAGTGTATTCCTCTGCCTTGCCGATTAGCATCCCCTTCTTGTTCATCACATTCTGCACCCGCCAGTAGAGTGGTGCTACCAGCCGGATATGAAGTGCATTGGCCATTTCCTGAGTGATTGAGACTCCTCCCCGGCCGATTATTACCGAATAGCCCTCGCGTGCTATCGACAGGACTACCTCCCTGATAGCTTTCTTCACAGAGCTGTCAGTGACAAAAGTCCCTGAGAAGGCCATTATCATCTGTGAGATGTCAGTCATTCCCAGTCCCTGATAATATGTCTCAATCCTTTGAGTGTCAGTCCTCAGTTCATATGCAGCATGGTAGATGATATCCTTGTCAACCCATTTCCACCTGTTGGTGTTATACCTTAGATTCATCTGCGCCACAAGCTCTGCAGCCACTTCCCTGCCGTCACAACCGGTCAGGCGGGAGATTGTGATCACGGGGCCTGTCTGGTCAACGGGCCTGCCCAGCATTTCAGCCCTGTAACGGGTGTCGAAATAATCGAATATCTTCTTCACGTTTAAGGCTTTAGGTAAGACAATGAACAACCAGCCCCTCCAGGGGGTGATAACTGATAAATCTTACAAAATATAGTCAATTTTTGTCACAGGGTCAACCGTTCCGGCAAAAAAATAACCGCCGGAATCATTCTGACCCGGCGGTTAATGCTTATTGCATTCTCCACTTAAAAATCCCGGTGCTCCGTACGGCGGATTATCTCATTCTGCAGATCCTCGCCAAGATCATTGAAATAGTCGCTGTACCCGGCTACACGGACTATCAGGTCACGGTACATCTCGGGGTTCTTCTGGGCATCCCGGAGAGTGTCCGCGTTGACGACATTAAACTGGATATGGTGACCGTCAAGGCTGAAATAACTTCTTATCAGAGCAGTTAACTTCTGGTAACTGTTCTCATCTTCAAAGAACTCAGGCGAGAATTTCTGGTTCAGAAGGGTGCCTCCGGTACGGAGATGGTCTATTTTCGAGGCTGACTTGATGACGGCAGTCGGCCCCTGGCGATCCACTCCCTGGAACGGTGAAATTCCTTCTGACAGCGGTACGTAAGCCTTGCGACCGTCAGGAGTGGCTCCGGTTACATTGCCGAAGTAGACATGCGAGGTTGTCGGAAGCATGTTTATGCGGTGAACTCCACCCCTTGGAGTGGGTCTGCCGCTCACTGCATCATGAAAGAACTCGAATACAGCTACGGCCTGAGCATCTGCATATTCATCATCGTTCCCATATTTCGGGGTGTTATAGATCATGTCATACTGCATCTGCTCAGCCCCTTCAAAGTTGTTCCTGAGGGCAGTAAGCAATTCATCCCAGGTAAATCTTTTCTGTTCATAGATATTGAATTTCACCGAGGTGAGGATATCGGTTATGCTTCCGAGGCCCACTCCCTGTATGTATGTGGTGTTATACCTGGCGCCGCCGGCGTTGTAGTCCTTGCCGCGCGCTATGCAGTCTTCCAGCAGCAGTGACAGGAATGGTACCGGAAGATGGATTGCAAATGTCTTCTCGATTACATTGTTACCTCTTACCTTAATGTCAGCGAAGTAATTTATCTGATCCCTGTAGGCCAGCATGAACTCTTCAAAGGTCCTGAACTCCGAGGGATCTCCTGTCTTCGGACCAACCTGCACACCCGTGCGCGGATCGAAGCCGTTGTTGAGGGTTACCTCCAGGATCTTGACAAGATTGAAGTAACCTGTAAGCCAGTAGCACTCAGTGCCGAATGCGCCGGTCTCAACGCAGCCTGAGGCTCCTCCGTTGCGGGCATCGACGATGCTCTTCCCCTGTCTTAGCAGCTCCTGTATTATGGCCTCGGTATTGAAGACCGACGGCTGACCGAACCCTGTCCTGACAATGTCCAGGGTCTTATGCACAAATGCATCCGGACTCTTGCGACTCACCTGTACCATTGAGCTTGGCTGAAGGATACGCATCTCCTTGATTACATCCAGCAGCGTATAGGTCATCGGGTTTACGGCATCGGTGCCGTCAGGTTTTACTCCTCCGAGATTGATGAGGCAGAAGTCGGTGTATGTATTACTCTCCTGCGCAGTTACCCCCATCTTGGGAGGCGAAGGATGGTTGTTGAACTTCACCCAGAAGCAACCGAGGAGTTCGTAAGCCTCGCCGGCGGTGAGAGTGCCCTCATCAAGTCCCTTCTTGTATACTGGCCACAGGTGCTGGTCGAGGCGTCCCGGGTTAAATGAATCCCATGGGTTAAGTTCGGTTACAACGCCGAGGTGGATAAACCAGTAATGCTGAAGCATCTCGTGGAATGTCTCCGGTGCATGTGCCGGCACCCGACGACATACGGCCGCCATCCTGGTCAGTTCATCCTTCCTGTCTGCATCCTTCTCCTCAGCAGCCAGCGCCTCAAGTTTCTCAGCATGTCTGCCGGCATACATAATTATTGCATCGCAGGCAATGTCCATTGCCCTGAGCTCCTCATTGCGTTCATAGGCCTGCGGGTCATTACGGAAATCAAGTGCTTCAACAGCAGAGGCAATCTCCTTCTTCAGATCAAGGAAGCCCGTATGAAACATTTTGTATCCCAGCACAGTGTGCCCCGGAGCCCTCTGTTCCTGGAACTCAGTGAAAATCCCGGCTTTATAGGCTGCAAGCCATTCGGGAGTCATCCGCTCCATGATGCGGTCACGGTTGCTGCGGCCTTTCCAGAAGGGAATTATCTCCTCTGCATATATCTTTTTTACCTCATCGCTCACCCTGAAGAATACCTTTTCGCGACTGTCAAGGATTTCGAGATCCTGTATCGAATGAAGGCTGATCTCCGGATATGTGGGCGTTGCCTTTGGAGCAGGTCCTCTTTCACCAACTATCAGTTCACCGTCATTGATGCATATTGACTTGTTCCCTAGCATATATTCAAATGCGCGTGCCCTGAGCATCGGAGCCGAAAGCCCCTGTGCCTCCCGGCTGGCGTAAAAGCGTGTGATAAGCTGTGCCCTCTCTGCAGTAAGTGTCTCGGTTGCGTTAAGGCTCTGCTCCCTGAGCCTTATAACTCTCTCTGTCATTTTCATATAGTGTTTCCTCCTGGTCTTTTTCCTGTTTTAATAACGGTGGTCAACCGCCTTTTTTTACGTGAATGCCTAATGGTTTTAAAATTTCAATGTATTCGTCAAGGCTGCCGTTCGCCACCTGGCTGACGGATGCCATCCTGTCCTCCATGGCAAAGCGGCGGTATTTCGAGCTGCCCGTCTTGTGGTAGGGCAGCAGGTTTATCTCCTTTATATGACCGTTGTTCCGGCTTGCAATGAATCCGCGCAGATTCTCCATATATACTGCATCGGCTGACACCCCCGGGATGACAGGGATACGTATCATCACATCCTTTCCTTCTTCCAGCAGCATATCAAGGTTTGAGACGATGAGTTCATTGCTCACCCCGGTGAATTTCCTGTGAACCTCGGGATCAGTATGTTTGATATCATACATGAAAAGGTCGGTTACCGGCATCACCGACTGCAGTAATTCACGCCGGGCATATCCTGAGGTGTCTACAGTAGTATGGAATCCGGACTGCCTGAGCAGAGTGAGGGCTTCGAGAAGAAAGACAGGCTGCTTCAGCGGCTCGCCGCCGGAGAATGTGACACCTCCTCCTGAATGCTCCATGAAGACCCTGTCAGCCTCTGCCTTTGCCAGAATCTCTTCCGGGGTGTACTCGTGGCCTACCTGCTCCATCGTCCTGAACTCCTTCCCGCCTACCCTGTCAATCCGCTCAACCATCCTTATACCAGACTCCTTCCCTTCGGGATTATGGCACCACCAGCAGTCAAGCGGGCATCCCTTCATGAAGACTGTGATCCTGATACCGGGACCGTCATGAATTGCATATCTTTTTATATTGAATATTAAGCCTTTCATAATGATAAAGAGATAATTGTGAGATCAGACGAACGGAGGACAGGGGCATCAGGGCCCCCGGTGAAAGGCTATAGGGCGTAGAACATGAGGCAATGATAGAGCCTTCTGCCAAGGCGATTCATCATAAACCTGTGTTCCAGACTGTTCATCTCTGTAATTTGGAACACAAAGATATAACAAAAATCCGAAGAGACCAAATGATCCGGGCCCTTACTGCCCTGGAATTTTTCTTGCAATGTATTGAGTTGATTTTCTGAGCATTGAGCCTGAATGCATGCGATTAACAAAAGTTTAACAGAATTTCAATGCAACAGAAACGGGGGTTACCGGTCTTTATACTGGAAAGAAGATGGAAAAGGACAGTTCCGCTTTTTTTTACAGGACAGTTTTAGGTGTTAAACAAAAACGGGTTGGTCATGAAAAGAATTATTCTTGGTGTGCTGCTTTTTGCAGCAGTCTCAGCACTCTCTTTCGGCAAGGTGATCGTAAGGGGAGAATCAAACACTCCCTTCGGCACCTTCACGATAGAATCCTCCGACAAGCCGGTGACGGTTGCCGGTGAGGAGCTTAAATGCTATCTCATCAGTTATGAGAACTCACCTTTACAGGTAAAGGTACTGGTTGACAAGGAGAAAAACTGCAAGAATTATGTGGTTTTATCCGACGACCTTTCAGTAATGTACACATGCAACGGGAAGTTCCTTGGCGTCAACAAGCTTGGAAAGAAGTACGCAGAGGCAGGTCTTGGAACTTCAGAAGAGAAGCTTGACAGGCTCGACTACTTTCACCAGAAGGTCATCAGCCAGGGGAATGCGGCAGAATTTGATGCAATGACCCTTATTGCTTCCTATTTCCCGGAACTTATCAAGTAGTATCCTGCAAAAAGATCTTTTATTTCCTTCCTTAATCAGGCCGTCCGGCCTGTCTACGATCAGGTTTAGGTTGATAAGAAGGTACTTACGACAGTACCTTCTTTCTTTTTCAACAGCTCCTGCATGTTGTTCCCTCTGCATGGCGGTCTGATTGTCATATCCTCGTTTCCCTGATTTATTATTGATATTTATCACATTTGCTGAACCGGATCGGACTATCTTTGATATCTGAATACCTTACCCCTGCTGAGATGGGTAATGATATTGCAACAAACTATGAAACAGAAGATTAAGTTCAGTCTATTGTACCGTGACATGTGGCAGTCCTCAGGCAAGTACCAGCCCAGGGTTGACCAGCTGACGGCAGTGGCGCCGCACATTGTGGAGATGGGCTGTTTTGACAGGATAGAGACCAACGGCGGAGCTTTCGAGCAGGTCCAGCTGCTCTACGGAGAGAATCCCAACACGGCAGTGAGGGAATGGGTGAAGCCCTTCAACAGCGCAGGCATCCAGACCCATATGCTCGAGAGAGCCCTGAACGGCATCAGGATGTACCCGGTACCGGCTGACGTCCGCCGGTTGATGTACAGGGTCAAGAAAGCACAGGGTGTAGATATAGCCCGCTCATTCTGCGGCCTTAATGACCACCGTAACCTGGAGCTTTCCGTGAAATATGCCCGCGAAGCCGGGATGATATCGCAGGCTGCTCTTTCAATCACTCATTCCCCCGTTCACACTGTGGACTATTTTATGGGGGTGGTTGACCGGGTTGTTGAATACGGCGCAGATGAGATCTGCCTCAAGGATATGGCCGGTGTTGGCCGGCCGGCATCACTGGGAGAGCTGGTGAGGAAGATTAAGAAAAAATATCCCGGCATGGTGGTGCAGTATCACGGTCACAGCGGCCCGGGGATGTCGGTAGCCTCGATGCTTGAGGTAGCCCGTGCCGGTGCGGACTATATCGATGTGGCCATGGAACCTCTCAGCTGGGGGATGGTCCATCCTGATATAATCGCCGTTCAGGCAATAATGAAGGACGCCGGTTTCGACGTTCCTGAAATTAATATGGATGCCTACATGAAGGTCAGATCGCTGACGCAGGAATTCATTGACGATTTCCTGGGCTATTTCATCGATCCGCGCAACCGCCAGATGACCTCGCTCCTGATCGGATCAGGCCTCCCCGGCGGGATGATGGGGAGCATGATGGCCGACCTGAAAGGGGTTCACCAGGGGATCAATGCTGCGCTGAAAGCCAAAAACAAACCGGAGATGACTGAAGATGAGCTGGTGGTATGGCTCTTCAGGGAGGTGGAACACATCTGGCCTATGATGGGATATCCTCCGCTGGTTACGCCATTCAGCCAATATGTAAAGAATGTAGCGCTGATGAATATAGTCTCCCTTGTCAACGGCAAGGATCGATTTGCGATGATCGATCCAAACACATGGGATATGCTGCTTGGCCGGGCAGGGAAACTGCCTGGTCCGCTTGCACCTGAACTGATTGAGCTTGCCAGGCGTGAAGGAAAGGAATT
>JAVEZX010000120.1:0-7904 GCA_034002785.1 Bacteroidales bacterium
GGAGCAGAAGAAACTCTATTCCTGGGACAGGCTCACGGAAGCAATCCGCAGCCTGACAAGGGAAGTGCAGAAATCAGGCAGTAGGCAAAAGGCAAAAGGAAATAGTGATATGTAGGTTATAATCAGCTAATTGACATTCGACTCTCATCCTTTCAGACTTTCGACTTTCGACTTTAGCCTCTCATGTTAATCCTGTCCCTTACCAGGTAACGGTTACGGTCAGATGAACGCCTGTTTACCAGCTCTGCGAGGAAGCCGGTCAGGAACAGGAATGAACCGATTATCATTACGGCGAGCGCTATGTAAAACCACGGGCTGTCAGTCACAAGCGGCGCTCTCATGTCATTCCAGATGAAGATCAGCTTACGTGTGCCGAGATATGCAGCCATCACGAACCCGGCAATAAACATAAGCGTCCCCAGTAACCCGAAGAAGTGCATGGGACTCTTACCGAACCTGGTAATGAAGCTGATTGTCAGCATATCAAGGTAGCCCTTCAGGAACCTGTCAAGGCCGTACTTCGTCACCCCGTACTTGCGCGCACGGTGCTGGACAACCTTCTCTCCGATCTTCCGGAACCCTGCCTCCCTGGCAAGCATCGGGATGTATCTGTGCATCTCGCCATAGACCTCGATGCTCCTGACCACCTCCCCGTCATAGGCCTTGAGCCCGCAGTTGAAATCGTGCAGCCTGATACCCGAGAATTTCCTGGCAGTATAATTATAAAGCTTTGAGGTGGTTCGTTTTACAAAAGGATCATACCTTTTCTTCTTCCAGCCGGAGACGATGTGATAGCCATCCTCCCTGATCATACGTACCAGTTCCGGGATCTCATCAGGACTGTCCTGAAGATCGGCATCCATTGTAATTACAACTTCACCTTCGGATGCCCCGAAGCCAGTCTGAAGTGCAGCTGCCTTGCCGTAGTTACGGCGGAAGCGCACCCCCTTCAGACGCGGATTGGCGGCAGAAAGAATCCTGACAGTATCCCAGGTGTTGTCTGAACTGCCATCATCAATTATGATAACTTCATAATCAAGGGATGCTTCGGTGCATACCCGTTCAATCCACTCTGCCAGTTCGGGCAGTGACTCCGCTTCGTTGTAAGCGGGAACTACTACGGAAAGATCCATTTTACTGCTTCGGTTCTTCAACTTCCTCGTCAAGGAGAGGATTTCCTTTCTTCATTACAAAGAGGGAGACTATAAGTGAAAGTATCAGGCCATAGAATACGCTGTTAATCAGTCCCATGAGGGCGGTGAACCAGGGTTTCATCATCTTTGCCTGCATCTCAAGGGCCCTTTCTACAGCCGCTTCGGGAAGTCCCTTATCAAGCATCTTCGCCTCAGCCACAGCCAGGGACTTATCCATAAGACCCGGATCAATGAATGCATATAGCACATAGATGTATATTGCAGTGATGATGGCGGCGTAAACGTTAATGACCACGCCGGCTCCAACTGACTTACCGTAGGAGATGTAACCGTTATTGTAATGATCACGGTAGGAGCGAAGCAGTAAAAACAGAACCACCACGCTCAGCAGCATGCTTGGCCAGATGATCCAGGTTTTGAATGTCAGGTCGAACATGTAGGTTAACACTGAGAATCCTACCCCGACCAGACCAAGTATGATTCCGTAATTAAGAGTCTCTTTCCAGATAGACCGTTTTTGTTCCATTGCAGTGTTTTTTGAGATTTGAAAACAAATATACTTTATTTGCGGGAAACGGAGCCCCAAAGAAACAGGAAGCATTATTTGGCCGAAGCCGGAAAAAATGCTATTTTTGTGCGGGGTAAGTCTCATACGACCAGCTCCCTTTGAACTCCCCCAGGGTCGGAAGGCAGCAAGGGTAGAAGGTTGTAGCGGTGCGATGTGAGTAGCTTACCCTTTTTTTATTATACCTGATTGAGAGAAGTTTATATATTTGCCGTCACTTTTAAACAGGAATGCTGATAAGGATATACCCGGAAAACCCGAACCCCGATTATGTGCGCAGGGTGACGTTTGTCCTCGAACAGGGCGGCATCGTCATTTACCCCACGGACACGATATACGCTATGGGGTGTGACATCAGGGCATCCAAAGCCATTGAGCGCATCGCCCGTTTCAAGGGGCTCAACCCTGGAAATCCTGACATGTCAATGATCTTCGAGTCGATGAGCCAGCTTTCAGAATATACTGTAATTCATGACAACAACCTGTTCCGGCTGCTGAAGCGAAATCTTCCCGGACCTTTCACCTTTATAGTCCCGGCGAATAACCAGATTCCGGCAATGTTCAAACACAGGAAGAAGACTCTTGGTATCCGCATCCCTGACAACAGCATCACACAGGCTATCGTGCGTGACCTGGGAAGGCCCCTGATGACCACATCAATCCACGAGGATGATGAGATCATGGAGTATATCACTGATCCCGAGCTGATTCACGAAAAGTATGATGATTTTGCGGATCTGGTGGTTGACGGAGGCTTTGGCAGTAACGAACCCTCAACCGTGGTCGACTGCACCGGTCCCGAACCGGTCATTCTGAGACAGGGGATAGGAGTGCTGGAACTCTGAAGCTGTCAGCCCCTGCCTAATGCTTTTCTGAGTTAAAGAATCGGTTGAGCTTGTCGAACGCCGTTGGCAGTGCAAATACCACAACTTTGTCGTTGGCCTGAATCAGGGTGTCGCCCGTGGCAATGTAGGACTTGTAGTTCCGGATCCCGCCACCCACGATGGCATCCTTCGGGAAATCAATCAGTTTCAGCGGTCCGGTGGTGATGCGCGCATTCTCCGGAACATTGTATTCTATCACCTCAGCCTCGGTTCCGGTCATCATCTTGACCTGGGTAACATTCGGATTCATTGTGTGGCGAAAGATACGGCTGGCCGTTGCAATTTTCTTGTTTATGATTGTGTCAATGCCTGAGTTTTCAGCCAGGTTTATGTATTCCATGTTCTCCACCTCCGCGATTGTCTTCATCACGCCGATTTTTTTCGCCAGCAGACATGACAGGATATTGGTCTCAGAATTGCCGGTCACCGCCACGAAGGCGTCCATGTGCTGTAGTCCCTCTTCTGCAAGCAGGTTCCCGTCACGGCCGTCACCGTGGATCACCAGGGTCTCCTCCAGCGTCTCAGCCAGGTCACGGCATTTCTCCAGGTCATGGTCTATCAGCTTCACCTGGCAGTCATGCTGCAGCTTCAGCGCTATATGCCTGCCGATGCGGCTTCCGCCCAGTATCATTATACTCTTGGCCTGTACGTTGCGCTTGCCGGAAAACTTCATCAGGTCGGAGATACCTTCCTTGGTCGAGATTACAAATGCCAGGTCGCCTTCCTTAAACTCCTCCTTGCCGCGGGGAATGATTGTCTTCTCGTTTCTTTTGATAGCGACGGCACGGTATTTAATTGACCCGAGGGAGTTGGTGACCTCCTCGAGGGTCTTGTTCAGCACAGGTGCGTTTTTCTCGAGCTTCTGCACGTATAGTGAAAGGAGTCCTCCTGCAAAGTCCATGAACTCGGTGGTTCCGGTCTCCTTCAGGAGGCTTATAACCTCTTTTGCTGCTATAAGTTCCGGGTAAATAAGGTGGTCAATTCCCATCTCGCGGAAGAACTCTTTGTTAACCCGCTCAAGGTACTCCATGTTGTCTATGCGCGCGATAACCTTCCTGGCACCCAGTCTCTTCGCGAGGATGGCCGCCGAGATGTTTGTATCCTCGTAGTGCGCCACGGCAATGAAGAGGTCAGTGTGCTTCTTGACGGCTTCCTTCAGAATGTTGATCGATGTGGCGGATCCTTCGTAGGTCAGCACGTCTATCGTTGCGTCAACAGGCTTGAGGCGTTCCACTTCAGAGTCAATGAGTATTATCTCGTGTTCGCCCTGCGAGAGCATTCTTGCCAGGTGTGTTCCCACCTCGCCTGCGCCTGCAATAACTATTCTCATAATGTTCCGGTTAAAACCAGCGCAAAGTTATACAAAAGAAATGTTATCCGGGTTCAACGCGCTCAATCTTCAGCCCCCGGGTGTTGGCGTGCCTGATCACCTCCGCCGGCACATCTTTCCCGGTGGCAGGTACAAGCAGCCTCCTTCCGTATTGCCTCACCTGCAGTTCATCGCCCCGGATGTTATAGGTGATGATCCGGTCACGGTGCATCTCCTCCGCACTCTTCACGCTGTTGCAGATGAGCAGGAGTGACGCCGCAACAAGCGCCGGTCTGAGTGTTATTTTCGCAGTGCGAAGCAATGCTGCAAGCAGCAGTGCAGCTGTAACCGTGAGCATGAGCGTTTCTGATGCGGACATGCCGATATTCATTATCACACCGTGCTGCATCGAGCTGATCAGCCCGGTGAAGCCCAGGGTGAAGCTTGCCAGCCTGTCGAGAATCATTGCGCAGAGCGATGCCACGGCCGGCAACGGAGAGGCGATGAGCAGCAGCATTGCCACTGCCAGTACCACGAAGGAGATGGGAATGACGACAATGTTGGTAAGCAGGAACAGCATTGGGAAGATATTGAAGAGCCTGACCGAGAGAGCGAGAGTGCCGGCCTGAGCCACCAGCGAGACGGCAGTCATCTGCCACAGGTAATCGGCTATGCGGTTCTTCAGCCTGACGAGACGATAAAGTGAGTTGTAAAAAGCAATGATGAATCCTACTGCAAGGTATGAGAGCTGGAAGCCCGCCTCGAAGATCACCCCGGGGTGCACCGCAATGAGTATGAATGCCGAAGCCAGCAGGCTGTTCATGCCTGACGACTGCCGGTTAAGCAGGTACCCGGCCTGAAGGAAGGTGAACATGATTGTGGCGCGAAGGACTGACGGCGACATTCCCGTGAGGAAGGCAAATCCCCACAGGGCAGGCACGATCAGCAGGGATCTGAGCCACCTGAGTTTTCCCTTCAGGAAGAATAGTAGCCATGACAATGCCATGCTTATCATCCCGACGTGCAAACCGGATACTGCCATTATATGCATTGCCCCCGACCTGGAGAAGGAGGTGAGCCGGTCCTTCTCCAGAAGTTCCTTGTCGCCGATTGTAAGCGCCATGACAAGACCGAGTTCTTCCCCCTGCAGGCCTGCCCGTCGGAAGGCGTCAGTCATCCTGTGCGCTGCAACCAGGGACCTCTCCCGTACTGAACGCCGGAGAGCAGGAGCATAACCGGTGATGTCGGAGGCCCTGAAGAATGCCATATGCCTGATCCCCTGACCCTCAAGCCATCGGCGGTAGTTGAACTCACAGGGATTGCCGTTGTTCTCAACCCTTACGGGCCTGATCTGCACCCGGAGAATGTCACCCGGCTTCCATCGCGAGGGGAGTGTGTCAGTCATGAACCATAACTGCAGCGAACCCCGTGGATGCGTAACGGAATCGCTTTTAGCCACACTGATAATGGTTGCCCTGAACGAGCAGCCGTTATTGCTTCCGGCCGGGTACCCGGAGAGCCTGAGGGTGACCTCCTGCCGTTCCTCTCCAAGGAGAGAAGGCCGGTGACGCTCAGCGGTCCGGAGCAGGTATCCGGAGGAAATCATGAATAACAGGAGGGCTGATCCGAAGATCATATCCGAGATGTAGCTGCTTCGCAGGATACGCACTGTCATCATAGCCAGGGCTGTGACAGCAGCAGCTATGGCAACAGCAGTCATGTGCGGAAGGTATTCCGCCGTGAGCACACCTGCGCACAGCGGCACGGTGAGCCTCAGGAAAGGAAATTCCCTGGTGAGCACGGGTCAGCAGCTTTAGACCCATGAAAGTTAAGAAATCCTATGATGCCTGTCAAGAGCCCTGCCGCTACCTACCGGTAATGAGGACGGTGCGATAGGTGGCGTCGAACTTTCCCCTGCTGATATCGTTCAGTTTTCCCTTTATAAGCCGGCGACGCAGCGGACTGAGCCTGTCAGGGAAGAGAATGCCGTCAAGATGATCATACTCATGCAGTACCACCCTGGCCTTGTAGCCGGTATAGACTTCGTCGTGGAAGTTCCACTGCTGATCATAATACTTAATGCGTATCTCTGACTCACGGTCAATCTCTTCGTGGAGGCCTGGAAGACTGAGACAGCCTTCGTTCATTGGCACTTTCATTCCCTTGCGCTCTACCACCTGCGGATTGATGAAGGCCTGTTTGAAATCCTTCATCTCAGGGTGATCCTCTGCAAGAGGTTCCCCGTCAATGACGAAGAGCCTCACTGACCGGCCTACCTGGGGCGCTGCAAGTCCAAGTCCGTCAGACTTGTACATTGTCTCAAACATGTCCGCGATGAATTTGTCAAGCTCAGGGTAGTTGCGGTCAATCTCCTGTGCCACCTTGCGCAGAACCGGATGTCCGTATACGTAAATCGGATATATCATATAAAATTCAATTCCTGTTTTTGTACTCAAGACTCTTCAGCCATGACTGGAGGATGATTGAGGCGCTGATGCGGTCAGCCATGCCCTTGTCACGCCTTCCGCTCTTGCTCACTCCGCCGTCAATCATAGTCTGAAGTGCCATCTGAGATGTAAACCGTTCGTCCTCCAGGTGCAGGGGTATGTCCGGAAAGATCTTTCTGAACCTGGCGATGAACGGATCAATGTACTTTACACTTTCACTGGGCAGATTGTTCACGGTAACAGGATACCCGATGACAACGTCGGTGACGTTCTCACGCGGGATGTAATCCCTGAGAAAGGCTTCAAGTTCTGATGAAGGCACGGTCTGGAGTGGAGAGGCGATGATCCTCATCGGATCCGTCACCGCCACGCCGCATCTTTTTCTGCCGTAATCAATTGCCATCGCCCTGCTCATTTCCTGTTCCCGGTCTGTCCGGCACAAAGGTACCTATTTTTGGTGCATAAAAAAAGAGAGCCGGGATAAGCCGGCTCTCAAGTGGTCTGTTTATTAGCTTATTCGGCTTTATTGTCAGCATTTTCTGCCACAGTTCCGAATTCCATCTCAGAGAGACGCTTGTAGCTGTTGTACCTCCACTTCGCGTTCTCCTCAGCCTGTTTGAACAGGTAGTCGGCCTCACCGGGGAAGTCCTTCAGAAGAGAGGTGTAACGCACCTCTGACCTGAGGAAGTCCTGGAACTTGCTCCAGTCTGGTTCCTTGGAGTCGAGCTGGAATGGATTCTTACCATCTGCCTCAAGGCGCGGATCGAACCTGTAGAGGTGCCAGTAGCCCGAGGTGACTGCATCTTCAGCCTGCTGCTGCGTCTTGCCCATGCCATTGCGCAGGCCGTGGTTGATACAGGGTGAGTAGGCGATGATGAGTGACGGTCCGGGATACTCCTCGGCTTCACGAATGGCTTTGAAGTACTGGTTCTGGCTTGAACCCATTGATACCTGTGCCACGTATACATAGCCGTAGGTCATTGCCATCTGCCCGAGATCCTTCTTGCGGATCTTCTTGCCGGATGCAGCGAACTTGGCAACAGCACCTGCCGGGGTTGACTTGGATGCCTGGCCTCCGGTGTTGGAGTAGACTTCGGTGTCAAGGACGAGGACATTGATATTCTCACCGGATGCAAGCACGTGGTCAAGGCCGCCGTAGCCGATGTCATAAGCCCATCCGTCACCTCCGAATACCCAGAACGATTTCTTGACCAGGTAGCTCTTCAGTTCAAGGATCTCCTTGCATACCGGTGCCTTATCCTTCTCGCAGGCGGCAATTACTTTATCAGAGACAGTCCTGCTTGTTTTTGAGTTATTTATCTCAGCAATCCATTCATTGAAGGCTGCAACGGTTTCAGGAGCAAGTCCGCTTCCGAGGCTCTCCTTCATCAGGCGCTCGATGCGTTCCCTGATGCGGTTTGCTCCAAGCATGAGGCCGAAGCCATACTCGGCGTTGTCCTCGAAGAGTGAGTTGGCCCATGCGGGACCGTGTCCGTTCTAGTTGACCGTATAGGGCATCGATGGTGCCGAACCGCCGTAGATTGA
>JAVEZX010000121.1:0-5882 GCA_034002785.1 Bacteroidales bacterium
CCAGGGCACCAAGAGGTTCGGGGTCAACCCTCACTGCAGTGGAGGTATCCACATGAGTGAAGGTCATCAGCTTGTAATGTGATCTCTTCAGCTCATCTTCAACGGTCTTCAGGCTTACCACACTGCCTGTGTCTGCTGCCAGCACCGTCACCTCCGCACCATAGCGCTTCAGCAACGCCGCGTATCGATCTCCGAAATAGCCTGTTGAGAGTACCAGTACCCTGTCACCCGACTCAATGAGATTGGCACCCGCCATATCCATTGCCAGCGTGCCGCTGCCGGCCATGATGAAGGGCTGGCCCGACGGTGCCAGCCAAACCTCGCGCATCATTTCCAGCGCATGTCCGAAAGTATCAATAAAGTCGGGAGCCACATGACTTGTCGTAGGCATCCCCACTGCCATCATCACCTCCGGTTCAAACTCAATGGGACCGGGTATCATCAGAAGTTTTCTGCCTTTCATTATCCTATTTGTTTTTGTCATACAATATTACGCTCTCGTTCAGCATCACCTCTTTGAGATACTCCCTGTTAACCTCATCCATCGGCAACAGAGGTCTTCTCACATTACCACCGTAGAGCCCGAGAAGATCCATTGCCACCTTCAGGGCCGGCACCCCCCAGCGTGAGGTAACTGCGGTATTAAGTGGAATTATCCGGTGCTGGAGCTCCCGGGCGAGGTTGATATCGCCTGCGGCGAAAGCCCTGAAGATTTCGATGCAGTGAGCGGGAGCGATGTTGGCGCTTGCCAGTATCCCGCCTACGGCGCCCACAGCCAGCGCCGGAAGAAGGAATCCCGCGCCGCCGGCAAGCACCTGGAAGCCGGGTTTGACATTACCAAGCACCTCGCCCATCTTCACCACATTGCCGCCCGACTCCTTCAGTCCCACGATATTAGGATGCTTCGCCATGTCAATGATCATTCGTGCACTCATATCAAGCCCGGTGTTACCGGGCATGTTATAAACAAGTACCGGCACAGGCGATGCATCCGCCACATCATAATAATGCCTTACAAGCTCATTCTGATTCATGTTCCCCTTATAGTAGAACGGATTCAGAACCAGCATTGCATGGGCTCCCGCCGCTGCGGCAGCCCTGGTAAGTGAGATCGTCTCGCGGGTGCTCTGGCAACCGGTGCCGGCCAGAAGAAGACGGCCCTCAGGAAGAACTTCTCGGGCAGCGGTAATAGCCTCAATCTTTTCCTTCTCTGACAGCATCACCTGCTCTCCGTTGGAGCCAAGAATCAGGAATCCGGCCAGATCAAACCGGGAAAGCTTCTCAATGTTGAACCTGATCTTATCGGGGAGCAGGTTCTCATCATTGTCAAAGGCTGTCGGGAGAGGCGGGAAGATCCCGCTGAAACTGAGTGTTGACATCGTATCTTGTCTTTGAGATTATTTTACTTTTTCATGCGTGCTCATTGAGTAAGGCCATGCCGACGGGCTGATGCCCCGCTCCTTCTCCGGCTCCGTGCCCATTGTGAACTGCAGTCTCCCGCCGGAGGTCAGCTGTTCATGTGTGATATAATTGACATCCAGCGGCCTGCCATTCAGCCGTACACCATTTACATAAATATTGTCCCGGCTGTTCTCCGGTGCACTTATCACCAGTTCCTTACCGTCGGAGAGAGTGACCGTAACCTTGCTGAAGAGCGGAGAGCCCAGCACATACTCACCAGTGCCTGGTGTCACAGGGTAAAAGCCGAGTGCGCTGAAGACATACCATGCCGATGTCTGGCCGTTGTCCTCATCGCCGCAGTAACCGTCCGGAGTGTAGTTGTAAAGCTTGTCCATGACCTCGCGGACACGCATCTGGGCCTTCCACGGCTGGGGAGTATAATTATAGAGGTAAATCATATGTTGTACCGGCTGGTTGCCATGGGCATAATTGCCCATGTTCATGATCTGCATCTCGCGGATTTCATGTATCGGGAAACCGTAATAGGAGTCGTCAAACAGCGGCGGAACAACGAAGACAGAGTCGAGCATGCGGATCATCTCCTCTTTGCCGCCCATCAGTCCTGCCAGACCGGCCACATCCTGAAAAACGCTCCAGGTGTAGTGCCAGCTGTTTCCCTCGGTGAATGCATCGCCCCACTTGTATGGGCTGAAGGGCGACTGGAAGGTACCGTCGAGGTTCCGGCCCCTCATTAGTTTGCTCGTGGGATCAAAAACGTTCCGGTAATTAAGGGCCCTGGCACCATAAAGGTCAATCTCTTCCTGCGGGCGACCCAGCTCCTGTGCCAGCTTCCACAGGCACCAGTCGGCATAGGCATACTCGAGAGTCCGTGCCACATTCTCATTGATGCCGGCATCATACGGCACATAGCCCAGGTCATTGTAGTATTCGGCTCCGTATCTTCCTACTGAATGGACCGGTCCGTGACCCCGGGTGTTTTTCACCATGGCATTCCACAGGGTGTCGATATTGTACCCCCTTATTCCCTTGAGGTAAGCGTCAGCGATGAGTGATGCCGAGTTGCTTCCAATCATGCAGTTGCGATGGCCGGGACTGGCCCATTCCGGCAGCCATCCGCTCTCCAGGTATGCGTTGACAAGACCCTCCATGATGTGGGAGCTCATCTCGGGGTACATGAGAGTAAGGAGCGGCATCGCCGCCCTGAAGGTATCCCAGAATCCGTTGTCGGTATAGAGTCTGCCGGGCAACACCTGCCCGTTGTAAGGGCTGTAGTGAATTATGTTCCCGGCGCTGTCTGATTCATGGAACATACGGGGGAACAGCATCGTACGGTAAAGAGTCGAATAGAAAGTCCTTACCTGGTCATCCGATCCTCCCTCCACCCTGATACGGCCGAGCTCACTGTTCCAGCGTTCCCTGGCGGCATCGCGGATGAAGTCAAAGCTGTGGGCGCCCGTCTCCCGGCTGAGATTCAAAATGGCCTGTTCCGGGGAGATGAATGATGATGCCACCCTTGCGGTAACCTTTTCTCCCCTTTGCGTGCGGAATCCTATGACGCCCTGTGCGTGGTCACCCTCCCGTTCCGTAGCGCCGGGCTCCTCTGTTCCGTCGAGGGCTACGGACCAGAAATCGAACGGGCGGTCAAACTCAATTACAAAGTAGTTATGAAAGTTTTCAGGCACACCGCCGTGATTGTTGCGGCAGTAGCCCTCCACCCTGTTTTCTCCGGGGATTATCTTCACCATTGACCCTCCGGCAAATGCGTCAATCACCACTGCGGAGGAGTCGCTCTGCGGAAAGGTGAACCTGAAGATGGCGGCCCTCTCGGTGGGGGTCACCTCAGCCGTTATGTCATAATCAGCCAGGTAGACGCTGTAGTAGTACGGTCTTGCCACCTCGGCCTTGTGCGAGAACCATGATGCCCGGCGCTCAACGGTAAGCCGGTTGCTGCCTGTGACAGGCATCAGTGAGAAGGCCGCGTAATCATTGATCCAGGGGCTGGGCTGGTGAGTCTGTTTTATGCCGACAATCTTATGATCATCGTAGGTATAGCCCCAGCCGTCGCCGTTCTTACGTGTCTGCGGGGTCCAGAAATTCATTCCGAAAGGCAGTGCCACCGCCGGGTAGGTGTTGCCGTGGGACAGCAGATACTCGGAGTCAGTGCCCATGAGGGTGCTGACAAGGTCCGCCGGTTCTGCCTGACTAACAGACTCCTGCCGGCATGCCGTGGAGGAGATCACCAGAAGTAAGGCCAGCAGAGCAGGAAACAGATTAATGTGGTGATGGCGAAGGATAACTCTTTTCATCTTTTCATTTTAACGTTAACATGATAATTACTGCGGGTCAACATCGGCCTGCACCCTGAGGAGTCCCTTCCTTGGCTTCCTGAGCTCAGTCTCTGTCTCTCGGCGTATGATCTCTTTCACCTTCGACGGAGAGAGTGTGGCTCCTATTTTTATCATTACCGTCTTGATATACCATTTCTGAACCTGCATGACCATCGGAAACTCCGGCCCGAGAACCATGCTGCCAAGCTGTCTCCTCAGGTTGTCTGCCAGCCTTGCCGCCGAGCGATTCAGCTCTTCCAGGTCGCGGTGCTTCAGTGCTATCCGTATGATCCTGGTGAATGGAGGATAGCCGAAGAGTGAGCGTTCCTCCAGCTGTGCCGTGCACATCGAACGGAAATCGTGCTTCAGTACCTGCCTGAGGATGATGTTCGCGGGGTCTGCAGTCTGGATTATCACCCTGCCTCTTCTCGTTCGCCGTCCTGCACGGCCGCTGACCTGCTCCATGAGCTGGAAGCTCCGCTCATGCGCCCTGAAATCCGGGAAATGCATCATTGTATCAGCATCGAGGATCCCCACAACCGTCAGTCTCTCGAAGTCGAGTCCCTTGGAGATCATCTGTGTACCTATGAGAATGTCCGTTTCGCCTGCGGCGAAGCTGCCCAGGATTTCCGAGGCAGCACTTCTGTTCCTGACAGTATCCTGGTCCATTCTTGCCACACGTGCCGCAGGGAAAAGCAGCCGGATCTCCTCTTCGATCTTCTCGGTCCCGAATCCTTTTGTACTCATTCCGGCGGATCCGCATTCCGGACACTCCTGAGGTACCTTCACGCTCTTGCCGCAATAATGGCATACCAGCCTGTTGATGCTCTTGTGATAGGTATAGCTGACCGAGCAGTTTGTGCATGCCGGCACATGTCCGCAGTCAGTACACATCAGGAAGGGAGAGAACCCCCGTCGGTTCTGAAAGAGGATTACCTGTTCTTCCCTGCCCAGGGCCTCCTCCACCGCCTGCAGCAGTTTCGGGGTAAAATGGGCTTCAGGTCCCTTCTTCCTGGCCTGGAAACGCGTGTCAGCAATAATCATCTCAGGCATCATCACATCGCCGAACCGTGTCATCAGCTCAACAAATCCGTATCTCCCTGTGGCTGCGTTATGATAACTCTCAAGCGAGGGTGTCGCCGAGCCCAGGAGGGTCTTCCCTCCGTGAATGCGCGCGAGCATCATTGCGGCATCGCGGGCGTGATAGCGGGGGGCGGGATCATACTGTTTGTAGGAGGAGTCATGTTCCTCATCCACAATGATCAGTCCCAGATCGCTGAAAGGAAGGAACAGGGATGATCTCACTCCCAGGACAGCCCTGAGGGATCCCTCGCTCACTTTTTTCCACACTTCACGTCGCGCTGCGGGAGTAAGTCGTGAATGGAACACCCCGATGGCTGTGCCGAAATGTTTCTTCAGACGCTCAATGATCTGTGTCGTCAGTGCAATCTCGGGAAGCATGTAGAGCACCTGTTTCCCCTGCTCCATCTGCTCTTTCATAAGGTGTATATAGATCTCCGTCTTGCCGCTGGAGGTGACACCGTGGAGAAGGACTGTTTCGCGCTCGTCAAGGAGCTGTTTGATACCCTGATAGGCAGCCTGTTGCACACTGTTCAGTTCGTACGGGGGGACTGTTTCCCGGCTCTCCTCCTCCGTCGTCTTACGGGGCCGGCGCTTCTTCAGATGGCCCGGGAGTTCCTCCGCCGGTGGAACGGCCGCCTTCATCACCTCGCCGGGGTACGCCATATAGTAATCGGCGATCCACAGCAGGAATTCTGTAAACCGCTCATTGAGTCTGACTTCTCCGGGAATGAGGGCTGCTATATCACGAACAGCAACCCCTTCCGGAGGGGTGGTGTGAATCTTAACAACCAGGCCGGTTGCCTCCTTGCTCTGTCCGAAGGGAACAGTCACCAGGCTGCCCCGGGATAATAGCGGGATCAACGCCTCAGGGATGCTGTAGGTGAAGAAGCCGGGCAGGGCCACGGGAATGATTATATCCGCGAACTGGTCACTCATGGGACGATACGGAGGCAAATTAAGAATAAAGCAAGAGAAAGGGCTTGCCGGCGGCATGAATTTATCAACGATACAGCAGGGTGCAAGCTATGCCAGGGCAGCCTTGACCTTGTC
>JAVEZX010000121.1:5982-7875 GCA_034002785.1 Bacteroidales bacterium
CTATGCCAGGGCAGCCTTGACCTTGTCTGCTGCATCTGTGAAAGTGGATGCAGCAATGACCTGCAGGCCTGACTGGCCTATAAGTTCACGTGCCTCTTCGGCATTCGTTCCCTGCAGCCTGACTATTACCGGCACCTTTATGTCACCGATTGTCTTATAGGCTTCAATGATTCCGGCAGCCACACGGTCGCACCTCACTATCCCGCCGAAGATATTCACGAGTATGGCCCTGACGTTGGGGTCCTTGAGTATTATCCTGAATCCTGCCTCAACTGTCTTCGCGCTGGCACCACCTCCCACATCGAGGAAGTTGGCCGGCCGGCCTCCGGAGAGCTGTATAAGGTCCATGGTTGCCATTGCAAGACCGGCGCCGTTCACCATGCAGCCCACGTCTCCGTCGAGCTTTACATAGTTGAGGTTGCTCTGCCCTGCCTCCACCTCGGTGGGATCCTCTTCATTCAGGTCACGCATTGCTTCCAGCTCCGGATGGCGGTAGAGTGCGTTGTCATCAAGTGTCACCTTGCAGTCGACCGCCAGTACCCTGTCATCACTGGTCTTGAGCAGCGGGTTAATCTCCAGCAGGGCAGCGTCAGAGTTGACAAATGCATCCCACAGTCCCTTCAGGAAGGTAACCATTTCGCGGTATGCCTTACCGTGAAGGCCGAGGTTCGATGCAATAGTCCGCATCTGGAATTCATGCAGGCAGCAGGTGGAGTCCACCACCTCCGTAAAGATGGCGTCCGGATTGCGGGCGGCAACATCCTCAATATCTATGCCACCTTCCGGTGAATAGACAACCACATAGGCCGATTTTCTCCGGTCCAGCAGGAGTGAAAGATAGTACTCTTTTATCTCCGAATCACCTTTGTAGTATACATCGCGGGCTACAAGCACCTTATGCACCTTTTTTCCAGCCGGGCCTGTCTGGGGTGTCACGAGAGTCATTCCAAGAATCCTTGATGCCACCTCTCCGGCCTCTGCAGTTGAACGGGCAATCTTGACGCCTCCGCCCTTGCCCCGCCCTCCGGCGTGTATCTGTGCCTTGATGACAAATATCTCCGTGCCGTACTTCTTTTTAAGCTCTTCTGCAACAGTTACAGCCTGTTCGGGCGTCTCGGCAACAAACCCTTCCTGCACCGCAACACCGTGTGCCTGAAGAATTGATTTTCCCTGGTATTCGTGGATATTCATTACAGGATAATGTTAAGTTAGGGGTATGACCGGCATCACCTGCCAATCAGGTAGGTAATTTACTCTTTTTTTATAATTAATTTAGCTGAAATTTTACTGAATGAGGAAACTGACCAACGAGGAACTTAACAGAAAGAGCATACAGGAATTCAAATCCTCCGGCAAGTCGCCGTTCATCATTGTTCTGGACAATGTGCGGAGCCTGAACAATATCGGGTCAATCTTTCGTTCTGCCGATGCCTTTCTGGTTGAGGCGGTCTGGCTCTGCGGCATCACGGCCACACCCCCGCACAGGGAGATACACAAGTCGGCCCTGGGGGCTACTGAGTCAGTGGACTGGAAATATTATGACAGCACAGCATCGGCAGCCAGGGAGCTGAAGGAGTTGGGTTATCTGCTCATCTCAGTGGAGCAGACTGACGGATCAGTACCTCTCGACCGGTTTAAGCCGGATCCGGGGAAGCGATATGCGCTGGTCTTCGGGCATGAGATAAAGGGGGTGAGTGAGGAGGTGGTAGGCATGTCGGATCTGTGCGTGGAGATACCTCAATATGGCACCAAGCACTCTTTCAATGTGGCAGTCAGCGCGGGGATAGTGCTGTGGGAGCTGGCCGGCCGCCCCCGGGATAAATGACAAAAAAACCCCGTTCGCCAGCTGGCGAACGGGGTTTTCTTTATAAGGAGTATTATTACTGCGTCACT
>JAVEZX010000122.1:0-7821 GCA_034002785.1 Bacteroidales bacterium
TAAGTCCAAGCCCCAGATATGTAAGGTTTATCAGCACAACCTTGTAGTTGTTCAATCTCTTGTATCCGATTATGGCACCGCCTATCAGCATCCCGATGCCCCATGCAATCTCAACTATGCTCATCATGTATGTTGTGCCGCTGAAGTGCTCCAGTGTCATCAGCGGGAACAGTGCTGCCACAGGCATGATGAAGAACATGGCTGTCAGCGCCAGTATGAAGAGCCAGAGCAATCCCGGCTTGCTGTATATTTCCTTCAGCCCCTCGAGCAGTTCCCTCCACAGATGAGGTTTGGTCTCCTCCTTCTTTTCAGGATTGGGAATATGGACCATCAGCAGGGTAGACACGGCGATCAGGGCTCCTGCCACATCTATGAGCAGGATCCACTGCAATTGGAACAGGCTGATAAGTAAAGCAGCCAGGGCGGGACTGGCAATTGTGCTGATTGAATGGATCATATTGTTGATTCCGGCTATCCTCATCAGCTTGTCCTGCGGTGCCAGCAACGGGACAGAGGCCTGCATGGCAGGAACGTGAAAGGCCATCCCGGCTGACCGCATCATCAGAAGGAGGTAAACATAGAATATCTTCGGTTCGGTTATCCAGAAGAGTGATGCCAGCACCAGTGTACAGAGTGCAATGAACAGATCGGCAAAGATCATTGTGCGCTTACGGTTCCACCGATCGATGAATACCCCGGTGAAAAGCCCGAGCACCATTTGGGGCAGGAGCGAGGCTATGGTGGCATAAGCCAGAACCTCAGCTGACCTGGTCTCCACACTGAGCCAGAAGATAACGGCATAGGCAACCACATAGCTGCTCAGTGTTGAGGCCAGCTGCCCGGTGAAGATGATCGTAAATACCCGTTTCCAGTCCTGCATGATCAAATAGCAACAACAATCCCCCTTTGCAGGTTCTGTTATTGTCCGGCAAATTTACGATTTTTCAGTCTCCCCCGGTGTCGCTCGGTTAATGTCCGATCAGCGGCAACAGCCTCCGGATCTCTTCCATGTCAAATGACACCTCAAAACGCTTTACGTTATAGCTGATGCTGTTATTGTCGAGATATTCCTCCATTAACTTCCTCAGATAATCCTTTCTCTGGATTGAATTGAAGTTGATTATCTGAATTGCGGCGCGTGGAAGTTCCCTGTTCCAGTATTCTGGATTCACCTTGACTATACGGGGGAATATGCTGTCCTGGTCTCCGTAACCGGGTTTGTGTGTAACCCTTGAGATTCCCCCGCCGAAATAAGCTGGCTTGTCACGGTAGTCTTCAGGAATTTCATTCCACTCCTTTTCAATAAACTCATTCAGGTACTGGGCGGCTATCTCGTTATCTTCTTTTTTCGCATTCTCCCTTACTGCGGCAAAGGCTTCGTTGACAGTGACCGGAATCCAGTAGGGTGGTCTTGACGCGTCATAAATTACAAACCACTCACCGTCATAAACATCAATTCCCGGCACCGGAGTCCTTTTATTCAAAGGGGCTGTGAAATATCCGTGTTTGGCGTCGTGGCTGTACGATGCACCCCATCCGGGCTGAGCCTGGTTGATATGAAGTGACCATTCGGGCGGCTCGATCAGGCCCCTTGCCGGGGTGCCGTCTTTTTGCCTGAACCAGGATGCAAATTCAAAACTGATCCTGGCAGGTATGCCGTATCCTCCGACCGCCTTGCAGTTGAGATTATATATCCTTGCCCTGCCATCGAATCCCTTCATATCCGTGAGAACGGGATTTTGCCTGACAACGGTTACGAGGTCAATTATTCTCTGAAGGTTGGCGGTAATCTCTGCTTTTGTGTACCCGC
The DNA here is from genome assembly GCA_034002785.1 of Bacteroidales bacterium. Classification (GTDB taxonomy): domain Bacteria; phylum Bacteroidota; class Bacteroidia; order Bacteroidales; family VadinHA17; genus SR-FBR-E99. The sequence continues at coordinate 1,811 of JAVEZX010000122.1, forward strand.
AATCGTAGCCAACATAATCGGTACGCTTGAGGATCTCGAAAGTCCCCTGTTTCTCAGTGAGAAGCGGAAGCTCCTGTGCAGTCAGACTGAGTGAAATGCCGACAAGCCAAACCAGTGATAAGGCGCGATTTATTCTCATATTCAAAGAAGTTAGTATTTGGTTTTGATTGAATCAACTGTGACAGTAACGGCTGATTTGAGAATATCCATCCATGAGGATGAAGAGGCGGGGCACTTTTCAAAATCCTTAATGAACTCCTGTCCGGCTATGTCAAACGACTGTGTCTGCTGAAGCAGGGACTCCATCCGTGGTATTGCTTCCAGCATAGCTGACTCGGCGATCTTCTTATCCTTGCCGAGTGCTGTTTCGAGTCCATCAGTTACTGCTTTCCACTCCCTGAGTGTTTTGATATACCCATTCAGAGGACCGTTTTGAAAGTTGCCGACACATTTGTTAAGGTTCTGCGTGTCAGCATGTAGTGTTGCAATTGCCTCAGAACCAGGCTTCATGGTCTTTGTGCTGTTGCATCCGCATTCACCGGGGGCATAGGGCAGGCCCGCCTGCCCGGTTGCGGTTGTTGGTGGCGGTGGTGATATCTCACCGCCTTCACCAGGGACTTTTTCTCCGCCCGGTTCTCCACCCGGTGCTCCCTCTCCTGGTATCTTCTCTCCGGCAGCTTCTCCTGACGCAGGCTCTTCTGCCGACGGTTGCTCGCCTCCGGATTTCGCAGCCCCGGCACCATCTGTCGGCTCATTGGCGGTCCCTGAGCCGGGCTCTGCGGGCTTCTGTACAGGCTCCTGCGAGGGTTCACCCTGTCCGCCGTCTTGTCCGGTTCCGCTCTCACACAGTTTCTGGCGGCGGATAAGATCATCTATATAGCGGGTCCAGTGTTCTATCCATTGCTGGGCATTGCTCATCCTATAGGTTGCGCCCTCAACCACGCCGAGGTCCTCCCCGAAGTCCTTTGCTGCCTGGTATGTCTCCTCGGCCCCGGAAATTACTCCCATGACGGCTTCCCCGAACAGCTCTACACCCAACTTAATAGTGTTCATACCTGCCTCGCTCAGATTTCCGCTACGGACCAGGTCAAGAACCGCCGAGCCGGCTCCGAAGACATCTCCGGTAGCCTTAACAGCCTGATCTACACCCGGGACGCCGGCAGCCATCCCAAAAATCAGCCCGGAGGTCTTCAGCGCCAGATTGGCTGATGATTCAAGGATGCGCCCTGAAGCCTTTTTGTATTCTTCGGAATTGAGGATATCCTCCAGCTCCTTTAACTGCTCCTTGATTATTTCGGAAGCTATCCGGGCCTCTTCGGCCAGTTTGGCCTTTGTTTCATCGTCGCAATATACAACCTCCGCATCAACGGCAGGTCCCACCAGCTTTCCGCATGACGTCTTTGCCTGAACAGTGGTTTTTCCCGTTCGTATACCCTGCAAGTGGACCTTGTCCGCCACTCCTGTCGCGGAAAGAATATCCGGGGAGGCAACTTCAAACCGGAGCAGTTCGGCAGACGCTGCAGGTTCCATCTCAACCGGTACAGTAAGCACACCGTTGGTCTTCTTACCTTCAATATTGTAAAGTGCAATCTGCGGCAACTCTTCTCCGCCATTGTATGAATCAACTTTCAGATATGCCGCTTGTTGTGTCGCCTGCGTTGTCTGGCCGTCGGAAGCCGTATACTCAACATACAGAGTACCTTTTCCCGGCGTTGCGCCTGTAAGGATGGCCGATGATTCACCGTCAGGCTGAACGTTTAGCAGATTTCCGGGTTCCACCCAAAACCGGAACTCTCCACCCTCAGGCTTTCCGGATGCCATAATATCTTTTTGTTCCCCTGCGCCGAGTTCAGAACAACCATAGAGTGTGACTTCCGGCTTTACAAGGTCAGGGACATCCATCTTTACAGCCACTGTTACCGAGAGGTTATCGTCCTCGGAACTTCCGTTACGACTGCTTGTTTTGGATATCTGTTTCCATGACCTGATCTCCGCATCTGTCAGCACAAAAATATAAACCTCCGGGAAGACCTGCTCCTCTGTTTCCATTGATACTGCCCATTGACTCAGGTTATTGCCAATAGCAGTGTAGGCTCTCAGGATGCCTCCTGTTGCAGTACGTTCGAGTTCTGCCAGGTTGCCGAGCTGGTAGTAGCGTGCATTCTGCAAGAAGTTCTCGTTGTAGGGGATGTTGTTCCCCTTGCGGAACGTGGCATCATCGGTTACTTTAGTGCGCGTACCCTGATCGGTGATTTCGACAGTTGTTTCCACGCCGTCGGTGCCAAGGAAGCGCGTATAACTGCCATTGGTTCCGGAGCCTGCCTCGTCAATCTCGCTGGGATAAAACTTCACAACAGCACCGGGCTGAAGTTTAAGAAAAGCACCCGGATCAAATTCCAGAGGCATTTTTCTTTGCTCAGGAGTATAGCCCTTACCGCGCAGAGGTTCACTCCAGTTGCTAAGTGAGAATTTAACCACTCCTGAGTAGCTCCATGATTCATCGCCATATCTGCCACTCTCTTCATAATTGACTATGAAGGCCGGCTTTCCGGGCTTGGGCTGGGAAAAACAAGCCAGGCTCACCAGGAGCACGGCCGGAAGGATCAGGATTCTTCTCATAATCGCGTGTAATAATTATAGTGTCATTGACGGGTGAGGCTGAAGTCTATCTTTACAGTTGATTTCTCAGTCCCCTGCGAAACATCTTTTTCTTCATTCTGACTCAGCACCTTATCCTCAGGGGTACCCTTGTAAGGCCCGAAAACTGCTGTAAAAGGAATATCTATGCTCTTGTTTTTGGTATCCGGTGGTTCGCTCTCACTATTACCGGTGCACGGCCCGTCAACCTTCTTTTCAGTAGTGATTTTCATCGGTCCTTTTTCAGACGTGGCTTTAACTGTCAGCAGGTAAGTGCCATCATCAAGAAAAGTAATCCTGATCCTGGCATCTGATACCTGAGCCCCGTCAGAGACACTCTCCCTTGAAAGACCCTGTACCTTTGCCTCTGTTTCGGATGTTTCCGTGATCTTTGCAAAGCCCTTGGTACCATCCTTGCAGACATAGCATGGGTGACTGGTGACAATATTGTAATTCTCCTTCAGGTCATAGGTGACAGTGCCGGATGCTCCTGCCAGGGATTCTTTTACAAGCTCCCATCTGAGAGTGGAATTGGTCTTGATCTCCAAATCGATTACTATTGAGCCGTCCCCACATTGGGTAGTGGTGGATGAAGATTCATCCCTCTCGCTTTTGACTTCGATGTTAACGGTGCCCGTGTAGGGGCAGATCTCGTGTTTCTTCAGCTCGTCCATTAACTTTTTTACTGGCGTAATGGTCGATTCCCCTGCAACTTCAATTGGCGCGAACGGCTCAGTGAAATCAGCGAGTATCTCTCCCTCACTGTTTGCACACACTACAATAGCCTGTGCCAGATCCTCGGAATTGACAAACATGCTGAACTTTACTGCGAAGTCAGGATTGGTCAGAGTCTGGGCGATTTTGCTGACCACAGGTTTAACATCGCGGCCCCCGAAGGCCGGTGTTGACTGCAGACGTAATTCAGCCAGGCAATACGATATTGATTTCGGATCGGTTATGCCCACACAGGGATAGTCTTTTTCCATTTCAATTGCAACGGCGGTTATAAATGTGGCATTAAGACCTCTTGACAGGTAGAGAAGATTACTGTCAGCCGAACCCTCTTTTGGAAGCATCAGCATCCTCAGATCCTGGGAGGAAACCTGCTGAACAGGAAGCCACATCAGCATGAAAATGAAAACCGGGAGGGAACATTTCATTTAGTAATGACTTTACAGGATGGATACATGTTTTCAATGGTGGTGATTTCAGACTCCGGCACCTCAGTATTTATCAGTCCAAGTTCCTCCAGGTTTTTAAGGGTATTCAATACAGGGAAGACCGACCTTAACGGATTATTGTCGGCATACAGTTTTTTCAGTCCTGGCAGTTTTTCAATCACCTCGGGCAGTGAAGTCAGACTGTTATTGAAGATGCCGAGTGTTTTGAGGTTTTTGAACTGTGATACCTCCTGCGGAAGCTTTGAAACGTATATCCCGAGGTTAACAATATATAGTTCATCTAGGGGATAGTCAGCGGCGTTCTTAAGAATTGCCGGCAAATCAACGGGATGAGGGGCCTGGCTGTTTGTTATTACGAGTTTCTTTATGGATTTGTAAATTGGCATGATATCAATTACAGCCTGAATGCCTCTCATCGATATGTCGATCACCAGTACATCCAGTTCTTCAGCTATGAACGGGATCGGCTGCCGGTTGTCTTCTTCCTTGTACTCATTAACAATAGCCTCCCGCAGGGGTTCGGCAAGAAGAATGTCAGCTCCTTCACCACCGGCAGCAGCCTTCCATATCTGGCTGAACAGATCTATCCTCTGCTGAGCCATATCCTGGTTGATCTCCGCCATGTCCTCAGCGTCATCTGAAGGCGTCTGGCCCGGTTGATTGCCAGTCCCTGAGCCTGCCCCGGCTCCGGTCCCGGAAGGCGCACCTGGTCCGGCCTGCATGTTTGCCCCGGCCATGAGCTGTTTTGCCAGATCGCGGATCAGCTCATTGGCTTTTTTCGCTGCAGCAGGGTCATCCCAGTTGGTTGTTCGCCTGATCTCCGCCATCCGTTGCCTGATCTGATCGGGCGACTGTGTGTTCTGCGCAGCGACAAGCGCCGACAGGCAAAGCATCAACACCATCAGCACATATCGCATGTAGCTTCTTATTATTTAGAAAATTGGTATACTATATTGGACAGAAGTCTAATCATCATCCTCGGGAAAATACAGCTTGTACTTAAAGGCTCCCTGAAGTGCATTCAGATACTGGTCTATAGCTTGCAGGGCAGGGATCTCAGTGCCTTCTGCCGGCATTTCAATACCGGTCTGGGCTTTTGTTACTTCTGCCATAATCTTTCCACTGTTCTGGTAATCAGGAAGTGAGGTCTTCAGGATTGCCAGATGCCTGCGAAGGGCAGTGCGGTACTTTGGAGTATACTTGTTACAGTAAGCTATCTTTTCATTCTTGATCAGAAGTGCCAGCGAATCCATCTGTTTCCCCTGCCCGTAGTCGACTCCGGTCATCGACATGACCTTATTTTGCCAGGCATCCATTCTGTCAAGCATTTTCTGCCGCTCAGGATCAGACTCGATGGGAGCGTAGAGAGCAGCAATCTTCTGACCGATGTCAGACAGTTTGCTGTTTATTGCCTGCTGAGAAGTCACCAGGTTATATTGGCTTTTTGCAGCATCATTGTTTGCCTGTTGTTTCGGATCAGTCTGGTTGGTAGCCATTGCCTCGGTTGCATATGCTTCGGCATAAGCTTTTTTTCCGGCTTCGCTCATCTTTCCAAGATTTTTAGCCTCCTCTACAGTCATATTTGTCTGCTGTGACATCATCTTGTTAGCCAGTGCCTGTTTCTCTGCAGCAGTCATATTCTTCGAGTTTTTCATTTTTTCAATGTCTGCCTGTGACAACCCGTATTGCTGAGACATTTGTTTCATGGCCGTTTCCTTTGCGGAGCCTGCATTTGATTCCATATGCTGATCTACGGTTTCATTCAGACGATCGATTTCACCCGTAAGTTGTTCTTTAAGGCTGCTGACCTGAGTTATATAGCTCTCGGCATCAGATTTTGTGACATTGCATGAGTCCCGCGGCAATGCAGGGATTTTCTTCATATAATCGGCTGTTTTGGTCTGGGCAGAAACCAATAAGGCAAAACTTATCGCAATAAGGGAACATATTATTTTTTTCATGGCTTACAGTTTTATGAACTCAACCCTGCGGTTCAGTGCCTTGTTGGCCGGGGTGTCATTGGCTGCGACAGGCTGGCCTTCACCAGCACCGTCAGTCACCAATCTGTCACCGTTCACGCCGAACGATTTCACAAGCTCGTTCTTCACTGAAGCGGCACGGCGCTTTGAAAGATCGAGGTTGGCGGCATCGGCACCGTCGGCATCGGTATGGCCAACAATTTTAACCTTGACA
>JAVEZX010000123.1:0-7768 GCA_034002785.1 Bacteroidales bacterium
CAATGCAGTGGACGTGGATGCCTGGAAACAGAAAATGAATTACCTGAAGACCTATGATCATAAAATCAGCGGCTTCGCACTGTTCCATCAGTCGACACTGACCGACTTCCTGGTCCGGGGGCTCACCGTGACAGCCGGGCTGAGGCTCGACACCGAAAGGGATTTCCTGGATTATACGTATGATCGGACACTCAACGGAACCTATGCTCTCCTTGCAGACACCGTCTACCCTGCCCTTAAGTCGCTTGAGATAATTCCCCGCCTTGCACTGACCTACAAATTCAACAACCAGAGCATCTATGTTGTTGCAGCGCGCGGTTACAAGACGGGCGGGTTCAACTCCACCTTCGAGCGTCCGGAGGATCTCACCTTCGAGCCTGAATTCAGCTGGAACTATGAGATCGGCCTGAAAACCCCTCTGGTTAAGAATGTGCTTTATGCAGATCTGGCACTTTTCTATATCGACTGGCGGAACCAGCAGATATACCAGACTGTTCCCAGCGGCCGTGGCTCGATGCTCAAGAATGCAGGCCACTCTGTCAGCAAGGGAGCAGAGGTCTCACTCAGGGCTTCACTGGATAAGGGTTTTGAGTTCAATGTGGCATACGGCTATACTCACGCCACATTCATCTCAAACGTTGTCAATACGGAGCTGGACTATAACGGCCACTTCCTCCCCTATGTCCCACGCCACACCCTCTCAGCCAACGCCTCTAAAAACTTCAGAATCAAAAACTCGAAGGTTCTGGACAATATCAGGATCAACCTTCTCTACAGGGGTAACGGTGATATATTCTGGGATGAGGAGAATGAAAACAAACAGCCGTTCTACGAGCTTGCAGATGCAAAGGTGTCATTCATTAAGGGTTCACTGCAGTTTGATCTGTGGTGCAAGAATATGTTCAACACTGATTATGCAGCCTTTTATTTTGAGGCTCTCGGCAACAGGTATATGCAACCCGGCAAACCTGCCCAGGCCGGAATGAACCTCTCAATAAAATTTTAGAAGGTGAAGGAAAATAACTGGACTAAATTCCCGGTACTGTTCAGCCTCTATATTGCGCAGAGCATCCCGATGAGCTTCTTCTCGACGGTGATCCCCGTGATCATGAGACAGGAGAACTATTCACTGGAATCGATCGGACTGCTGCAACTGGTGAAACTTCCGTGGATATTCAAGTTTCTCTGGGCCCCTCTCATTGACAATGTCTCGAGATCAGCAAGACGCAACAGGAGGACTGTAATCTTCTCGGAGCTGTTTTATGCCGCAGTAATCCTGAGCATCGCCCTCTTTGATCTGCAGACTGATTTCAGGCTGATAATTGCGCTGATGATTGTGGCGTTTATTGCATCAGCCACCCAGGACATTGCCGTGGATATTTTCGCTATCAGGATTCTTAAACCCGCAGAGCGAAGCATTGGCAACAGCATGCAGTCAGCCGGCAGCTTCACCGGGACTCTCTTTGGCACCGGTGTCCTGCTCATCGCATACCATTATTTCGGCTGGACCAACCTGCTGATGCTTCTGGCGCTCTTCGTGATCTTCGCGGTGGTGCCTATGCTTGTCTACAGAAGCCCCGAACCGGTGGAAGCAGACCCTAAAACCAGCATATCACTCGCTGAGATCTGGCGCTTCTTCGCCGAAAAAGGAAAACATAAGCGGGTACTGATACTGGTCTTTTACTACTCGGGGATAATAGGTATCCTGACAATGCTCAAGCCATTTCTTGTTGATCACGGGTATAATGTGAAGCAGATAGGACTGATGTCAGGCATCTTTGGAACCTCGGTAGCCGCACTATCAGCCTTTGCCGGAGGATGGATAGTTAAAAAGGCAGGCAGGAGGCTCTCAATGTACATGTTCATGACAGTAAGCCTGCTTGCAGCTATATGGTTCTGGGTGATGAGTTTCTCGGTTCCGTCGCTCCCTGCTCTTTACGGTGGTATTGCACTGTTGTGGGGTGCATACGGACTCTCCACCGTCGCCATCTACACCACCGCGATGGATATTGTACGTAAGGGGCGCGAAGGGACCGACTTCACGGTGCAGATAGTCATCACCCACCTGAGCAGCCTTGTCATTGCCGTACTGAGCGGTAAGGTGGCCGATATAGTCGGATATACGAGACTATTCGGAATAGAGATCATTTTTTGCTTAATCGCAATGGCGGTACTCGTCTACGCATTGCCAACAAACAGACCGGATGAAGGTAACTGAAGAACTATTAAAGAAATATAACGTCCCCGTGCCAAGGTACACCAGTTACCCGCCGGCCAACCATTTCTCCGCCTCCTTCGGGGAGAGGGACTATATTGAGATGCTGCGCGATTCAAACAGCCGGCAACCGGAAAAAATCGCAATATATATACATGTCCCCTTCTGCAAAAGGATTTGCTATTACTGTGGATGCAACTCCTGTCATATAGGGAACGGATCGCAGGTGGCACCATATTTCGAAGCCCTGGAACAGGAGATCAGGCTGGTATCACGATATATTGACAAAAGCAGGGCTGTCTCACAGGTTCATTTCGGGGGAGGGACACCCAATGCTGTCAGCTTCTCCCACCTCGAAAACATAATCGGTCTGCTGCGTACGGAATTTTCGTTTGAGAAGAACCCGGAGATTGCCATTGAATGTGATCCGGCCTCGCTCGACATAAACTATATTGATAATCTCATTGCGGCAGGATTCAACAGGATCAGTTTCGGGATACAGGATTTCGATACCGGGGTGCTGAGCCTGGTGAACCGGAGGCCTCCGGCAGTGCCGCCGGCTGACCTCCTGAAGCACATTAAGTCGGTCAAGCCGGGGATAGGGGTCAATTTTGACTTCATCTACGGCCTGCCGGGGCAGAGTGTTGAATCATTTGCCAGGACCATGGAGATGGCAGCCGGCATGAGGCCCGACAGGCTTGTCACTTTCTCGTATGCACATGTACCCTGGGTCAAGAAGCACCAGGTCATACTTGAAAAACGGGGGCTCCCCTCTGCAGAGGAAAAAACAAATATGTTCCTCTCGGCACACGACATAATGACCCATGCCGGCTATGAGCCAATCGGTCTCGATCACTTCGTGCTGCCGTCAGATGACCTGTTCACGGCCTTCACCGCCGGCACCCTGCACCGCAATTTCCAGGGCTACTGCACCAGGAAGACAACCGGACAGGTATATGCCTTCGGCGTAACAGCCATCAGCCAGCTTGAGGAGGGTTACTCCCAGAATATCAAAGATATTGGGGAATATATCTCCCTGACCGAGAAAGGCACCCTGCCCGTGGAAAAGGGATATGTCCTCTCTCCTGACCAGAAGCTGGCAAAGAGAGTCATCACAGACCTCATGTGCAACAAGAGGGTCAGCTTCCCGGAAACAGCTGCAGCATGCAATGTGGATGTGGATACCCTCCGCCGGGCTGTCAGGGTTGACGATAAGGTGCTCGGGAATCTTGAAGGCGACGGACTTATCACGCTGGTAAACAATGAGATAACTGTGACTGAGTCCGGCTCATTCTTTATCCGCAACGTTGCGGCAGCATTGGATCCGGAATACCGCGAAGCAGTGCAGACATATTCAAAACCGGTCTAGAAGATGAAAACAGAAAACACGGATACAATTATAATCGGTGCCGGCCTTACCGGCCTTACGCTGGCATACTTCCTGAAGAGAATGGGTCACCGGCCCCTGATCCTCGAGAGATCTGACAGGCCCGGAGGGGTCATTCAGTCACACACTGAGAAAGGCTTTACATATGAGTCGGGTCCGAACACCGGCGTGCTCTCAACAAAAGAGATAGCGATGCTCTTTGAATATCTGAGCGGTGAATGCACCCTTGAGACAGGACAGGGTGGCGCCAACAAGCGCTATGTCATGAAGAGCGGAAAGTGGGAGCCGCTCCCGTCAGGACTCTTTTCTGCCGTAACAACGCCGCTCTTCACCCTGAAGGACAAGTTCCGCATCCTGGGCGAGCCCTTCAGAAAGCCGGGCAGCAATCCCGATGAATCTGTTGCTGATATGGTCCGCAGGAGGCTTGGAAAGAGTTTTCTTGATTATGCCGTTGACCCGTTCATCTCAGGGATATATGCCGGGGACCCGTCACGCCTTGTTACCCGTTATGCACTCCCGAAGCTCTACGCCCTCGAACAGAATTACGGCAGCTTCATAAGGGGTACCGTTAAAAAAGCCAGGGAGCCAAAGAGTGATGATGACAGGAAAGCCACGAAGGAGGTCTTCAGCGTGCAGGGCGGACTGGGAAATCTCATTGCAGCACTGGAGAAGGAGATCGGCAGGGAGAATATCAGGTACGGTGTGCGGGATCTGAAAACCGATTACACGGGAAAGGGATTCACGGTCTCATATACCGTCCCGGGAGATGCTGCCCCCGGCGGAGACACCTCGGGCAGTCCAGTCCCCGGCGGAGAAGGACCGGCAGCGGGGAGCACCGGAAGGGATTCCGGTGCCGTTGAGACACAGAGCGTGGATTGTTCCCGGCTCGTCTCTACTGCTGGAGGTTACGCTCTTCCGGAGATACTTACTTTCATCCCCCCGGAGGAGCTTGACCCCATCCTCAGCCTCAACTATGCCGGTGTGGTACAGGTAGCAGCCGGATACAGCAGATGGACGGGCACACCGCTCGATGCCTTCGGCGGACTTGTTCCCTCACGTGAGAAAAGGCAGATACTCGGAATACTCTTCCCTTCGGCAATCTTCCGGGAACGTGCACCTGAGGGCGGAGCGCTGTTGTCAGTATTCCTGGGCGGCACAAGGAACCGCGAGCTGATAACAAAAAGTGATGAAGAGATAACTGACATCGCCCTTGGCGAGATAAGAAAAACCCTCGGTGCTGACGGGGAGCCTGACCTGCTGAAGATATTCAGGTATGAGAAGGCGATCCCCCAGTATGAAGCAACAACCGGTGAGAGGCTGGAATGCATCAGAGAACTGGAGGGCAGGTACCCGGGACTGATCATCGCAGGAAATATCAGGGACGGTATCGGGATGGCTGACCGGGTTAAGCAGGCACGGCATATTGCAGACATCATAACGGGGGCAAGATGAACAGAAAGGCTCTCCTGCTTGTAAACACAGGTACGCCTGATACCGCTGCGGTTAAGGATGTAAGAAGGTTCCTCTCCCGGTTCCTGAATGACGGCAGGGTGATTGACCTGCCGTGGCTGTCACGCAAGATGCTTGTCAATCTGATAATTGTCCCCTTCAGGGCACCTCGCTCTGCGGCCCTCTACAGGAAACTGTGGACAGATGAGGGTTCACCCCTGCTGGCAAACCTTGAAAAGCTCGTTGCCGGGCTGCAGGACAGAGTCGGGCAAGACTGTGATGTGTTCGGCGCGATGCGCTATGGCAATCCCTCTCTTGAAAAAATCTTCAGAAAGGTTGCCGGTGAAGGGTATGATGAAATAATAATCTTCCCTCTCTTCCCGCATTATGCCTCCTCAACAACCGGATCGGTCCATGAACTGGTGATGAAGCTTGCAGCGGGCATGAATGTAATCCCTTCGTTGCGGTTCATCAATCAGTATTACGATAACCATGGGTTTATTGAGGCCTGGGCGGAAAACATTGGAAGACACGACCCGGAAAATCATGATCATGTGCTCTTCTCATACCACAGCCTCCCGCTCAGGCAGGTTGAGAGGGGACACCCGGAAGTCACCGTCGCCACCTGCAACTGTACGGAGAGCATGCCTGAGCACGGGAGGCAATGTTACAGGGCTGCCTGCTACGAGACAACCCGTCTCATTGCTGCCAGGCTGGGACTGAAGGAAGGGACATACTCCACAGCATTCCAGTCGAGGCTGACAGGCAAATGGCTCTCCCCTTTCACTGACCAGGCACTGGAGAAGCTTGCTGCTGAAGGGAAGAGAAAGGTACTCGTTGCGGCTCCGTCATTTACTGCTGACTGCCTTGAGACGGTGATTGAGATAGGTGATGAATACCGTCATCTTTTCCGGCAGGCCGGCGGAGAAGAGCTGATGATGGTGCAGAGCCTGAATGACAGCTCGTTATGGATTGATGCCATTGTTGAAATTGCACAACTGGGGAGAAGCACAGATGGGAACAGTGAAAGATAAATGCAAGCCTGCGGTACCCAGACGGATGCTGCCCCTGATTGCCGGGGCAATGTGGTGTGGTGTAGGGATAATGCTCTCCGTGATGGCTATCCGGTGGCTCTCGGGTTACAGCGGCAACGTCTTGTTGTTTGTCGTCAGCGGTGTCGCCTTTGCGCTTATTATGCGCCGCTTCAGCTTCCTGAAGGTTGCAGAAAAGAACCTTGACCGTATTGCTGAGCTGCCCACCAGGCCTTGCATATTCTCATTCATCTCGTGGAGAAGCTGGCTCCTGGTTGCCTTCATGATCACCCTCGGCATTACTCTCCGCCACTCCCCGATGCCGAAGGAGTACCTGGCGGTGATTTACATGGGTATAGGGATGGGGCTGCTCCTTTCAGGATTGAAGTACTTTCGGATAGGCCAGGCAAATTTTTGAAGACAGTCTATAGACCGTATCCCTTCAACCTTCTCGCCGGCGACATTAAGAACATCATTGTAAAAGGTATCTTTACTGAACTAATCCTTCATTAAATCCTTATTGGTTAAAAGAATCAGGCTATGGCAGAACTGAAGACAAAAAAAACAGAGGCTGATGTCACCGAATTCATTAACTCGTTTGCTGATACGGAGCAGAAGCGAAAGGACAGCTTCGAGCTGCTGAAACTGATGACCGATTTCACCGGCTTCGAGCCGAAGATGTGGGGTGCATCCATGATCGGCTTCGGCCAGTATCACTATAAATCAGAGCGAAGCAGCCAGGAGGGCGACTGGCCGCTTGTCGGCTTTTCGCCGCGAAAAGCGGCTATCTCACTGTATGTCTATACCGGTGCCCCGGAACATGAGCACCTGCTCGAAGATCTCGGCAAATTCAAGAAGGGTGCTGCCTGCATATATGTCAAAAGGCTCTCTGACATAAACCAGGATGCTCTCAGAAAGCTGATGCATTCAACCATAGATTACCTGCAGAAGAGATACGGTAAATAGATCCTTTTTGCTTTATTTTACATTTGCCCCGGGGATTGAATCTTACCCGTGGCATTGAATGTATTGGCATGGAACAAAGGGATTACCTTCTTCGCGAGATTGAAAAGATAGGAGCAATCATCAGGATTATCCGCCAGAAACTCTTTGGCGGGACGGATGAACTGGCTATTTCCGTGGCAAACCGGGCAGAAACCCTTAAGGAGATGCTTCTGGATGAGGCGTACCTTGACCTCGACGAACTGCTGGTCCTGGATAGCACAGCCACTGATGAATATCTCGCGGGGATGAAGGGATTCAACGTTGAGAACATTGAGCTCCTGGCCCGGACCCTGACAGATATAGGGATGCCTGATGGACTGCAGGACCGGGCTCTCGCAGGGGGCGGGATGACCTCCGAACCACCGGCCTCCTTCGCTCTGCTTGAAAAGGCACTCCAGCTATATGAGATATGCAACCTTCGTGACAGGACCTATTCCTTCGCGAGAGAAGCAGCGATCAGTCAATTGAGGGATGCCCTGCAGAGATGAACTTATTGATGTATAAGACCGTCAGATTGAGCCGGTTACTATAGAAGGCTGTCAATCCAGTTCCGCACCAGCAACGGACCGTACTCAGACATATAGGACTCCGGGTGAAACTGCACCCCCCGGAAATTGCAGCGGGTATGTGCCAGGGCCATGAGAATACCGTCCTCACTCAGCGCCGTCACCCTCAGTCCCA
>JAVEZX010000124.1:0-7715 GCA_034002785.1 Bacteroidales bacterium
GTGGGAGCCGGGGGCTGCGCCGTACCGCGACCGTGTTGGCGCATTGCGCGAACTGCACGGCTACGGGTGCAGGACCCTTGTGCATATCGAACCTTACCCCACACCGAACATTATTGAACAGGACCTCCGGGAACTGCTTGATACCGTTGACTTTGCCGATGAGATATGGCTTGGTTCCTGGAACTATAACAACCTCGCCAAACAGTACCCGGGCTACAGGGTATTCTATGAGGAGCAGTTGGCTATCCTTAGCAGCTTTCTTGCTGACCGACAGAGCCCCTGACCGCACGACCGCCTGCTATCATTCCCGCACAAACGCCTGATCACACCATCGGCTGCCCGGCTGACAACATTCCCGTATGACCGCACTTCTTTCTGATTTATTGGGTTATCTTTATCCTGCATAATCAGGTTCGCGTGAGACATCTGTTACATACCTGCTTAGCTGCGCTGACTATCCTGTCAGGTACATCAGAGGTTGCATCTACACAACCCTGGTATGTATCCACCACCGGCTCCGACTCCAACACCGGCACCCTTGCCAGTCCCTATAAGTCAATTGAAAAAGCAGTGTCGGTTGTAAAAGCCGGCGAGACCATCTACGTCCGCGGTGGCAGGTACAATCTGACAGCAACAATTACACTGGGCAAAAGCGGTACAGAGAACGCCCGGATCTTATTGCTTGCTTATCCGGATGAGAGACCGGTACTTGATTTCACCACACAGGCTTTCGGAAACAGGGGCGTGGTTCTGACCGGAAGCTGGTGGCTCATCAAGGGATTCGATATAACCGGGGCCGGCGACAATGGCATGGATATAAGCGGAGGGAGCAACAATACAATCGATCTCTGCAACTTTTACCGCAATCGCGACAGTGGCCTGCAACTGGACAACGGGGCCTCAGACAACTGCATCCTCTACTGCGACTCCTATTGCAATGCCGATCCAACAGATTACGGTGATGCTGACGGCTTTGCTCCAAAGCTCACCGTGGGCACCGGGAACCGCTTCTACGGCTGCCGGGCCTGGCTCAACTGCGACGACGGTTGGGACGGATACCTTCGCGGAGCGAACGACGTCACAACCACCCTCGATAATTGCTGGTCATTCCGGAACGGTTACCTCGAAGACGGCACCGATCCGGGTGCAAACGCCAACGGCAATGGCTTCAAGATGGGAGGTAGCGATGATAAAACCCTGGCACACAACTTTATCCTGAAGAACTGCCTCGCCTTTGGCAATAAGGCGAAGGGATTTGACCAGAACAGCAACAGGGGGTCCATGACCCTTTACAACTGCACCGGACACGGCAACCTTGTTGCCAACTACCGGATCAAGACTGAACTTGATGCAGGCAAGACCCTGACCGTGAAGAACTGCGCTGAGTTCGGCGGCACTGTTGAGCTGGCGGCCTTCGCAGTACAGGAAAAGAACAGCTGGCTCCCGCCGTTCATGGTAACCGTAACTGATTTCCGAAGCACTGACACCACAGGCGTCACCGGCCCGAGGAAGTCCGACGGCAGCCTCCCGCACATTGAATACATGCACCTGGCATCAGGCAGTGATCTCATCGATGCAGGTGTGAGCCTTGGGATTCCCTTCGCCGGCACAGCCCCTGATCTGGGCTGCTTCGAGACAGGGTTGACGAACGTGAACAGGGTCGGCTCTCCAGACGGGCTAATCTTCTATCCAAATCCTGTGAAGGTGGCAGGATACATTCGGTTTGTTGCAGAAGAGGCAGGCCATTGTGTAGTCCGATTCCACGACGTCACCGGCAAAGTAGTGAAGACTGCAGCAGAGAGGCAGATAGAGCCGGGTGAAAATATTCTGACAGTGGACCTTTCAGACATGCGTGACGGTATCTATTTCTGCCGTGTGCTGATTAACAGCCGGCCGGTCAACACAGTTCGTGTACTAAAAACAGGCAGTTCTAACTGACCCGCCCTGACATACCTGACAGGCATTTTTCCCGGATCGACCTCAAGATTTATCTTCAACCAGAGGCTCTTTGGCGCGTTTATTGCGTCAAAAATGATATTGTATTTCTATCCTGACAACTTAATTCCATGCCAATGAAAAGACTAACCACAGCGCTGCTTTTTCTCATGATGGCGGTCGTTACCGCCATGCCTCAGAAGATAACCGGGAAGAGCGTCTTTGGTGCCGGTACCGGCATCTCATTACCCCTTGACGAATTTGCTGTTAATTATTTTACCTGGGATGCCGGATTCGCATCTTCCGGACCTAACCTTGAAGCAGAATATCTTTATTATGGCAAAATATTCGGCTTCTCAACCTCGCTGGGCTATGCAAGCATATTCTTCAATGAAAAAAAATATCAGGCTGAGTATGACCGCACTTTGGCCGGCTACGGAATCAACCATGTCTCCGCTGGAAACTACCAGGTGATAAAAGCACTTGCAGGTTTCATAATCAAAACCCCCGAGTTCAGCAATACCGAAGTGATGCTGCTTTTCCACCTCGGATACGCCGTAGCCGTACACCCCAACCTGCTGGTGACCAATTCGGAGCTGGGAGTAATAAACAGCGTGGACAGGAATGCCGGCCGTGGCCCTGTGGCAAATATGGAGTTGAAGATAAACTACTGGATGAATGAACGATATGGTGTATCACTCAAAGCCGGCGTGAATGGGATGTCATCAGGATTCATTGATGAAACAGCTCCTGAGCGCAACTTTCAGATGCCATTGAACCACGCTAATATAAATATCGGATTCGTAATGAACCTTAAGACTGCCTCACTATGAAAAGATCAGTATATCTTCTGTTCATCCCGCTCCTCCTTGTCTCATGCAACGGACACAGGCTTAATTTTGACAAAGGGATCATCCCCCCGGTTCCGGTGAATTTATCTTCAGTCAACTCTATGTATGACGATTATAATTCCAATTTGCAGATATCATGGACCGAGATGACATTCAGCCTTATCTTTTCATCCAACAGAAACTCTTTCGGGGAAGATTTCGACTTTGTCTCATATGGAGGTCATATTGTGAGTGACCTGGTGAACGGCGAGTTTGAGATGAGAACCGTTTCGGCGACATACGGACTGCTTGAAACTGTAAATACTGATTTTAACGAGTTCGGGCCCTACTTTACTGCTGATTTTCCTTACTATTTCCCATGGTATAAGGAAGGAGAGGACAGACGTTTCTTCTACACCAGCGATCCCGGCGATAACCTTGATATCTACTGTTGTGGTTACAATTTTGGCGACGGAGAGTTCTTGGCTTCGGGAGATCCGTTTGCCCTGACGTCGCTGAACACAGAGCATAACGAAGGATACCTATCCATCCACCAAAGCGTCACGTCAGACAGGGAGACAGCCTGTTTCATGTCAGACCGCGATGGCTCGTACGATATCTATTTCGCCGCCAGCGAAGAGGGAAAGCTGATCACCGAATCTTCATCTGTCACCGTCAGCCGGTCATCCGTGCTGAGCAGCAGTGCTGATGACAAGTGCCCGTATATCAGCGGGAATGTTATGGTTTTTACGTCTGACCGCGAGGGCGGATTTGGCGGCTTTGACCTGTGGTATTCGGTTTACAGCGGTTCGGCATGGTCGGCCCCGGTCAATATGGGCGCTGAGATCAATACTGAATATAATGAATACCGGCCCGTGGTTGTGCCAGCAGGTACCTGGTATTTGAATGACCTGATGATATTTTCCTCCGACCGGCCGGGTGGAAAAGGCGGGTTTGATTTGTATTACGTCGGGGTACCGAAGAGGTAAGCGTGCTTTAAAAATTTCTGATCCACCCGACAGCCTGACGGCTATCAGGACTGGCCTGAGCAAAGTTCCCTTGGTTATCTTGTGTCTGAAAAGACCACCCGCATCAGGCGCGTTTAGCCGCATTGTTCATCTTCCCGGGATGGAAGATCATTTTTGCCCCCCCCCAGACAAAAAAAATCAATTATCCCCGAATCTTCATCATTCGTTCATTTTCAGCGACATAAATTTGATCCTTCAGGTGTATAACAACTAACAAATCAGAAGGCATGAAAAAGGTAATTCTGTTGATGACATTGGCGCTGCTCGTCAGTGCAGGGGCAACAGCACAGGATCAGCTTCAGACGAAGCTGAAGACCAAAGACAAGGTCCGCGATAAGGACCAGATCCATCTGACGGCAGATCAGACGAAGGATCAGGTCATGGACCAGACCCGCGACAAAGACCAGATGCAGGATCCCGATAAGGATCAGATCAGGAAGCGTGATAAGCTTCATACTTCAGATGCTGACATCCTTCAGGATAAGGACCAGATCAGAAAGCATGACCAGGATCAGCTTAAGGATCCCGACAAGGATCAGTTGAGGGGGCGCGACAGAGACCAGATGCATACCAACATAAGCAGGACGCCGGCTTCAGCAGCAGGAAGTGCGATGAGACAGACAGGTGCGTCAGGGGCACACGGTGCAAAAGCTCCTGCCACAGCAGCAAGGAAAGCCAGGACAGGAATACCATCGGGTACTGGCAAACGCAGGTAAAACAGGCGCGCGCACAGAACGCCAGGCCCGCATAACGGGACACAGTTTACACTGGTTTCAGGATAGAAGAGGCTTTTTCGAGGGGTCATGTCCATTATGGGACCGCTGGATTAAGCCTCTTCATTTAAAGATGTTGCATGTCTGGTGAACGCAGTCTATCTCTTTCTTACGACGGTTACATCGACATAAGACAAGTTATTTACAGGGTCAACCACTGCCACTGCTGCTTTGTTCTCGGGAAGACCCCACTGGTCAGCGGTGTTGCCTGAGTAATTCCCAATGACTGCATTAACGAGGCTAATGTTCGTCATCCCCCTCATAAAGAATGTCAGCCTGTAGGTAGCAGCAATTGTTGGCCGCCATCCTCCCGTTGATGCTCCGTAGATATACTTTCCACCCACGTTCAGCTCAGGAGCAAACATAAAGTTTTCCAGAGGTGCAAGGACTCCATCCCCCGTCCACATACCGGCATCAGCATCCCAAATCGGTATTGCCTCTGGCATAAGACGCTGAATGATCAGCGTTGGTGATGAAGAAACCACTGTTGCCCAGTTTGCATCATACAATACCCCGTTTGTTCCCTGTGCCTCATTCGGACTGCTTGGAAAAGCGAGCATTGCCATAGTGTAACCGTTCATGGGATCCTCTGAGATATCAACATACATAGCTGTCTCAAGCCGGAACGGCCTGCCTACAACCGGATTGACTGATTCTATAACGTCGCCCCAATCAATGAAAGTGACTTCCAGCGGCTCGTGTGAATTGTTGAACTCGGCCTGCCACACATTGCCAGCTACTTTCTGGGCATACCATGGCCCGGTGGCTTCAAGCAAGGCAAGCTCCTCTGCATCCAGGCCATCATAAGGCCCCGTATAGATTACACTCAGATTCTCCTGAACAGTACTTATTGCATAACCGTCCATGGCAAATACAGGAAACGACAGGTTGTTACCAGCCGGCTCAACATGGCCACCGCCTCCTCCTTTGCCTGCTTGTGCAATCACATCGATTTTATCAGACAGAAGGATTTCGTCTGAACAGCGCACCAAAAATGCCATTCCAATTACCAGTAATGGCATTACTAAATCTCTTTTAGTCATGATTCATCCGTTTTAAAGATTAATACTGAAAAGGGGAAGTCACCCAAAACCGCTATACCTAAGGATGACCGTATATAATTTGCTTCTAACTGTCAGGTAATGTGTCAGATAACAAATTCAGTATATCAAAGGTAGGACAGTGTGTGGAATTGACGTATAATGTATTATGTATTTATATCACCATAATAAGGCAGATTGTCAAAAAAAACAGACTTGTTTACATTGATAATTTAGGAACCATTCTCTTGACACAGACAGCCGGCAGTCTATTGTGGCAGGCTCGGCGGACAATAATTTTCCGGGGGGCCATGCGGTATGCAATTCCCGATCGTCTACGACGATCCTCCTGTTACTAATCTGACATTTACAATTCTTTATGCCCTACGGGAATCATGCAAATTCGCAAATCGCAAATCGCAAATCGCAATTTCTGGTTGCCTGTTGACTAAACATAGTTCAGCTTACAAACAAACTCTTGCTCGAGTACTCCGGATCACACGTCACATTCACATTCAGCTTACGCAGCCCGGCCTCATCACCAGGTGTTGGGATGTGCGTGAGATGCACCTCGCACCCCCGCAACATCGTCAGCTGCTCGAGCGCCGCCTGGGCCGCAGGATTGAACAATGCGCTGATCCCCAGCAGTATCAGTGTCTCCTCCACATCGAGGCTTACCTCCTTGCCGTTGAGGATATCCTTCTTAAGGTAGGTGACCGAGTCAATAAGCGTCTTCGGCAGCAGGAGCAGACTGTCAGGCAACCCTGCCATATGCTTCGTGGCATTGAGTATTAGGCTTGAGGCCGCATGCATTAAAGTAGAGTTCTTACCCGTAATGATTTGCCCGTCGCCCAGCTCTAACGCTGCACCACAGAAGATCCCCGCATTGCCCTTGCCACCCTTCTCCGCTTCGGCGGCAGCCTTTCGTGCCGGTAGCACCACCTTGCGGTCCTCAGGCTTCGCACCTACCTTACCCATGATCTTAAGAGCGTGATCAAGCACCTCCTTCTCGGCAAGACCGATTGCATGCTCCACATTGCACCTGAAGTAACGGCGTATGATCTCCTGCTGCGCGGCCTCCTGTATCAGCGCATCATTCACTATGCCTGAAGAAGCACGGTTGACACCCATATCGGTGGGCGACTGGTACATAGATTCTCCGCCGGTGATCTTCTCGAGTATCCTCTTCAAAAGATGAAATGCCTCGATGTCCCGGTTATAGTTCACCACGTTCTCACCGTATGTCTTCAGGTGGTAGCTGTCAACCAGCACCTCGTCCTTCAGATCGAGGGTGGCCGCCTCATATGCGATATTCACCTTATGGTCAATAGGCAGGTCCCATATGGGAAAAGTCTCAAACTTGGCATAACCCGCCTTGACACCCCGGCGGTACTCGTGGTAGAGGTTGCACAGACAGGTCGCCAGCTTGCCGCTGCCCGGACCGGGACCTGTCACAACAACTATCGGGTGAGTAGTCTTTATATACTCGTTGGCACCGTAACCCTCGTCGCTCACTATCAGGTCCACATCGGTTGGGTAGCCCCGGGTAGGAGAGTGGGTGTAAACCTTCACACCCCTGTGCTCCAGCTTGTTCCTGAAAGCCTTTGCCGGCTGCTGCCCGGTGTACCGGGTGATCACCACGGCAGTCACCTCAATACCCCACTCCCTGAAGTCATCAATAGTCTTGAGCGCATCCACGTCGTAGGTTATCCCGAAATCGGCCCGCACCTTCTTTCTCTCGATATCACCGGCATGGATACAGAGTATCACATCGGTCTTGTCCTTCAGCATCTGCAGCAGCCTCATCTTGACGTTCGGGTCGAAACCCGGCAGCACCCTCGATGCATGTAGGTCATACAGCAACTTGCCCCCGAACTCGAGGTACAGCTTGTTGTTAAAACGGTTTACACGCTCAAGGATGGCAGCAGTCTGCTCCCTGAGGTATTTCTCATTGTCAAATCCGTTGTAGTATGTTTCAGTCATGTGAGGCCCCCAGTTGATGTTCCGACAAACATCAGGATCAGCCGTCAATATTAAATAAATTTTGCTTGTGAGAAAGTTTTGCAGGAGATAAAAAATATCCACCGTCCTGCGTTGATAAGTTTTTTT
>JAVEZX010000125.1:0-7599 GCA_034002785.1 Bacteroidales bacterium
ACATTGTCGGTAAAGGATTTCCCACAGACGACTTTACAAACATCGACAATGCAGCTGAAGTGACCACTTTCGGAGGATGGGAAGAGGCAACGTCATATCTCTCATACTTCGCACGTGCCAACTACAAAATCAACGAGAAGTACTTCTTTACTCTAAGCGGCCGTGTAGACGGATCATCAAGGTTCGGCGTTGACAACCGATTTGGTTTCTTCCCCGCAGGATCAGCAGGCTGGATTATATCGCAGGAAGACTTCATGGCCGGCATCAAGGATGTGCTCAGCTACCTCAAGGTAAGAGCCAGCTACGGTATCACTGGCAACTCCGGAATTCCGGATTATGCACACCTGGCCCTCTACTCCGGCGTAAATTACGCGGGACGCACCGGTCTCGAAGTCACACAGCTTCAGAGCAGGGAACTGGGTTGGGAAAACACTGCACAGCTTGACCTCGGCCTTGACTTTGGTTTCTTCAACAACAGGGTGACCGGTGAATTTGACTGGTACCAGAAGACAACAACTGACCTGCTCCTCTACAGGACACTTCCTGCCACATCAGGCTTCGAAGGAGTATGGAGCAACGTCGGGGAACTTGAGAACAGGGGTGTTGAATTCGCTCTTCACTCAAACAATCTCTCCGGCAAGTTCATCTGGACAACAGATTTCAACCTGGCATTCAATAAGAACAAGATCATCAACATTAACGGACCCGAGATCACACCTAACTCAATCAACTATGTGATTGAAGGACAGCCTATAGGCGTTTTCAAGATTGTCAAATACGCAGGTGTTGATCCTGCCAACGGCGATGCATTGTACTATCTGGATGCCGACAGCAACGAAACTACGAACAACTACAACCTGGCAGAACCGCAGTTCTGCGGATCACCCAACCCCGACTTCACGGGAGGTTTTAACAACTACTTTGAATACGCAGGTTTTGACCTGAATGTCCTAATCTCTTTTGTTTACGGCAACGAGATCTACAACGGGGCAGGTGTTTATCAGTCGGCCAACGGTGACTGGTTTGACAACCAGACCATTGATCAGCTTGACAGGTGGCAGAATCCGGGTGACATCACAGATGTTCCCCAGGCACGCCTCGGTGACGGAAACGGCACAAAGGTTTCAAGCCGTTATCTCTCTGACGGATCATATATCAGGTTCAGGAATATAAACCTTGGTTACAACCTTCCAAAAAGCCTTACCGCACGCGTTAACATGACTTCGGTAAGGGTTTACCTCGGGGTGCAGAATCTCTATACCCTTACCAAATACAAGGGATGGGACCCTGAGGTCAACTACCTTGGTGCCGGGCGTTCTACGCAGAACAACAACATTATCCAGGGTTATGACTTCTATACTGCACCGCAGGCAAGAACCTATACTCTTGGTATAAACCTCTCATTCTAACGCTAAATACCAATAGTCATGAAAAATACGATAAACAAATACAAATTCTGGATATTGATTGTTCCGGTATTGGCAATGCTCTTTTCGTGCACCGAAAAGCTTGAGATAAAGCCGAAACAGTCAATAGATGCAGAGGTGGCCCTTACCACCCCTGACAACATCAAGGCAGCGCTTGTGGGAGCTTATCTCCAGGCCAGCAGTGACGGTATCTTCGGATCCTATTTCAATGAGTACAGCGAACTTTACGCTGCCACCACCGACCTCAGGTTCATGGGTACCTATGAACAGCCCCGCGAATTCTACAGGAAAGAAGCTACTACCACAAACAGCTATGTGGAATTCACCTGGACTGAAGCCTACAGCCTCATAAACACCTGTAACACATTGCTGCAGGAAGATGTCCTTGCACTTCTCGATGCTGATGATGCTGACCTCATCAAGGGTGAAGCTCTTTTCCTGAGAGGCTGGACCATCTTCGAGATGACACGTCTGTACGGTCTTCCCTATGAACCGAACCAGCCGAACAACCAGCCGGGGATTCCTCTGGTTCTTACCCCCACAAGTGATGTGGCAGACGCCATTCCCGTAGCAAGAAATACTGTTGAAGCCTGTTATAATCAGGCAATTGAGGACCTGACTGCTGCTCGCGGCCTGCTCCCTGATGTGAATGATGTCTATGCCTCTTCAATGACAGCCAGTGCCGTACTTGCAAGGCTTTACCTGCAGATGGGTAACCTGGCCTCGGCAGCAACTGAAGCCAACAGGGTGATTGAGAGCGGGCTGTTCGGCCTGACAGCAACACCACTTGAGGCATTCAATAACGCAGAGAACTCATCCGAGGACATATTCGCCATTCAGAAAAACATGACCTCTTCAATCAGCTGGCTCCCGGTTATGTACGCATCCCTGGCTAGCGCCGGACGTGGTGACTATGAGGTGCAGCCGGTATTCCTTGACAGATTCAACGGTTCGGACCTTCGCGGCCGCTACCAGTCAAATACCGAGACAGGGTACACGATTGACAATATCACAATGATGTACTACAAGGGAGTCGGAACCATCCTGAACAAGGGTGGCATCAACACTGCCAAATGGGGAGACTATTACAGGAATATACCTCTCATCAGGCTGGCAGAGATGTACCTCATCAGGGCAGAAGCCAACTTTGAGAATCCTGCAACTGACGTGGGTCCGAATACCCCGACACAGGATATTAATGTTATCCGCGGCAGGGCCAATGCACCTCTTTACACGACGGATGTGACCAGGGCTCAGATCAGGGAAGAGAGATATCTCGAACTGTGCTGGGAAGGACACAGGCTGCATGACCTGAAAAGGTGGAAATCAAACGTCGGCACCGATGCCTACAATGCCGGCAACCTGATTCTCCCGATTCCGTTCCGTGAGATGGAGGTCAATGATCTGCTTGAGCAGAACTCATGGTATACTGCAGGCAAATAACCTGCGAACAACTTAAAATTCAAAGGAGGGTTGCTGACAGCTTCCCTCCTTTTTCTATTTGCCTTATTCCTTACGGCTTTTTCGCCGTTTAGGCCTCTTCTTCTCCTTTTCGCCGTCAGGTCCTTCAGACTCTCGGACCTTAAGACCTTCAGACTTTACGATGGCCTCCATCACCCTCTCCGGAGTGAACGGCACCCTGAACAGTCTTGCCCCGGTGGCGTCAAAGATTGCGTTGCCGACAGCGGCTCCAACGCCTATGATTGCCGGCTCACCGCCACCCTGCGGTGGCTGGTCAGGCCTGTCCATTATTACGCACTCAAGCTTCGGGAGCCATGAAAACTTCGGGATTGAATAACTGTCAAAGTTCCTGTCGAGAACATTGCCGCCCTCGTACTTCACCTCCTCGGTAAGGGTGTAGCCTAGAGCCATTGTCATGCAACCCTCCATCTGTATCAGTGCACCCTGCGGGTTGACGCAAAGACCCATATCCTGTGCGCATGCCAGCCTTTTTACTCTTACGGCACCGTTGCTCCGGTCAACCTCAACCTCAGCCATGAAGGCTACCCATGTGCCGGCGTCAGTACCGCAGGCCATCCCAATGCCCCTGCCTGAGGGCAGTTTGCCGGGAGTGTACCCGAACTTCTCAGCCACAGCCTTCAGAACTCCGATCATCTTTTCATCCTTCAGGTTCCTGAGCCGGAACTCCAGCGGGTCAATGCCTGCCGCTGCGGCCATGATGTCAACCTGTGTCTCCCTCGCGAATGTGTTTGTGTTGTTGTTCGGCGCACGCCATGCACCGGTGGCGAAGGGATGAACCCTGTATTTCGACCTGTCTTCACTGTAACTGGTCACCCTGGCGTTCGGGACATCATAGATTACCTCAGCACCACGGGTGCCGGCAAGATAGACATTGTAGTCCCATACAATTATCTTTCCCTCACTGTCTGTGCACGATTTAACCTTAACCACAGAAGCGGGATGAAATGCATCATAGAAGAACTCCTCATCACGTGTCCAGGCTACCATCACAGGTTTACCGGTAATCCGTGCCAGCCGTGCAGCTTCCACCCCCTGCTGTGACGGACTCTTTCCTCCGAAACCTCCTCCCACAAAAGGTGTGATGACCCTGACGGTCTCCAGGGTCATGCCCAGTTCCCTGACAATGCTGTCCTGAAGACCGAAAGGTGACTGAGTAGAGGCCCAGACTGTCACCTTTCCATCCTCGAAGTTTGCAAGGGCAGTGTGAGTCTCTATCGGTGCATGAGCAAGGTAAGGGTCATGATACTCGTGCTCAAACACACCGCTGCACTGCAGTGCAGCCGCCTCAACATCACCGTCATTGCGGACGGTGTTGGACCTGTACTCTCCCCTGTTAATGTATCCAAATACACTGGAGCTGGTAACAATAAGCTCATCAAATAAGTGATCTGTGCCTATCCGCACAATGGCTAAATCCGCCAGATCACGGTTTTCACTCAGCACGGCAATGAAGTCGCCATCACGCACAACCTGCACTCCTTCCATGGCTTCCACAACCGAGAGGTCTGCCGACACCAGCTTCGCTCCGTGTGACGGCGGCCGCAGTATCCTGGCATGAAGCATGCCGGGTAGTTTCAGGTCTCCGGTGTACTTCGCCCTGCCTGTAACCTTTTCATAGGCATCGCTGTGCGTAAGCGGCTTGCCAACCAGAGTGTATTTTGTATACTCCTCCGGAGCAGGCTTAACATCAAGATATCTTTCGAGCTTCTTACCCTGTGCGAGCTCTGCATAGGAGACTCTCTTCGATGGATTGCCGATCTCCATTATGAGGCCATCAGACACCTCCAGGCGATCAGCAGCAACCCCCAGTTTTTCTGATGCCATCTGCACAAGCACTGTCCTTGCCTCGGCTACCGCAGCACGCATAGCCGGACCGAAGGCCCTGGTAGTCAGCGATCCCCAGGTTCCGGCATCATATGGACACAGATCCGTGTCACCCATCACCATCTTCACCTTTGCAATCGGCACATTCAGCTCCTCAGCCATCATCTGGGCCAGCGAGGTTATGATCCCCTGCCCCATCTCTATCTTGCCGGTGTAGCAGCTCACCGTACCATCAGTGGCAATATGAAGGAAAGCGTTGTAGTCCTTCGTCAGGCTCCTTCGCTGGGGTGCAGGCAGGGCCAGAAGTTCTATGGAATTCCAGGGTGCAAAGAAGAGAACGATGCCTCCTCCGAGCGCCTTGATGAAGCTTCTTCTCTTTATCCCCGGACGGAATACGGTCCTGTTTTGATTATCGGTTATGCTCTTCATTTTACATTCCCTCCACTGGTTACTCTGACAACATCTTCAACAGACTCGATGATACGCTTATGTGCCCCGCACCTGCAAAGGTTTTCTTCCAGGCCGGCAACGATCTGTTCCCGTGTAGGGGAAGGATTTTTATCCAGCATCCCCACAGCCGTGAGTATCATGCCCGGAGTGCAGAAGCCGCACTGGAGGGCATCATGATCAATAAAGGCCTGTTGGACGGGGTGAATCTCTCCATCCTTCTCCAGACCCTCGATGGTAACCACGCTCTTGCCTGCCACATCACTCACGGGCATCATGCATGATCTGGCAGGCTCTCCGTCGATCAGGACGGTGCAGGCTCCGCAGAAGCCAATTCCGCAACCGTACTTCGTGCCGGTAAGGCCGAAATGATCTCTCAGGACCCATAGCAGGATCTGGTTAGGATCAGTTACCAGCTCCGCCTCATTGCCGTTAAGTCTAAACCGGATTGTCTCTTCCATCACTCTCTTGTTTTGCTTATTTCATTCATGTAGTCTTCCTGTGTGTCAATATCGCGCAATACCGACGAATCATCAGTATCAGACTCCAGCACATCCTCCTGATGCCTGTCAGCCAGCGCCCTCAGTCCTTCGCCGTCGGGCAGGTTCAGCACCTCATCCGCATACTTCATGTCCACTATCAGCGGATGTCCCCTCTTGCCGTTGTGTGCCGCCATAACGAGGCCCTTGTCGCTTTCAAGGAAGGTGCGGATAACGCGGTTTATCTCGCCTGGACCCGTCATTGGCTGATCACCGGGCATGATGAGCGCCCCTGTACAGCCCTGGGGAAGAGAGTAGAAGCCGCATTTGACAGAAGAGAGCATCCCTGTCTGGTAATCCTCATTATAACAGTGAAATACATCATAGCTGCGTGTCACTGTCATGATCTTCTCCCTGTTGGCACCAAGCACAATCACAACCCTGTCAATATCCGAGTCCAGGAGGTTGCGGATAACCTGTTCAATCACTGTCACATCATTGTACGGCAGCAGCATTTTCGGCGAGCCCATTCTCCTTGACTCCCCCGCCGCTAATACTATGGCCCATATACCATTCATTACCTGTCACTTAACTCTTTCGCGCCACTGCCTATTGCCTATTGCCTATTGCCTACTGCCTCTGTTAATTATCAACTGCGCTGCAATACTTACAGCAATCTCTTCCACAGTCTGCGAGCCGATATCAATTCCGATCGGTGTGCATATCCTCTCCCACTGCTCTTCTGTTGCCCAGCCTTTCAGGATGAAATCCTCATGCATCTTTGCCACCTTGACCTTGCTGCCCATCATTCCTACATAGGCTGCGCCCGAACCGATGCAGGGTCTGAGTGCCTCGGCATCATGACTGTGTCCCCGTGTAACGATAACAATGTATGTGTCAGGATCCTTTGTCAGTTCCCTCATTGCCTCGCCGATATCACGAACGATAATATTGTCTGCATCGGGAAGGTTCTGGCTGTTTGCATATTCTGCCCTGTCATCGATGACAGTCACTTCAAATCCCAGTAGACGACCCTGGTGTGATACGGCCCTGCCAACATGGCCAGCACCTGCAATTATCAGTCGCTGCGGGGGAGAGACCGGCTCAAGATAGACTGTGGCGCGTTGCTCTTCACCGGGTATCGCCATTTCAAGCTGGCGGTACCCTGAGCGGGCTCCGGCCGACAGCATATTTTTCACCTCTGATGCGATCCTTTCGTCATCCTTGCCCGGGACATGGGGTTCACATTCCTCTGTAGCCCAGCATCTGCTTACAAGGACTGTTGAGTCGTTCCATGGTACAACCCTTGTGACAAGAACCCCGGGTCGGGCTGCCCGCAGACTCTCTGCCATTTCCCGGAACACCTGGCTGCTACGCAGCGGATCACTGTCAACAAGAATGGATAACATTCCTCCGCAGACTGCCTCTTCAGGATCCTCTGTCTCCTTGTCGAGATTAAACCGGAGAAGGGCTGATTCACTGGCTTCAATGCACCGCGCAGCGTAGAGGGAGACGCTGTTTTCAACTATGCCGCCTCCCACTGTTCCGGCAATCAGCCTGCCGTCAATGAAAAGTGCGGAGCTTCCCGGTTTCTGAGGCGTAGAGCCGCTGGAGGCAACAACTGTGGCTAACACCAGTCCCTTGACTGTTGTATCATATTCTGCCAGCTGGAGGTAGATATTCTTCATAATCAGGCTTCAAAACAAATATAATAAACCTGCAGAAATAGCATTTGATCCATGATATGAATCCTGTCCGGGGAGGCAGTTTCACGGTTGTTTTTCCATGGTTCGGATCAACCCGGAATATATTTGAACAAAATATTTTGAGGAATGAAAAATTGGATTAATTTTGCATCGCTTTTGGTGCGGTAGTTCAGTTTGGTTAGAATATCGGCCTGTCACGCCGAGGGTCGCGGGTTCGAGTCCCGTCCGCACCGC
>JAVEZX010000126.1:0-7587 GCA_034002785.1 Bacteroidales bacterium
CCCTGCTCGTCTGCGGTGGCGTACCCACGCAGCTGCACGGACACCCGGCAGGAGGTTCAGGCGTATACTCAGCTCACAGGTGGTTTGGGGACATTGGTCCGTTGAACCAGTTCAACATCTAGAACCCGGTGTTCAACACCTCGATGGCCGGCTATTACAGGCTGGTATACCAGGTGACTGACAGCAAGAGTTGCGTCGGCCTTGACACCCTCGTGGTGGAGGTCGAGAAGCCTGTGGCCATGTTCACCGCCGATGTACCCTCCGGATGCCAGCCGCTGACGGTGAACTTCACCAACGGCTCCTCGGGGTACACCTCGCTGCTGTGGGACTTTGGTGACACAAGTACTTCGACGGAGGTCAGCCCGGCACACACCTATACAAATGCCGGCCCTGCCCTCGATTACCGCACCGTAAGACTGGAGGTTACCTCGGCCAACGGCTGTGTCTCATCGATGGAGCAGAATATCACAATTTACCCGGAGATACTCTCTGACTTCGTAATAAGTGAAGACACAATTTGCTCCGGCGAGAGCGTCATGTTCTCGCTGCTGCCGGGCGCCTTCAGGTATTACTGGAACTACGGCGACGGATTCCAGGAGACCGGCTCAAACATAATCAGCCACGTCTTCTTCAATCCCACCACCGCACCGGTGACCTTCAACGTCACCCTCAGGACGGAGTCGTTCTTCGGCTGTATCAGCGAGACAACGCTGCCAGTGGTTGTTTACCCGACGCCAATACCGGCTTATATAGCCACTCCGGCATCGCAGGTCTTCCCGGCTGCCACCGTTACCTTCACGAACAACACTAATCCGGGCACATGGACCTGGCTGTGGAACTTCGATGACGGCAACACATCGGCTGATATGTCTCCGGTATATACCTACGGAGCACCGGGCGACTTCGACGTAAGTCTGACTGTAAGCAACGGTGTCTGTTCCGAAGAAGTTGTGCATACCGTCAGGGTGCTGCCCACGCCGCCGATAGCTGACTTTGACTCGATACCGTCAGGGTGTCAGCCGTGGAACGTGATAATTAACAACACATCGCTCTATGCCACAACCTATTACTGGGACTTTGGCGACGGACATACGTCGAACGCCAGGAATCCGAACTACACCTACGTGCAGGCCGGCACCTACCAGGTGACACTGACTGTCACCGGTCCCGGCGGACAGGATACTGAGTCGCAAATAGTTCATGTCTATCCCGGCCCGAGGGCTTACTTTGACGTCTCACCTGCGAAGGTGTATGTAAATGACGAGGAAGTAAGGCTGTTCAACCTCACTGAGGGTGGAGACAGCTTCATCTGGGAGTTTGGTGACGGTGACACATCGCATCTGCGTGATCCGTACCACAAGTACACCACGGAAGGTATCTATGACATCACACTGCATGCTTATTCGGTCAACGGGTGTTATGACACCTATGTGATGTCTCCTGCAGTGACTGTGGAGCCCTTCGGTGACCTGATCTTTGCATCGGTCTTCAAGCCCAACCTTGAGGGTCCGATAGAGATAGACGAGCTGCCCAACAGCGGTGACGCCATGGATATGTTCTTCTTCCCGCCCATCAGGGAGACTGTGCTTGAGTATCACATGCAGATCTTCAACCGGTGGGGAACGCTCATCTTCGAGACGTTTGACATCAACAGGCCGTGGAACGGTTACTACAAGGGCAAGCTCTGCCAGCAGGGGGTCTATGTATGGCTCGTTGAGGGCAAGTATGCCAACGGCAGGCCGTTCAAGAAGGCGGGTGATATCACCCTGCTGCACTGATAGCGAATAATCTTGTTAACCGGAAGAGGCGTCCTGTGTGGCGCCTTTTCTTTTTGGTTGGCAGTCGGCGTCACAGCAGAAACAGCATTATATGGAAAATGCACGTAGAGCAATAAGAATTGTAGAATGTGGGCCCCGCCCGCCCCGGGGGAGTTCTTTTGTAGCATGATTATACAATTCTTCCACCTCTACGAGGTGGGAGCAGTTACCCGGCACCAGTGTACATTTTTTCCACCCTGTGAGGTGAGGGCAGTTACCTGGCACAAGTGTACAATTCTTATAACTCTACGAGGTAGAGGTTACGGACTAATTGAACGGCTTATCCGAGAACGGTGATGAGAACGGACTGTCAGGCTGACTGTCGCCGCTTCTTCTCCTGCCCGGGGGATGAGGCGGAGCAGCGGTCATCATGACCAGGGAGATGGAGTTGTCAAGCTCAATGCGGATAACCGCCGGCCTGACATATCGTCTCTTCTTCCCCCTCATATTTGCTTTTATAACGCTGCTCAAATATAACCTGTTTGATATTTAAACTCCTAAACACTTTTCAACTGTGAATGTTTCGTTATCCACATTGACTCTCACCGTGCAAGAAACACCTTTTCGAGATATCTCTTCGCACCTGCTGTAACCTCCACAATTATAAGGTTGCCTCCGTTTCCAGGGAAGTATTCATTAAGCTCCCCTGAGTTAAAACGCTCATTGTCCGATGCTAGTATAATCCTGCCGGTGATATCATATATTCTGACTGTAGCGCTAATTCCGTCCCAATCGCTCCCCTGCGGGAGGATGCATATCCTTCCGGGAGTTGAGTAGATACGGAGTGAGCTTTCAGTTATAATTTCGGGTTTCTCCTCTTCTGTAACTGTGGCGGCCTTGATTTCAGGCGGAGTCACGGTCAGTGTGAAGCGGCCGGCAATTGTACCTGCTGTTGCCGTGAAAGCATATTCTGCATTGGTGGTCATATCAGTGCTCTTGCCCGTAAAGGTGTCGGTAAGGATGAATCTGTATTCACCTGTGTTCTGCAGCTGGGTGCGTGTTATCTTAAACGTTCCTGTCCCGGGTATCTCGAGGGTGACCGGTATGACGGTCCTCTGTGACGGCCATGGGATGGAGTTGATTGAATAGTTCTCGCCCCGGAGTACAGAGTAGAGTCTCATCCTTCCCTTCAGGTGGGTGAACGGTTTCCCGGCATCGAGGTGGCCGTCAAATCCAAAGGTGGCCTCAGGGTCAAACCTGATAACCATCTCGTCGCGGGCCGCAGCCGAAGATAGTGTCAGCCTGAGAAGCGGTATTTGTTCTGCCGACTTGAACCTCGGGGCATCATTGTGCTCGCGGGCGTTGTCAGCAATTGTAATATATGTGTCCAAAGACCTTGTCCGTACAAAGAATCCCTGCAGCGGGGCGATGTGGGCCGTGGCGCCGTTGGTGCCAATACCATTGACATACGAAGCTTCCTCGCCTGAGACGGTCCGTACGTAATAGCCGTGCCTGAGCAGTTTATGATCATGTGAATAGGCCACCTGGTCCCAGTTTATCCCGCAGGTAAGGGAGTTGCCGATAAGTGAATAGCCAAACATGGCGGTGTCCTTGCCGGAACCGCTGAACGGAAGGTCTATCCTGCCCATCGAGGTGGTGAGCGACTTGAGGTTCCGGTAGGTCATTGTAACGTCGGTGAGGACGCTGACGTCATACCCTTCCTTCGCGGTCAGGTTGCTGAACGGTGTGGTGCCGCCATATCCGTCGTGCCACTGCCACCCTTCGACTATGTCTGTAACTACTTTCGTTTCGTCGTAACGCACAAGCATCTCCGGCTCGATGTCCGTGAAGACTGTCTTTGAAACCGTGGCCGGGGCTGCTATGTAGTGCCACCAATCGCCGGTCGGGCCCGAGGTAAGGAAATGGCCGACGTTGAGGTTCCCGGCGCTGCCGGAATAGCTGTTTGTCATAAGCGAAGCCTGGCCGGTGGCATCGGAGAGCAGGTATATTGTGCCGTTGTTGGTGAGCGAGGAGAAGGTTGCCTTCGAACCTGGCTCCATCTCCATTGTCAGCCCGGCGTTAAGAGTGAATGCAGGTCCGGGAGTACCGGTGGGATGAGTAGGCGTTTGTGCCGGAATCAGGATATTGGTGACTCCGGGAGCGAAGCCCGCTTCCCAGTTTGCCGGATCACCCCAGTTTGTATTGCCGCCGCGCCAGCGACTGTAGATCATCTCGTAGGCGCCGATATCTGTTAGCCCGATGCGGCCGGAGCCTATAATGTCATTCGGGGGTATCAGGATATAGCCATATTCATCCTTTCCGCCGTCACGCAGGGGAGACATGAATCCAATTGAAAAGTCCCCCGCTGAAGGATTTGTAAAGTTAGGACCGTCAGAAGAGGTGTTGATGCTGTTAAGGGTTATGCATTCAGGGTAGGAGGTTCCCTCTATGGCGCAGGTGTTAAACACTGAGGAGGGAGTCCCTGAGAGGCTTGCCGGCAAAGAACCTCCCCAAAAAACAGAGTTTACTATATTGGCACCGGGAGAGTTTTCAAGGTAAACAGCAGCACCGTCTCCCGCTGAAGAGCTGTTTAACGCAAACGTTGAGTTTACTATTACGGGTGATGCCGAGATTGCGGCTATGGCTCCGCCTTTGAGCAGAGCTGAAGTATTTGAATTGTTAAAGATGAGAGAGGAAGAGATCAGAGGCGAGGTTCCTGGTTCCATGTAAACTGCGCCACCCTGATCATAAGCTATATTATCTTTCAGGATTGTGTTGAACATTGTGAATGTTGATCCTCCTGCCACATATATGCCGCCACCGTTAAATGCCCTGCAGTTCCTTATGGTACAGTTGATCAGCCTGACAGTGCCGGAGCCGACATGGAATGCTCCGCCTGTGAATTTGAATCTGGTTCTCTCTCCGTTTTCCACTGTGCAATAGGAGAAAGTACTCGTCCGGCTTGAGGTCATGTAGAAATTTCCCCACAGATCGGAGGGTTCACCTATGTTGCCGTCACCGTCTGAATCGCTTGACACCAGTATGGGACCAAGGGCTGTGCCCTGTGCACTTACCTGGCCTGTGCCGCTGATCATTATACAACCATATTTGCTCAGGCTGATGAGCTTTGATCCCGGTAATATTGTAAGGATTCCGGATGAAACCCCGATATTGCTGGTGAAATATTTCGTCCCGCTGATTGTAAAATTGCCAGCGTTAATTCCCTTGTAAGGGTTGGTGCGCGTCCCGGTGCCCGTGATCTGCGCCGTCAGGGAAGGCACGATAAGACTCATTATTAAAATCAACAGAAAGGTCCTTTTCATGACAGCTATTTATAAAGATATAACGACCCTGATGGCCAAATGTTTCAGACAGCAGTAATTTGAGCAGGCGGAAGTCGTTATTGCTCACAAAAGTAAGAATTCTGAGAGCTTTGTCAAGGGCAGTGATGTATTTATAAGAATAATCTGCTGAAGGGATTGATGCTGCTTCTTGTTATCTTTGTATATAACACCTTCGGATGTTGTCAAAATCCAATACAATACGGCGTGCGCTGCACCTGCTCTCGGAGAGTTCCGGAAGGGAGACGGCGCTGAGCATCATTATACTGATTGCCAGGGCCTTGATACCACTGGCTGCAGTGCTCCTGCTTGGCCATTTTGTGGATCTTCTTACAGGTGACGGGGCGTCGAAGATGACAGCTGAGACGGGCGCAACACTTTCCGCCCTGACATGGCTCACCGTTGTCATCGCCCTGGCCTTGCTGGCAGATGATCTGCTCTCATTTGCGGGTAACTATATAACGAAGCGGCACTCCTATCTGCTTGAGGGGCATATCTCGTCACTGATCCACGCTCATGCTGGCCGCCTGGGGCTGCGCTTCTTCGAGGATCCGCTGTTCCATGACCGCCTCGAGAGGGCTGCGAGAGACATCTCCTGGCGGCCGGCGGCGCTGACAGCTGATTTTATCACGGTGCTTCGCGGGGTGATATCCTTCGCCGCGATGGCTTATATTCTTAGGACTTTCGGATTGATTCCGCTTCTAGTCCTGACCGCGGCTTTTATACCGGTCCTTCTTGTGAGGGTGCGCAATTCGCAAAGGATTTATGAGACCAGGAAGAGCGTAACCGCCGATGCGAGGCAGGCCTCCTATTTCAGCTGGTTGATGACGGGAGAGAAGCCTGCAAGGGAGGTGAAACTTTTCGATCTGGGAGGGTACTTCGAGAGGCTTTTCCGGAAGCACTTCAGGGACTCTCGTGAACCGGAGCTGCAGACTGTACGAAGGAACATCATCCCAGAGAGCCTCTCTTCACTGTTTAAGGTTGCAGCTTTTGCCGGGGTGGTGATTTACGCAACGGCGAAGTACCTGGGTGAATCCATCACAGCCGGGGAGCTGGCGATGTACCTGGTGGCTTTCAGGCAGGCAATGGTTTACCTTCGCGATGCGGTAACAGGCTATTCTGGGTTGGCAGAGAACAGGATTTTTCTGCAGGATCTTTTCATCTTTCTCGACCTGAATCCGGAGATGGCAGGTGACGGTGCAGCTCCTGATGCGGACTCATTCAGGGAGCTTGCTGCCGCGAACATAACGTTTACATATCCGGGTGCTTCACGACCGGCTCTTCAGGATGTCAGTATGCGGATCACCCGGGGTGAGAAGGTGGCCATCGTTGGTCCCAACGGATCAGGCAAGACCACACTTGTGAAGCTGCTGTGCAGGCTTTATGATCCCGACGAAGGTCACATCGCGGTGAACGGAGCGGATGCGGCCACCCTGTCTCCATCGTCATACCGCGGGCTCT
This sequence comes from Bacteroidales bacterium, assembly GCA_034002785.1. GTDB lineage: Bacteria > Bacteroidota > Bacteroidia > Bacteroidales > VadinHA17 > SR-FBR-E99. Next base: position 6,560 of record JAVEZX010000126.1, read on the forward strand.
TTTCGGTGGTGTTTCAGAATTTCATGCTCTACTATCTCAGCGCCGGTGACAACATCAGGCTGGGGGGGCAGGATGCCGTTGACGGCAATGAAGCTGTGCGGCTGGCAGCCGAAGCAACTGGTATCAGGGAACTGCTGGAGTCCCTTCCGGAGGGATATAATACGCAGCTCGGGCATCACACCGAGGGGGGGCGCGAGCTCAGCTGGGGCGAGTGGCAGAAGATAGCCATCTCGAGGGCTGTTTACAGGAAATCGCCAGTGCTGATTCTCGATGAGCCTTCATCATCGCTGGATGCCGATTCTGAATACGAAATCTTCTCAGATCTGGACCGCATCACCGATGGGCGTACCTGCATCTACATCAGCCATCGCCTTTCCAATGTGCGCGATGCCGACCGGATTATCGTGCTTGACGGCGGCAGGGTCGTTGAGACTGGCACACACGATGAGCTGATGTCGGCAGGAGGCAGGTATCATGCCATGTTCACGAGGCAGAAATCAATGTACAGATGATCGCAGGTACGGGTGAGATGGTTGCTGAAATGAACGACGAGCTTCTGAGGTCGGTTAAGCTGTTGCTGCTGCTGACCAGGACGGAATTTTCCGGTGAAGAGAAAAGCCGGATCTCCGCAGAGTTTGAATCCTTCGCCTCGTGGCAGCTCTTTGCCTCCCTTGCCGTCAGGCACGGTGTGGCCGCGCTGGTGTGGCAGAACATATCGGACCTTGGCCTGGCCGGAAGGGTGCCGGAGACGGAGAGGACACTGCTGGAAGGACTCAGGTTCAAATCGATTGCCAGGGTGGCATGGATCTCCGAAGCTGCTGCCGGGGTGACCTCGCTGCTTGAGCGGGAAGGAATAAGGGTCGTGCTGCTTAAGGGGCTGGCGCTGGAGCACACTGTCTATGGTTCCAGGGGACTGCGTCAGATGAGCGATGCCGACCTGCTTGTATCTCCTTCCGATGCGCTGAAGGCAAGGGATTTGCTGATCCGGGACGGATTCAGGTCAATGCATCTGAAATCGCCTCTGTACA
>JAVEZX010000127.1:0-7352 GCA_034002785.1 Bacteroidales bacterium
GTCATTATGCGCAGGCATAATCTCTACACCCCGAATCTGCACATACTGGAGATCGACATGGTGTTTAACGTCGAGCAGATGAACGGCACCAGCATATATGACTCGGAGAAAACGGAGAACCTGGTACGGGCGTTTGAGCTTGTGAATTATATCCGTGACCATAGCTTCTGGAACGAGATGATTGACCAGCTCAGCATGACACGTGACGGCCGGGTGACGCTTGTGCCGCACGTGGGCAATCACACGGTCAGGCTGGGCCGTACTGACGATTACGAAGAGAAACTGCACAACCTCCTTGTCTTTTACCGCCAGGCGATGCCTGTTGCCGGGTGGGACAGGTACAGGGTGGTCAATGTTGAATATAAAGGGCAGGTTGTCTGCCAGAGAAGATAAAAATTGAACAACCATATAAGTGAACTATGAACAGTAAAGATCAGTTAGTAGCAGCCATTGACATCGGCACGACGAAGATCGTCGCCATTGTCGGGCGCAGTGACGGAAACGGGGGCATTGAGATCCTCGGTCTGAGCAACACACCGTCAACAGGGGTCAAGCGAGGTGTGGTGCTGAACATTGAAGAGACGGTGAAGGCTATCCGCACCACCGTTGACGACCTCGAAGAGAGAACAGGCCTCGCCCTTTCCGATGTCTTTGTAGGCATCGCAGGGAGGCATATAAAGAGCAAGATGGCGCGCGGCTACATCACTCGCGACTCGCATGAGTCGGAGATCGATGTCAGCGACATCCGCCGTCTCACTGCAGACATGTTCAAGCTCCCCATCGATGTGGGAGAGGAGATCATTCATGTTATTCCGCAGACTTACATCGTTGATAACGAGTCGGGGATAAACAATCCGATCGGCATCTGCGGCAAGAGGCTGGAGGCTAACTTTCACATCGTGATAGGGCAGATCTCCTCGGCACGCAACACTGAAAGGTGCATCAACAAGGCAGGCATGAACCTGATGAGTCTGGTGCTTGAGCCGCTGGCATCGTCGGAGGCAGTGCTGACCGATGAGGAGAAGGAGGCTGGTGTCGTGCTGGTGGATATCGGCGGCGGAACCACTGATGTGGCCATCTATTATGACAATGTCATCAGGCACACTGCTGTCATACCGTTCGGCGGCAACATGGTCACCGAAGACATCAAGCAGGGCTGTTCGATCCTGCAGAAGCAGGCTGAGGACCTGAAGGTTAAGTTTGGTTATGCCATTGGCGACATCGCCCCGGAGAACAAGGTTGTTTCCATACCCGGCATCGCCGGCCGCGAGCCGAAGGAGATAACGTTCAAGAACCTGGCGTATATAATCCAGAGCCGTATGGAGGAGATCCTTGATGCGGTCAACTTCGAGATACAGAATTCTGGCTTTGCCGAGAAGCTTACAGCAGGGGTGGTCATCACCGGTGGCGGTGCGATGCTCAAGAACCTGCCACAGCTTGTCAAGTACAAGACGGCGATGGATGTGCGGATCGGCCATCCGAACGTTCATATCTCCGGCAGGGGCAGGGATGAGATCAACCTTCCGATGTATGCCACCAGCGTAGGTCTGATTCTGAAGGGGCTGGAGTATCTCGAGGAGAACAAGACCATTGCCCGTTTTGGCGAGAGGAAGGAAACACCGGCACCGCAGCCCGCACAGCAGCAGACTGCGCAGGATGTGAGGGAGGAACCGGTGCAGGCACCGCAGCATCAGCCGGAGCCTGAAGAGCAATACTACGGGGAGCGTCCGAAGGGAGGCAACTCCATAACCGAAAGATTCAGGAATCTCTGGGGCAAGATCATTGAAGCCACCGATGAGAAACTTGATGACACCCTGAATTAAAATAATAAAGCCATGTCAGAAGATCTGATGAATTTTGACCTGCCTGTGGACAGGTCGTCAATAATAAAAGTCCTGGGCATCGGTGGCGGTGGCGGCAACGCCGTCAACCACATGTTCAGGAAGGGCATAAAGGATGTCAACTTTATCGTCTGCAACACTGACCTGCAGGCGCTGATGAAGAGTCCGGTGCCGGTGAAGGTACAGCTTGGAGAAGCCACCACCGAAGGTCTCGGTGCCGGCAGCCAGCCAGAGAGAGGCAGGGAATCGGCCATTGAGAACATTGATGATGTGCTGAAGGCACTCTCCGGCAATACCAAGATGGTCTTCATCACTGCCGGCATGGGTGGCGGCACAGGTACGGGAGCCGCTCCCGTCATCGCCAGGGCATGCCGTGAAGCTGGATTTCTTACAGTGGCAGTTGTCACAATTCCCTTCCGATCCGAGCTGAATCAGCGAATAAAGCTGGCTATCAGCGGAATAGGAGAGCTGAAGAATGAGGTCGATTCGCTGATTGTGATCAACAATGAGCGGTTGCGCGAGATTTACGGTGACGAGGGAGTGTCTGCAGCTTTTGCGCGTGCCGATGATGTTCTGGCCAATGCCGTAAAGGGCATTGCGGAGATAATTACCTGCACCGGTTACATCAATGTTGACTTCGCAGATGTTGATACGGTCATGAGGGATTCCGGTGTTGCACTGATGGGTATCGGCGTGGCGTCAGGGGAAGACCGTGCCGTGAAGGCTATCGAGGCGGCCCTAACATCGCCGCTGCTCAGCTCCAATGACATCACCGGGGCAAGGAGCATTCTTCTTAACATCAAGTCTGGTACCGGAGCCAATGAGATCACGATGGACGAGCTGGGTGAGCTGACCGACTACGTTTACGAGGCCATCTCTGATGATGCACTCATCATCAGGGGGCTCTCCACGGAGGAGGAGCTTGGTGATGCAATAAGTGTCACCGTTGTGGCCACCGGATTTGAGGCAAGTACTGATCTTGACGGATACAAGCCGAACTCCAGGAGGGAGGTTGTGAGTCTGAATGCCGCTCAGCAGCAGTCGCACACTGAGGGTGTTTCCGAGAATGACGGTCCGTATGTGGTTCGTGCCACGCGTGCCTCTGACAGGGCCATTCCCCCTCACGGCACGCCCGTCAACCAGGGAGTGATTGATTTTGAGCCGGATGGTGACATCAACATTTCGCCTGCTCCGGCACGTCCTGTACCCAATCCGCCTGACAGGAACGAGGGGACGTTGCGTAAGCTGAAGCACATGCAGAATGTTATCCGCAACGAGGGGCTCTCCACGCAGTCGATGAGTGACAATATTGAGGATTTTGAGGAGGTGCCGGCCTATGTGCGGAAGAAGATTGCCATTCACAATGCCAGCAAGGCGGCGGGGAGCAAGGTATCGAGGTTCACTCTCGCGCTGGATGAGGATAACCAGCCGGTCATCAGGGAAAACAATGCATATCTGAATGACAATGTAGACTGATTTTGTTTTTTGCCATTATATGGTTGTTGTTCACGGGGCCGGGCAGATTTTTTCTGTCCGGCCCTACAATTATTAATGGCCTACAGCCATTCTGCAATATTCCGCCCTCCCCTGCAAACCGGCTGCATCGCTAAAATGACCCGCCAGCTGGCGGGTCATTTATTAACGCTCGCCCCTCTACTGCCTACTGCCTATTGCCTTGTCTACTTTTTGACTAAATTTGCCGGTGATGCGCAAACTGCTTGCATATATTGCACTTGTTCTCCTCCCCCTGGCGCTCAACGCACAGGAGCCTGACACCCTCAGAGTAATCAGAAGGGATAGCGTCATCACAGTGTCGAAGGATACTCTCCTGACCGTCAGCCAACAGGACACAACAGGAGTAACCAGTCAGCCGGATTCAATTTCAGCTGCAACCCGCCGCGATTCACCTCCTGTTACCGGCAAACAGAAACGGATAAGATTCGGGCCCTCGCCGACCGGCTCCCCTGTAGTAGGGCAGGATACCGCCTTCCTGACCGGCACAAGGCAGTGGACCCTCTCACCTGATTTTACCACCGAGATTGCAGTGCCGCTTGACACAGCCTTTTCGCTTTTCAACCGTTACAGGGTGGCCGACAAAATCTCTGATTTCAATGCCTATAACGGAAACTACGGGTTACCGCTCTACGAGATTAACTTCTTTGACCGTGAGTGGGAGCCTGACAGGTTCCTGTATGCCCACTATATGCCTTTCCTGTTCACCCCGGTCAACACCCTCTTTATCAATACTCACGTCCCGTTCACCGAGCTGAGGTGGTCAAACGGCGGGGTGCGCAGCAAGGCCGAGCAGACCTTCAGGATACGGCACGCCCAGAACGTCAACAGGTTCATCAATTTCGGCCTCGTCTACGATATAGTCTACAACGTCGGCCAGTACACATTGCAGAAAGCCATTGACAAGAACTTTCTGTTACATGCCTCCTACAATTCCAATCCCTATACTGCATACTTTTCCACCGGTATAAACAATCACGAATCCTCGGAAAGCGGAGGAATGGTTTCCCCTGATCAGCTGAGCGAGTATGCACCTGACGGCGTGCCGTTCAGGCTCAACGCCCTCAACAATGCGAAGAGCACCCTCCAGAACCGCTACCTGATGGTCGTTCAGCGCTATGCCCCTGGCGGAAGGCGGGATACCGTTACCGGGATGCTCACTTCAAGCGGTCCGATCACCTTTTCGCATATAGGCATTCTGGAGTGGAGTACAAGGCACTACCTTGACAGCTATCCCGCGTCGTCGCTCTATGACACAGTCATGATCAGCACGGCTAAGACAACGGATTCGCTTCGGCAGCGGACGCTGTCGAATACGCTCAGGGTTGATTTTGCCGCAGGGCGAACGGAACGATTCAGGATAGGGGCAGGGGCCGGGGTGAGGAGCGAGCTTCGCGCCTTCGGTTTCGTTATGCCCGGCGACACTCTTACGAGGCCGGATACCCTCAGAAAAACCACCAATTCCCTGGTTCTAACCGGAAAAGTTTTCAACAATATTGGCAGCAAATTCGGGTGGAGTGCCTCGGGCGACCTCTGGTTTCAGGGTTACAGGGCAGGCGACTTCATTGTTAACGGACGTATCTACAAGGAGTTTGATACAGGCCGCAAAGGTATGATCACCTGGGATGCAACCGGCACCATCGCAAGCTTTACCCCCTCTTTCTGGTACACTACATGGGGTTCGAACAACTTCAGCTGGAATCTTGACATCAAACGTGAGTTCAGGCTCATGGCAGGCTCCTCACTTTCATGGCCCAATCTAAAAATGAGTCTGAAATTCAACTATGCCATTGTTGATAACTTTACCCATTTCGGGACAGGTGCAATCCCTGCCCAGCATGAAGGCGGTCTCTCTGTCCTTGCACTGACCGCAAAGAAGGAGTTTGTAGTGTGGAAGCTTCACCTTGACAACACTGTGCTGCTCCAGCAGAGCACTAACACTGATGTACTTGATCTGCCATTGGTTACAGCCAGAAGCGCCTTCTTCTTCGATCATCTTTTCAAGTTCAAAGCCACCTCCGGGGAGCTCTATTTCCAGATCGGCGCAGAGGCGATGATGCATACCACCTACAATGCCCTGAATTATATGCCTGCGACCGGCAGATACTATAATCAGACCGAATCGTTAATTGGTAACTATCCGTTTATCAATGCTTTCCTCAATCTAAAAGTTAAACGCACCCGCTTCTTTATTATGGCTGACCACGTTAACTCGGGACTAACGGGTTACGGGTACTTCCTGATGCCAGGTTATCCATTGAATATCAGGATGATAAAGTACGGTCTGGCATGGACTTTCTACGATTAAAATAATTGTTGTATCTTTGCGGCATGAACAATACCGGTAGAGGATTGTTAAAATTGTCGGACTAATTGTTTTTGTATTGAGGAAGTTTATTTCGTTCTTGTTTATTGTATTTCTGTCAGTTATCTCCTGCGAAACGGAGAACAGAATGGTTCAGACCAATTCAGTTCCCGCGCGTGATCTGGGCGCAATCCTTGCCGAAGGCAAGATCAGGGCGGTTACGAATGTGAATCAAACGAGCTACTTTATCTATAAGGGAGAGCCGATGGGCTTTCATTTCGAGTTACTCAAAAAGTTCGCAGATCATCAGGATCTTGAACTTGAGATAATTACAAGCAATGATATTGATGAAGCACTGGGATATCTTCAGTCGGGTGCTGCTGACCTGGTTGCCATAGGGCTGTCAGTCAGTGCAGACCGTAAGGAGATGATGCGTTTCACAGAGCCCCTTATTCAGGCGACACAGGTGCTGGTACAGCGCAGACCGGCAGGGTGGAACAGGATGACTGCTGATGAAATCGCAGAGAATCTTGTCATAAACCAGCTGGATCTCGCGGGAAAGACAGTCTATGTACAAAAAGGATCCTCGTATGCTCAGCGTCTCTATAATCTGGAGCGTGAGTCAGGCATGGATATAGGTGTTATAGAAGTACCGTTTGATGCTGAGGAACTTGCCCGCCAGGTTGCACGCGGAGAGATCGAATACACGGTATGCGACGACTATATGTCGAACATCATCGGTTCACTCTATCCAGAGCTTGACCTGTCGACACCGGTCAGCTTCCCGCTCAACATTGCATGGAGCGTGAGGAAGGACGGTACTGATGGCCTGGTGGCCGAGCTCAACCGCTGGATCACGGGATTCAAGACTACGAGGGAATATGCGCGGCTGGAGAGAAAGTATTTCAGCGGTTCGCGTCCAGCATCCATAGCCGGTTCCGAATACTTCGCCACGAACGGAGGGGGGAAGGTTTCGCCCTTTGATGACATCATCAAGAAATGCAGCGAAAGCATTGGATGGGACTGGCGTCTTGTTGCGGCACTGATATACCAGGAGTCGAGGTTCAATCCTTCCGTTATTTCGCCTCGCGGTGCATACGGACTGATGCAGGTTATGCCAGAGACTGGACAGCATTTTGGTCTGGATGTCACTCATTCAGTTGAAAATAACATTCTTGCGGGCATAAGTTACATACGCATGCTTGATGGACTGTTTGACGACTGGGTTTCCGATCCGGACGAGAGGGTGAAGTTTATTCTCGCATCATATAATGCCGGCCACGGCCATGTGATTGACGCCATCAGGCTGGCGGAGAAGAACGGTCTGGATACCGGCAAATGGGAAGATAACGTAGCACTGTTCCTGGAACGCAAGTCGGATCCGGTCTTCTATGGTGACCCGGTGGTCAGAAACGGCCGGCTGAAGCAGGGGGTGCAGGTAAATGCATACGTTGCTGATATTCTCAAGCGGTACGAACATTACAGGAATATAAGGTAGTCCGGGCAGCGAAGTCCCTGATTATAAGATAAACAGGCCGTTTTCCAAAGGAGGAGACGGCCTTCTTTTTTCCGTACAACCATGGATCCCTTCCCGGTTTTCGGAATTAATTCTTAAAATTCCTTAATTATGTTCTATAAGAGTTTCGCTGTGCTACGGTGACAATATCTTTGTCACATACCGATCCTTTGCACGC
>JAVEZX010000128.1:0-4102 GCA_034002785.1 Bacteroidales bacterium
GTGAATTATCACCCTGTTGGTGATTGAGGCAACAGGCAATAGGCAGTAGGCAATAGTGGGGGCGGCCGATCAAGAATTGCAGAAAAGGGCCAAAACCGTAATTTACTGCCCGCTTCTCAGCTGGTCCATTGCCCTAACCATCTGTGCCTGCACCCTTGTGGCCAGCTGCTCGGGATCACCTGTTCCAAACTGTCCCGGGAAGATAGGATCAAGTACACGTATTCTTATAACCTTTCGGTTCCGGAAGATGATACCTCCCTTCTTGGGCATGATCTCACCCGTTCCGTCAATAAGCACCGGGAGAAGTGGCTTGTCAGTCTTCACTGCAAGCTGAAAGGCCCCGGTCTTGAACTTGCCGATGGCCCCGGTGAGCGACCTGGTCCCTTCCGGGAAAATCACCACCGAGATACCCTCCTGCAATGATGCCACACATTCTTCCATCATCCTTATCACACTTGCCTTGTTCCCCCTGATCAGCTCGATGTACTTGACCATCCTCATCTCCCAACCCACCAGCGGCACGCGGAAGATCTCCTTCTTGGAGACCCATCTAAGGCGGTGGCGAAGCATGTTGAAAAAGACGATGTCGAGCAGCGACTGGTGATTGGGTATGATGATGTATGCCTGGTTATGGTCTATCTTTTCCCTCCCATCGACTATGACTTTCCAGAAGGGGCTCATCTTTGTCAGCACGATGCCCTGGATGACCATCCACCTGTTGTTCATCAGTCGCCGGCTGTCAAAGGCCAGTGCCAGCAACCAGAGTATCAGTGCAACGGGGAAAGCGAGCAGGATAAAGGTTATGCTCGAAACCCAGACCCACAGTGACTTGATTATATTCATTGTCTTATGCTTTTGTCTATTTTTATTGCCGCAAGCGCCAGACCGGCACCAGCCATCAGGCCCAGAAGTGCTCCCCCTATCACGTCACCTGGATAATGGACACCAAGATAAATTCTTGAATAAGAGACCAGGAAAGCCCATATAAAGAGAACCCAGGTGATATACCTCTTCTTAAGCAACAGGGAGGAGAATATGGCTATCCCGAAGCTGTTTGAAGCATGACCGGATACAAACCCGTACATCCCTGCACAGTATCCGTTGACAGTATGAACCATGCCTGCCAGGTCAGGTTCACGGCAGGGTCGTGGGCGTTCAGTCAGGTTCTTCAACAGGGTTGATCCCTGGTCGTCAATCAGGACCAGGACCGGTACCAGGGCAAGAGGTATCCATGCACGTTTCCCATACCTGAGGAAGATCAGCCAGCTAATTGCCAGATAGAGAGGAATCCACACCACTTTCATGCTCACAATCCACATCACCTCATCAAGAAAGGGTGTGTTAAGTGAATTCAGAAAAAGAAATATGCTCCTGTCCAGCTCAATCATGGTCAGCTGTTTATGGCCCGCCAGAGCATGTCCTTAAGAACCTTGAGGCCCATGCCGGTAACCGAGGATATGAATACTGCCGGTATGTCATCAGGAAGCAAGGGGCGCATCGCATCCGTCAGTTCCTGGTCCAGCAGGTCTGCTTTTGAGATGGCCATCACCCTCTGCTTGTCAAGAAGCTCCGGATTATACTTCCGGAGTTCCTCCACCAGGATGCCGTATTCCTTTTTTATGTCACCGGTATCGGCAGGGATCATGAAAAGCAGCACGGAGTTGCGCTCGATATGCCTCAGAAACCTGTGCCCCAGCCCTTTGCCCTCTGCAGCTCCTTCGATGATTCCGGGGATGTCAGCCATAACAAACGACTTGTCTTCGCGGTAGCTTACAATGCCCAGATTGGGAGTCAGGGTTGTGAACGGGTAGTTGTCTATCTTAGGCTTTGCGGCACTCATAACCGATAGCAGTGTCGATTTCCCTGCATTGGGGAATCCAACCAGCCCTACGTCAGCAAGAACTTTAAGCTCGAGGATGAACCATCCTTCAATATAAGGTTCACCCGGTTGTGCAAAACGGGGTGTCTGGAAGGTGGCCGACTTGAAGTGGGTGTTGCCCAGCCCTCCGCGACCGCCTTTTACAAGAATCTTCTCTTCGCCTTCGTGTGTGATCTCAAGGATGAATTTTTCTGTCTCAGCATCTCTTACAACAGTGCCGAGCGGTACATCGATATATATATCCTCGCCGTCAGCGCCAGTCTTCTGGTTTGATGATCCCGATCCGCCGTGGCCGGCGAAGAGGTGTTTCGTGAACTTCAGGTGGAGCAATGTCCAGAGCTGGGAGTTACCCCGCAGGATTACGTCGCCCCCCCTGCCGCCGTCGCCGCCATCAGGGCCGCCTCTGGGATTGGATTTTTCGTGCCGCAGGTGTGCTGATCCCGGGCCTCCCTTGCCGGAACGGCAAAAGATCTTTACGTAATCTACGAAGTTTGTATCAGCCATCAGCTAAATAACTGTTTCTATCTCTGTGCAGAGCCTGTCGAAGATGTCACCAATGGATCCTACGCCATCAACGCTCCTCGCTACACCGGTTTTCCTTCCGAATTCAATTACAGGTTCTGTTTTTGCACGATATACGGCAATGCGGTTATTGATGATTGCCTCATCGGCATCGTCGGCCCTGCCGGAGACCAGCGCACGCTTCTTCATTCGATCCATCAGCTCGGCATCATTCACCTCCAGGATAAGCATGAGGTCAATTGCCATGCCTCTTTCCTGAAGCATCGACTGCAGGGCTTCAGCCTGTTCCACTGTTCGCGGGAAGCCGTCAAAGATAAAACCCGCTTTTCCGGTGGTAGAGTCAATCTTCTGTGCAATCATTGCGATCACCACATCATCAGGCACCAGTTCGCCGGCTGCCATTATAGCCTCCATTTTCTTTCCCAGCGGTGTGCCAGCGGCCAGCTCTGCCCTTAGCATGTCACCTGTTGAGAGATGAAGGCAGTTATATTTCCCGGCCAGGGTTACCGATTGTGTTCCCTTCCCTGAACCGGGAGGGCCAAACATAAGAATATTTACCATTTATAGAATGTTATTTTGTTAGTTTGTAAATCGCCTTCAGGTTGCGGCCATAGCCGTCATAGTCAAGGCCGTATCCCACCACGAAGTTATTCGGGATTTCAAAACCGATGTAGTCTATCGGAATATCTCTCGTATAGGCTTCCGGCTTAAAAAGCAGGGTGCAGATCTTTATATCAGCTGCCTTTCTCAGCTTCAGTTCGCCGATGACCCGCTCCAGTGTGGCGCCGGTATCAACAATATCTTCGAGGACAACAACAGTCTTACCGGTTATATCCTCGTTCCATCCGATAAGTTCCTTGATCTTTCCGGTGCTGGAAGTCCCGTCGTAGGATGCCAGTTTAATAAACGAGACCTGGCAATCGAGGGTTATCTGCCGGAATATGTCGGCTGCGAAGAGAAAGACTCCGTTCAATACGCCGAAAAAGAGGACGTCCTGACCCTTGAGGTCCTCGCTGATCTTTTCCGCAAGCGCCGTTACACGGCTCTGTATCTCATCTTCGGTGATGTACACCGAGAACTCTCTGTCCAGTACTTTGATCTCGTTCATGGTTGAGGTGGTTGATGCCGCTAAATTATAAATTTAAAGTTTAATTTTGCTCCGGCAATCAGGTATCATTAAAAAAGAGCATATGAATCCGGCAGTCAGCATCATCATGGGCAGCGTCTCCGACCTTAAGGTCATGGAGAAAGCCGCAGAGTTTCTTGACAGTGTAGGTATCCCCTTTGAGATCAATGCGCTCTCTGCGCACCGCACCCCCGAGGCGGTTGAAAAGTTTGCCAGAGGCGCAGCAGGCCGGGGCGTTAAGGTCATTATTGCCGGCGCAGGCATGGCGGCACATCTGCCGGGAGTTATTGCAGCAATGACCCCGGTGCCGGTCATCGGAGTGCCGGTCAAAGCCTCCCTCGACGGCATGGACGCCCTGCTGGCCATAGTACAGATGCCTCCCGGAATACCGGTTGCCACAGTTGCAATCGACGGAGCCCTTAACGCAGGCATCCTGGCAGCTCAGATGATAGCCACGGGAGACCCGGCCGTCATGGAGAGACTCATCGCCTATAAGGAGAGCCTGAAGGAAAAGATCGTAAAGGCAAATGAAGAGCTTGGAGCGGTGAGGTTTAAGAACAGGACAAACTGACTAT
>JAVEZX010000128.1:4202-7341 GCA_034002785.1 Bacteroidales bacterium
CTCGATATTGTCTGTGGGTTTCCAGGAGACCATGATGAAAGAGCGGGTCATCTCACTGTAGAGTGCAGGCACACTGAACGATGAGAGAAGATCATTTTCCCAGGCATAGAGACGACTCTCCCACCCTCCGGTGGAACAGAGGGCATACCTGAACCAGACGCGAACCGGAATCTTGCGAAACGAGTGAGTCATATCCTGGCACAGAAGATATCCCTTCTCCTGTAAAGGTGAGATAAATGATCCGGATATCCGAGTTGTAAGACGAAAGCCCCGTGCTGGTTCACAATCAAATACAAAACCGGCCTGATGTCTTGTGTGTGTCATGGAAGATGCCATGCCTGTCTCAGAAGAGATGTCATATTCACGCGATGAGGAAGTGTATGAAAACCTCAGGGAGAGGTCATCACGTGGCAGGTACTCGCCCTTTATCTCAATCCTGCTGCCATATGAAGAGGCTGCAGAGCGATATCGCGGAGCTGGTATCCTGTACTGATCAGCCCCTGCAGTGATAAAGAGATGTCTTGCAGCCTCCAGATGTATTGATGCCGCCAGGCCGGTCTCGTTGCCCGAGCCTGAGCCTGCCTTATAAGCCCCGTAATGGAAGGCATGATAATCAGGAGAGAAACGGCGGGCCAGAAGATTGAATGTTACCCTTGAAGATGGCTTCGCCCTCAGTCCTGCGATGATTGCCCATGAGCCAGGCATACCCAGCCCTGCCTCTGCAAAAAGAAGCAACGGACCGGTGCCGGCCCTGAAATCTGCAGAAAAATTCAATAGCCTGTCGCCTTCAAAATCATGGAGATTTTCCGGTCTGGTTCTGTCAGGGATGAAGGGCAGGGAGAAATATGTTGCTGCAGCGGTCAGACCGCCCCGGACCTTTTTAGCCCCTGCGGTAAGGTGCAGGCCGGCCACAGTCTCGGTGAGGCTGTTTCTCGCACTGATCTGGGATTCTGTAGTATGCAGACCACCCATGACGAGATTGCTGATACCGGTTGCAAGACTGTCTTCATTGAGAATAAGCCGTGCATCGATCTTGTTTAAGGATGAAAAGACCACGGCACCGAAGTTACTGTTACCCAGCGCAATGCATATACCGCGAAGAAAGTTGTTCTCTTCGGTGGATGTGTATGGCGACGCTGAGGATCTGCCTGATATGAATGACGGCGCGCTGAGCCATGAACCCATCCACTGGCCGCTGTTAAAAGCCAGGCCCTCTCCCAGCCTGAGCTTGTAATCGCCTATTATTACACTTTTTATCATGCCTCTTCCGCCCATTTCAAGGTAGCCGGAGAGGAAGTCACAGCCGGGAGTCTTTTCAAATGTGAACTTTTCCCCGGGGTCATTCTCAGCTGTCAGGCCAAAGCCGAAACGACCGTGTTCATGTTTCAGCTTCAGCAATGACCGGATTCCGTCTGTTCCATCATATGCAGCGCCGAACCGGGTTGAGGCTGTAACCGTTACCTGAGTGCGGCCATAGCTTCTCACTGCATTTTCGTCTGACGGCTTAAGCAAGATATACGGCGCCATGAGCATGACAGTGCTTCTGTCAAAAGCAGGCAGTAATGCAAGCTCATAGATTGTCTGCACAGCACCGTTCTTCCTGACATGATCGGCCAGTACTATAACCTGGAACTCCGTCAGAAAGAATAACCGGGATATTTCCTTCTCATCTCCGCTGTTGATATCCACGGGAGACTCTTTCAGTCCGGCCAGATCTTCGAGCAATGAAGAGAGATCAGCCTCATCCGAGAGGGCAAGTATCTCTTCCGCTGCCTCCATGATTGCGGTATTTTGTTCCTGGCACAGGGCCGCAGCCGGATACAGCAGCCCGATTACGACAGCCAATGCAGTTCTGAGGAATATCCGGTTGCCAGGACAGATCATTTGATTGTCCATGTAAGTGATATTGAGGATGTCACGCAAGCCATCCCGTTTAGTAGAAATCCGGCATCAGTCTGCAACTGGCCTGTCCTGAATCCTATGCCAAAAGTAAAAGCTGAGGGAGAACTCATGTATCCGGATCTTATGACCAGCCTGTCCTGTACATTCCAGCTCAGCCCACACTGTACCGAGAGCGGTTCGTTGGTGGCTTTTGAGCTTCCGAAAGCCAGCATGAGATCATCTGATTGCTGCCAGTGAATCCCGGCCTCTATCGATGAAGGCAGAGAGTTGAGCGGAGATGCAGGATTAAAGAGGTGCAGTCCGAAGGTCAGCGATGAGGAAATCAGACAGGTCATCCCCGCTTCAAATGTAACGTGGGACACATCGCGGTATTCACCGATGCTGCGTTCAGAGATATAATCAACCTGTACTCCCAGCGAGACGGCTTTGGTGATTCGCACCGCGCTGCCCAGCCCTGTGAATATCCTGAAGTAATCGGCGTTGCCATAATGGGATGCGACAAGTCCCAAAGGGGCTGGTTTCATGGCGATGACAGCACTTACTGCCTTTGATGAGAGTCCCGGCATCATGAAGCGGTTCTCCAGTGAGGCAGAGAAGCCGGACGAGGTCACACTTGTCAGCAGGGCCTGGTTGTGGAAGCAGCTCCAATGTCCGGGGGTGGCAGCCACAGCGTATGCCATACCCATGGCATCTGCACCGTGTGGCACAAACAGAGGTTCACCTGCCCTAAGCCAGGTGGCAAAAATAAAAGCAGACACCAATACCGCATTCCACCGCAGCATCATGTTGAGACATAATTACAGTCTCAAATTTATGACAGGGAGGGGAAAAAGTCAAGGGAAAGATGAAAAAAAAGGCAGTAGGCAATAGGCAATAGGCAATAGTGTTGTCAATACCAGGACAGAGCCAGCATGATATGCAGAAAAATAAGACTACTGCCTGCTGCCTATTGCCTCTAACCTTTGATATCCTTAATATTCAGCTGCACCGATGTCTTTCCGCGGAATTCATTCAGCTCTACCGAGTAGGCGATATCCACTATACCTCCGGCATCGCGGAAGGTCTCGATCATATCAGCCTGGCCGAAGGCAATGGCGCTGACAGGCTCGCCGTTCTGACGTGCAAATGTGAGCTTGAGGTGCATCCCGTTGGAGCCCACGGGCTGACAGGCCAGGGTCTTGACCCTGCGTGAGGCAAAAACCGGAGCGGTGTTCTCAGGCCCGAAAGGCTGGAAACG
>JAVEZX010000129.1:0-7129 GCA_034002785.1 Bacteroidales bacterium
GCCGTATTACTGTTCTCATAGACCGGCCGGAAGGGCTGAAGATTGAGGACTGTGTTATGGTCAGCAAACATATAGGCAACGAGCTGTGAGAGGAACTGGGCGATTATGAGCTCAACGTCTCGTCACCCGGCCTGGATATGCCCCTGCTCGTGCCGGAACAGTTTATTAAAAATGAAGGCAGGATGGTAGATGTCACCACCGGCGAGGGAGAAAGGCTCAAGGGTGTCATGATGAACGTGACGGCCGGAGGATTTGACCTGCAGACCGAAACAAAACTGAAAAAAGAGAAGGTCACTGCAGTCAGATCGTTTAATTATGAAGATGTTAAGTCAGTTAAAGTTATTATATCATTCAAATAAAAGTATAGATTACAGCAATGGAAAATGTTAATCTTATAGATACTTTTTCGGAGTTCAAGGAGCTTAAAAATATTGACAGGCCCACGATGATGAGCGTGCTCGAGGATGTTTTCCGGGGTATGCTTGCAAAAAAATACGGGTCGGCAGACAACTTTGACATCATCGTCAACATTGACAAGGGTGACTTTGAGATCTGGCGCAACCGCGAAGTGGTTGAAGATGACCAGCTCACAGACCCCATCACCCAGATACCGCTTTCCGAAGCACATAAGATTGACGAGGATTACGAGGTGGGCGAAGAGGTCTCTGACGAGGTCAAATTCCTCGACTTCGGCAGGAGGGCAATACTTGCCCTGAGACAGAACCTCGTGGCGCGGATTCTTGATCTTGAGAAGAACAATATTTACCTGAAATACAAGGACCGTATCGGTGACATCGTCACAGGTGAGGTGTACCAGGTGTGGAAGCGCGAGACCCTCGTTCTTGACGATGACGGCAATGAACTGATTCTTCCGAAGCCCGAGCAGATACCCTCCGACCATTTCCGCAAGGGCGATACAATCCGTGCGGTTGTCATCAGGGTGGAGATGAAGAACAACACCCCGAACATCATTCTCAGCCGTACATCACCTGTCTTCCTCGAGAGGCTCTTCGAGCTTGAGGTGCCAGAGATATTTGACGGACTTATTACAATAAGGAAGATCGTAAGGGTACCGGGTGAAAGAGCCAAGGTAGCAGTAGAGTCGTATGACGAACGTATTGACCCGGTTGGCGCATGCGTAGGGATGAAGGGTTCGAGGATACACGGCATCGTTCGCGAGCTGCGCAATGAGAACATCGATGTGATAAACTATACATCGAATATTCAGCTGTTCATATCAAGGGCACTGAACCCGGCCAAGATCTCATCAATCAAGCTGATCGAATCCGAGAAAAAGGCTGAGATATATCTCAAGCCGAGTGAAGTGTCACTGGCGATCGGTAAGGGCGGTCTGAACATCAAACTGGCCGGCCAGCTCACCGGATATGACATAGAGGTTTACCGCGAACCGGACAACGAGGATGAAGAGGATGTCAGCCTTGACGAGTTTGCAGATGAGATTGAAGGCTGGATCATAGACGAACTTAAAGCCATAGGCTGTGACACGGCACGAAGCGTGCTCAGGCTCACCGTCCATGACCTGGTAAAGAGAACAGATCTTGAAGAGGAGACAATCAAGGAAGTTGTCAATGTCCTCAGATCAGAATTTGAAAAAGAATAACCTGCTTCCCGGTAGGCAGAAATATAAACTTATTAAGAGGTATCATAAAGGGATATATGACTGAAGACAAGAAAGCCATACGTTTAAGCAAGGCAGCCCGCGAATTCAATGTCGGGATACAGACGATCGTAGAGTTCCTTCACAAAAAGGGATTTGAGATCTCCCATGATCCCAACTGCAAGATTCCGCCTGAGGCTTACGTTCTGATAGTCAAGGAATACAGCAGTGATCTCAGTGTGAAAAAGGATGCTGAGAAGCTGGCGCTCAAAGAGAAGATCACCCCCAAGAAGTCGCTTTCCATTGAAGATATGGAGACAGGCAGGGAGGGCGATACCGGCGAGCCCGATGAGGACTTCCTCGTCACGGACATCTCTGGAGTGAAGAAGCACATAGATCTTCGCACCGAGATACGGAAGCCCGAGATCAGGACTGTAGGCAAGGTGGATCTCACGCCGCCGGCCAAACCTGTTAAGAAGGAACCCGAAGCGCCGGTTCAGAAACCTGAAGTGCAGGAAGAACCGGCAGTTGAGGCTGCCGCTGCGGCTGCTCCTGCAGAACCCGTGACAGCAAGCAGCCCAAGGCAACCGAAGGTGGTTGGCAAGGTAGATCTTGACAAGCTTGCCAGGCCTGAGAAGAGTTCCAAAAAGGCAACTCCCAGGCAGCCGGAGCCGGAACCTGCAGCTACAGAGACAAAGCATGAGCCTGCACCGGCTGCAGAGCCTGAAGCAAAAACCGCCGTACCGGCTGAGGAACCCGTTGCTGCCCTGACCCCTGCTCCCGCTCCGGAGCCGAAGGAGACCGAGATCTTCCGCCCTGGTTATGAGAAACTTGCCGGCCCGAAGATTGTTGACAAGATAGTCCTTGTCCCGGAAGTCAAGAAGAGCCGCGATCAGTCTGCAGATGCCCGTCAGCGTCACGACAAGAAGAGGGAAAGGATAAAACCGAAACCCCGTGAGAAGGTAGCCCTGGATAATCCTCCGGCTCCTGCTCCTGACAGCAAGAAGGATAAAAAACCACAGCCGAAGGATCACCGCGGAGGCGACAGGAAGAAGTCGTTCCGGGCCCTCAGACCCGAAGTAGACAAGGAAGACGTATCCAAGAACATCAGGGACGTAAACCTCCTGATGAGCAAGAGCAAGTCGAAGGTGGCAAGATACCGCCGTGACAAGCGTGATGCCGTCAACCAGAGGATGAGGGACGAGACTGAAAAGAAAGAACTCGAAAAGAGCGTTCTCAAGGTTACCGAATTCGTGTCGGTCAACGAGCTGGCCACGATGATGGATGTTCCGGTGGTGGAGATCATCTCAACATGCATGAGCCTTGGGCTGATCGTTTCCATCAACCAGCGTCTTGATGCCGAGACCATGGCCATGCTGGCCGAGGAGTTCGGCTACTCTGTAGAGTTTGTCAGCGCCGAGTTGCAGGAGGCAGTCAAGGAAGAGGAAGATGACCAAACGAATCTCCAGCCGCGTCCCCCGATTGTTACGGTTATGGGACACGTTGACCACGGAAAGACAAAGCTGCTTGACTATATCCGAAACGCTAACGTCGTTGCCGGCGAGGCAGGCGGTATAACACAGCACATTGGAGCCTACAGTGTCAACCTGGATGACGGCAAGATCATTACCTTCCTCGACACCCCGGG
This sequence comes from Bacteroidales bacterium, assembly GCA_034002785.1. Lineage (GTDB taxonomy): Bacteria > Bacteroidota > Bacteroidia > Bacteroidales > VadinHA17 > SR-FBR-E99. The sequence continues at coordinate 3,267 of JAVEZX010000129.1, forward strand.
TCACGAAGCCTTTACGGCCATGCGTGCCCGCGGTGCACAGATAACCGATATAGTGATAATCGTCGTTGCAGCTGATGACGGAGTGATGCCGCAAACCCGCGAGGCAATAAACCACGCGCATGCTGCCGGTGTTCCCATCATCTTTGCAATCAATAAGATAGACAAGCCAACAGCCAATGCTGACAGGATCCGTGAGGAGCTTGCCAGCATGAACTTCCTGGTTGAGGAGTGGGGCGGCAAATACCAGTCGCAGGAGATCTCAGCCAAGAACGGACTGAACATAGACGTGCTGCTTGAGAAGATTCTGCTGCAGGCCGAACTGCTCGAACTGAAGGCAAATCCCGACAAGCTTGCAGTTGGCGCCGTTCTGGAGTCATCGCTCGACAAGGGCCGCGGCTTCGTGGCAACGGTGCTTGTCAAGGCAGGGACCCTAAAGGTCGGTGACGTTGTAATCGCAGGAAGCTGTTTCGGCCACATCAAGGCCATGTACAACGAACGCAACCTGAAGATCAATGAGGCCGGACCTTCAATGCCGGTACTCATACTCGGTCTTAACGGGGCGCCCCAGGCAGGTGACAAGTTCAATGTAATGGAGTCTGACAAGGAGGCCAAAGATATTGCCACAAAGAGGGCACAGTTGCAGCGCGAACAGGGTCTGCGTACCCAGAAGCACATCACACTGGACGAGATCGGACGCCGTATTGCAATAGGCAACTTCCAGGAACTCAACGTGATTGTCAAGGGTGACGTCGACGGATCAGTTGAAGCACTCAGCGATTCACTCATCAAGCTCTCAACTGAAGAGATACAGGTCAATATCATCCACAAGGCCGTTGGTCAGATATCCGAGTCGGATATCCTGCTTGCAGCAGCATCAAACGCCATTGTCGTGGGCTTCCAGGTGAGACCTTCGCTCAGCGCAAGGAAAATTGCAGAGAAGGAAGGGATCGACATACGCCTCTACTCGATCATCTACGATGCCATCGAGGAGATCAGGGCTGCAATGGAAGGGATGCTATCGCCCGAGATCAAGGAAGAGATCGTGGCTACCGTGGAGGTGCGCGAGGTCTTCAAGATCGGAAAGGTGGGAACTGTTGCCGGCTGCTTCGTGCGTGACGGCAAGATAACCCGGAACACAAAGGTGAGGGTTATTCGTGACGGTATCGTGATCTACACGGGCGACCTCGGTTCACTCAAGAGGTTCAAGGATGACGTGCGCGAAGTAACCTCAGGCTATGAATGCGGACTCAACATTGACAACTTCAATGATATCAAGGTAGGGGACGTAGTAGAGGGATACCAGACCGTACAGGTCAAGAAAACCCTGTAGGAGTTGCGAGTTGCGAGTTGCGAGTTGCGAGTAAAGGCGCAAATCAATCAAGTACCTGTTTGACGGGTTTCCCGTCAAACAGGAATTCATAGGTTTTGCCGTCAGGGATAGTCAGGACTTTAAATGTCCGTTGTGCGTTGCCGTTCAGCTTCATGACAGACGGATCAAATGTCAAGGTTCTGGACGAATCATCCCACAGCAGTCTGATCAGATTGTAACCTTTATCGCGGAGATACTCATTTGATATGCCATCGTCTTCATACAGAGTGTATTCGCCATCAGCACCCGTGTAGATTCTGAATGTAAGGTCATCTTCAACTTTTTCCGACACAAATTGTCTTAGCGGATCTATCGGTATAATTGATCCGGCCCTGACAAAAATTGGCATCGTCTCAAGGTCCACCTGCCTGGTATAATCTCTGCCACCCTCAATGAGAGTGTTTGTAAACCAGTCATACCATCTGCCTTCCGGAAGGTAAACAACACGCTGTCTCGCCCCGGGCTTATAAACCGGTGCAATAAGCAAATCGCGGCCCCACAGGTACTGGTCGCCTTTACCCAGGGCATTCATGTCCCCGGGATAGTGTATCCACATTGCTCTCATCATCGGCAGGCCGGTCTGCCGGGCTTCCCATGCCAGGGTATAATTATAGGAGAGCAGGTGGTACCTTAGCTCTGCATATTTTCTGCAGACAGGTTCGATTGCCGGGTTGTTCAGCTCCTCAGGGGAGGGGTTATACATCTCAGTGTTCCTGGCCGGAATATTGCGGTTGTTATCCTCCCTGGGGCCCATCTCTGACAAACCCCAGCCCCATGGAAGAATTGTCCACCAGGTACGTCCGTGAGACCTGAATGAAGGGCAGAAGGCTCCGAACTGAAACCACCTTGCGTACATCTCACCTGTTCTTTCATTCCTCGGGTAGAAGCCGCCAATGTCCGACCCCCAGAAAGGAGAAAGACTCAGGGAGTGATTGATCCCCACAGCAATCTGGCCCTCCAGTGTTTTCCAGGATGATTCGGTATCTCCGGACCAGACCCATCCTCCCCACTGGGCAACACCCAGATGGCCGTTACGGTGCAGGCTCCAGGGACGGATATCGGGTTGAGTATGTATCGGACCCTCATAGTAAAGCCTGTGCCTGTTGATTCTCTCATAAAGGTTAAACCAGTCTCCTTCGTCAGGCCACCATGCATCAATGCCTGTACGGGTCAGATCAAGGTGCTGATTCCAGTAAGGGAGAAGATGACCTTCATCCAGGGCATCTCCCCTTCCCGGAGGGATTGAACCGTGAAGTGTAGGCAGACTGTCCCTGTCCCATGGAACAATATGGGTAATTACTTTTACATTAAGGTCGTGTAATTCTTTAATCACCTCTTCAGGAGCTCTCTTAAACACCTCGGGATTGAACTCAAATGATGGTTGTTCCTTGTTCCATCCTCGCGGGCAAAAACCGGTACCGAGGTAGATCACGGCATCAACCGGGATTCGTTTTTCCCTGAAGGTCTTAACGATATCTATCATCTGTGTTTCATCTTCCAGGGTCCGGTGTGACTGCATGTATCCCATTGAATATTTCGGCGGAAGGACTGCAGGTCCGGCAACGAGTGATACATCCTTCAGCAACTCCCCGGGTTCATCGCCGTCAAAGACAAACAGATCATAAAGACCCGGAATGATTTGATCCACCGGAGGCCTTCCCTGGACGAGTCTGACATATTCTCTCCTGTGTTCAACCGAATCGCTCTTAAGTACAGGAGGTTCCCAGGGGATAAAGTAACCGGTCTGGGCATCTCTCAGATCCACCTGAACCCACGGAGATGGCATATAGATCCCCCATCCTCCGGTACCGATCAGGAAAGCGACAGGATTTCGCGAACCGTAGGCATTTGACTGCCACCGCGGAACCATCTCATGGAGTCTTCCCCTGCGATCAAATTCAATCTTTTCATTTTTCCAGTCTCTTCCCATTCGCGGGCCACCCTCACCCATGCCAAGCACCGGTTTATCGTCAATCATGAATGACACACGTCCGTCAGACAGAAAAGTAATTCTTTGAACAATCTCATCTTCTCTATCCTTAACCGTCACCGTCAGAGGATCCGGTGATACTTCCACAGTAAATGAGCCCACACTTCCGTTAACCGGTTTGGTCAGTGAACTGATCTTCATCCCTGGTTTCCCGTACTCGCGTTTTGCGAGGAGAGGGGTCTGCAGGAGGGAGAAATTGACCTCCTTTGGCCTGAGTGTGATTCTGAGGCTGTTCTCTCCCGATTCCCTGATCTCGAGAAGAGACTCCTTCCCCATCGACACTATCTTTGTTGAGCAGGAACCCGCCACAATCAACAATGAAAGAAAGACGGAGGTGATTAAAATGCAACAGGGGCTCTTCCGGTTCATAATAATTCGTGTTTACAGTTACAGGATACCTGGATGTGCCAGATCCCATTCACAAAGTAATCGAGTAGGAGGAAAATGAAATAGGTTTCCTCCTATTTCATTTTCCGACCTCTCACACCACCGTACGTACGGGTC
>JAVEZX010000130.1:0-2752 GCA_034002785.1 Bacteroidales bacterium
AGCAGCCTGAAGGGCAACAGGCATCCGATACTGTAGGCCATTCGCATCCGCCAGCCTGGAATAATGACCTTCCTGCCACGGAACATGCTGTCAATGATGTACTTCGCTGCCCTGTCGGGCTCCATAGCGAAAGATCTGGCTACCGTCCCTAACTCACTTATTCTTTTCCTTACCCGGTGATTCGTGATAATCCCCCCGGGCATAGCCACACTGACACTTATTCCCATGCCTCGCAGCTCTTCCCTTACGGAAAGGGAGAAATTATAGATATAGGATTTGGTCGCTGAATAGATACTCTTGTAGGGTACGGGCATAAAGCCTCCGAAACTGCCTATATTCAGAATATAAGCCCTCTCCCTCTTCCCCAGCTCCCCTGCAAAGATGTTAGTCATCAGGGTGGTGCACCTCATGTTGAGAAAAACACTCTCTTCAATGGCCGCATCGCTGTAATCACCTATCTCCCCACCATGACCGATCCCGACATTGTTAACAAGAATGTCTGTTTCAATGGCATTGGCTCTTATGTATTCCAGAATTCCTCCGGGTGCTTCCCTGCTCATAAGGTCTGTCTCCAGGAAAAGTACAGAGACATTATTTTTCACTCCAAGGCTGTCTGACAACACAGGCAGGCCTGTTCCCGGCAGAGCGATCAGCAGAAGATTATGCCCCCTTCCGGCAAGCTCGGTAGCAAGTGCTCTTCCAAGCCCCTGGCTGGCACCTGTCACAATTGCATAAAATGGTGAAACGCTCATCTCAGATTGCCTGTTGCAGTCAGCCATTCCAGGGTAAGCCTCGCACCCTCGGCAAAAGAAACATGATGATATCCAAGATCAGACGAGGCTTTAGCGCTGCTCAGACTCCAGTGATTAAGATATTTCTTTACCCATGGTGCGGTAATCAGAGGAGGGATACCGGTGAACGATGTCTGCCACTCCATAATCCTTGCTCCGGCAATCATATAACTGACCGGCAGCCTGATCATCCGCCTCCGCCTGCCTGTAAGCCTTACAAGCGTTTCAAAAAACTGATCAAATGTAAGATTTTCTCCTACAAGCAGATAGCGCTCTCCCGGTTTGCCATGCATGGCTGCGAGTATATGCCCCTTTGCGACATCATCAACAAGAACGTAGTTGCCCACACATGTGCCGTCGCCCGGAATGATCCGCCAGGTCCCCCGTGTATACTGCCTGATCATCTTCGTAACCGCGTTGCTCTCGTTGACCGGACCAGGCCCGTACACCCTTGAGGGATTGACGATGACACACTCCATCCCGTCCCTGCTGTACGATCTTACCATCTCCTCCGCGGCAGCCTTGGTCTCCTCGTATTCGTTGAAAAAGGGAACTGTCCGGGGAAAGGACTCGTCAATCGGTTCTGTTCCCGGTGAAGGACCTATGACAGCAGCCGACGAGGTGAATACAAAACGTTTAACCCCTGCTTCTAAAGCAGCCTTCAAGACGTTCTCGGTTCCTGTGACGTTGACTCTGTGAGGCAGTCCTTTATCCTTTGACCACGGTTTGGCATAGGCAGCCATGTGAAAGACCGTGTCACACCCCTTCACTCCGGTGGCCAGGGCATCGGATGAATCAAGGTCGCCTATGACCGGTGTGACACCAGGGAGATGAGAAAGGCTGCCAAATTTTTCAGGAGATCTGACCAGGCAGCGTACTGAATTACCGGCAGATGAAAGCTGCTCTGTGAGCCTCTGCCCGATAAAGCCGTTTGAGCCAGTTACAAATGCTATCATACCAGCATATTTGATACTATCAAATATACTGATTCAATTCATCCGTTACAATGCCGGACAAAAACTTATAAAATGAAAATCTTCCTGTCAGAGCCTGACCTTTGCAACAGCCTGTGAGCTTTTTCCCGGATCACTCTCGGAAACCGCTTTAAGCGTGACCATGGCATTTTTACTGCATCCCGGAGAAGCCTTCAGGAAGACCGGAACGATTACATTGTTGCCATCAGTGGGTGCGGCAAGCTCATTAAAAAGCTCTGCCTCCCATCCTTTACCCTGAACCACGGCGCTGAGGCGGCAGATGTCATCACCTGAGAGTATGAACTCCGCGGTCCCCTCACCGCTTATTTTCACAGCTGCCTTAGGCGCCGCAACAATGATCGGTTGCCTGGTAATTTCGGAGTCAAGTGATCTTACTCCCACTGTATATGAGAGTATCTCCTGTTCATTCCGGTGAATGTCCAGCACATAAAAATGAAGCCTGTTATGCTCATCTGTATACTCATACTCACTGCCTGAATTGAGGCCAGCATGAAAGAGCGCATCATTAAGCTGCCTGTAATCGGCCACTGTTCTCATTACTTTCTCCCCGTTAGGCTTAACATAGTCAACCATGTTAATGTCCTCCGGGTGGGCGTCAATTACCCAGTTAAAACAGTTGAACTGGTTTGGGCCGCCGTTTCTTCCCTCCTTGTCGGTGTTGAGCGCAAGCAGTACCCCGTTGTCAGGGCAGAAGGAGTCGTAACCGATTCTCTGAACCACCTCGAGCGAATAATAATTGAACCTTGGCGTTCCCGGTGAGAGCGGGTTCGTCGCCGGATCAGTAGCGGGGGTCCGGTCATGGGGTTCAGCGCCGTCGAGGCGTACTATCATTCCGGCATACTCACCCGGCAGCGGCTCCACTGCACGTGCAGTGATCCTGGCAATAACCGGGCCTGAAGAGCCAAGCCCTTCCCGGCTCACCGTGATCAGATCATTCTCAGTTATGAACCCGTTGACAAGCCTGTT
>JAVEZX010000130.1:2852-7058 GCA_034002785.1 Bacteroidales bacterium
GAGAAATCAACCGCTACCAGCGCCATGCGGAACTCACGCTCAGGCTTGAGCACCGGATCAGCCCAGTTCTTTCCGGGTATTGACCGGTAGTCGCTCCAGGTCATATCATCCTGATCCTGAACAACCTGTGGGTCAATTGGCTGATATGCGGCCTTTTTAACTTTCCCCGACTGCCCGAAGGCTACAAGCACCACAGTAAACAGCGCAAGCAAAATAATTGTTATCCCCGCTTTTTTCATGATTGACAGTTAATTATGTTCTTACCTCTGTTTAAACCCCCGTTTCCCTGTATTTAATCCTTCTTTGGTTCGCTGTAAAGACCTTCCCTTGACAGGATATGGTCAAGGTTTGCCAGTCCGTAAACGATCACAGCCGTGACTACGGAAACCTGCTCCTGGTACTCAGCGATGCTCTTGTCATAAGTATCACGTTCAGTATGCCATATCTCCCCGTAATTGAAGTTGTAGCCCTTCACGTCCGGCCCCTCAAAATTAAGGGTTGGAACACCGTTCATAGCGAAATGGGCATGGTCTGAACCTCCGGCGGTTGCGGGCCTTGGGCGGGCGGGATCAGTACGCTTCTTCAGCGTGAAGGGGAAATCGGGATTGATACTGTTAAGAGGCTTGCATATTTTTTCGAAATCGTCATACATCGACCCAGGAACGGTTATCCCCGTATAGGGTGTCGGTCCTCCGTCGCGGTTGAAGTAGTTGGATATCTTCGGAAGCTTCTCCTTATTGGTTTCCACCCAGTGTTTCGAGCCTATCAGTCCGAACTCTTCGGCTGCCCAGAGGCAGGCAAGGATTGTGCGGTCAGGCTTGCCGCCGGCAGCCATTATAAGACGGGCTGCTTCCATTGTCGGACTGAGACCGGAACCGTCGTCAACACCACCAGTTGCCACATCAAAAGCATCCAGATGGCCGCCCATCATAACGTATTCATCCGGGTACTTCCTGCCTTTTATCACACCAATGACACTGTAATACTTGACAGGACCGGGCTTGAAGTGATTGCGTATATCGAATTCCAGCTGGAAGTATCTTCTCTCCTTCGCCATCTGTTCAATAACCTTGTACTGGTTCTCATCGAGCTTTATGTCGCACACTGTGGGAAGGTTGTCAAAGCTCATCCTGTCAAGGTTTTTCCTGTCATACAGAGCCCTGATGGGGACTGTTGAGGACTGGATAACGCCAAGAATGCCGGCCTCGCGCATTTCGCGATAGAAGAGTGCAGGTTCCTCCTTCAGCTTATGAAGCTCCTTAGGGGGATTCTCCCTGTTCATCCGGTTCTCCATCATGATCTCGCGGTTGATCCTTGAAACCGAATCATTCCAGGCTATTACGGCAGCCCTTGAGCTGTCTGCCTTTGGCGACCAGTCGACCGGCCACCCATCATTTGTTCCTCCGATAAGTACCCATGCACCCTTCAGCGCCCCCTTCATTCGTTCAAACTCATCCTTGCTTTTTGGCTCAATGAGAACATGGCCTCGCTGAACACCTTTTGTTCCCGATGTGTACGACGGTGTGGCAAAATGCAGTATCATTCCGTTTTCGGACAGCATCCTTCCGAACCACGGGCCGCGGTTGAATCCCACCGGGACAGTGCCAGCCTCATCAAGAATCACATCCATACCCCAGCTGCGGAACTGTGACGCACACCACTCAACAGCATTTTCGTACGCGTCGGAACCGACCAGCCTGCCGCCAATACGGTTTGATACGACATCAAGGTGTTGCATGGTTCTGTTATCTGTCTGACCCAGCTCGATTATACGCTCTACAACTTTGTTTTGCTGTGCCTGAAGACCTATTGCCAGTATGAACAGCAGTAAGGGAAGGATTAATTTTTTCATTTGAGCAGTAGTTGGTTTTTGCATCCGCCAAACTATAAATTAAGGTTCAGAAACAAAAGAACAACAACATGTTATTATGCCTTCGGATAGTTAAAAAAAGTTATATGCAGATTGGCAGCAGTGATCAGCCAGCGATGGACTTCAGCTTTCCGGCAAGTATAGTGACCCCTTTCCCTGCCCCTTCGGCTATGTAATCGACCTTGTGGTTCGTATAAACCGTCACTGGTTTCGGGTCAATCAGGAATACCGGGATTTTTGCAGGGACATAATGTATCAGTCCCGCTGCGGGATAGACATTTAGCGAAGTACCTATCACGGCAAACAGATCAGCCTTTGAGGCAATATCGGAAGCGGTCTCCATTGCAGGAACGGCCTCACCGAACCATACGATGTTCGGCCTCAGCCGGGATCCGTCATGAGCCTTTTCACCCGGCTCGATGTCGCGATAGCCGATATCAATTATCTGATCAGGATTTTTGCTGCTGCTGGCCTGGGTAAGCGAACCGTGAAGATGTAGGACGCGCGTGCTGCCGGCCCTCTCGTGAAGGTCATCAACGTTCTGGGTGATTATATGAACATCAAACAGTTTCTCCAGCTCCACCAGGCCGGTATGGCCTGCGTTCGGAACAGCATTAGCCAGCTGACGGCGCCGCTCATTGTAGAACCGCTGAACAAGGTCAGGGTTTCGGTACCATGCTTCAATGGAAGCAACATCTTCAACCTTGTATTGTTCCCAGAGCCCGCCGCTGTCACGGAATGTTTTAATTCCGCTCTCGGCGCTCATCCCTGCTCCTGTAAGTATCACCAGTTTTTTCATGACATGAAAATAAGAAAAAGGGGACAAACAAAATATGCCGGAGAGCAGGGATTGATTCATGGCGCTGAAAACCTTGAGCTGATGATCTGACCATCGCTCTGCGTAATTTTTTGTAACTTGTATCTTGTAATCAACATGAAGAGTCTTCTGTTCATACTCTCATTCATTTCCGGTGTTATCCTGAACCAGGAGGACTCCCGCTTTACCCCTGCCCGTAACAGCATGGTCACTACCCAGATACAAGCGAGGGGCATCAGTGATCCCGGCACACTGCGGGCTATGCGCACCGTGCCGCGTCACCTCTTTGTTCCCGCCTCCTACGCTTCGGAGGCTTACAGTGACAGGCCCCTGCCAATCGGCTACAGCCAGACGATATCCCAACCCTTCATCGTTGCATACATGACAGAACTGTCGAGGCCGGCCAAAGGGAAGAAGGCGCTGGAGATCGGTACCGGATCAGGGTATCAGGCTGCAGTACTGGCCGAGATAGTGGACACGGTTTACACTATCGAGATTGTACCTGAACTGGCCCGGGAGTCTGAATCCAGGCTCAGGATGCTCGGATACAATAACGTCATTGCCAGGTACGGCGACGGCTACAAGGGGTGGCCCGAGCGGGCTCCGTTTGACATAATTATAGTCACCGCAGCGGCAGACCACATACCTGAACCGCTGAAGGAGCAACTGGCGGAAGGGGGCCGCCTCGTGATGCCGGTGGGTGACCCTGCTACGGTGCAACAGCTGATCGTTCTAACAAAGCGCAAGGGCCGGATTACGGAACAGCATCTGGAAGCAGTGCGGTTCGTTCCCCTGAAAAGATTTAAATAGCTATTTTTACATCTCCGGCATCAGTACGCCGGATCGATGATGCTGAACCGTAAATAACAATTATAATGCTCTACGCAATCATAGCGGCAGCGGTCATACTGCTGTTCTCGGCAATACTGATCTTCAACTCCCTGATCCGTAAAAAGAACGATGTTGAGAATGCATTCGCGTCCATTGACGTCATGCTAAGGAAGAGATATGACCTCATCCCGAAGATTGTTGAGGCGGTAAAAGCTTACATGACTTATGAAATGGACCTTCTTACAGGGATAACCGAGCTGAGAATAAAAGCTCTTTCACAGACCATTACCCCCGAGGAGAGAGTGATAACCGAAAACCGTCTGGGGCAACAGCTGACCAGTCTGCTCGTGGCCGTTGAGAACTATCCCGACCTGAAAGCCAGCAACAACTTCCTCCAGTTACAGGGAACACTCAACGAGGTCGAGGAACAGCTGGCAGCATCACGCCGTGCTTTCAATGCCGCCGTAACCCTGTACAACAACAGCATCGAGGTCTTCCCGTCAAATATGATAGCCTCGATGATGAACTACAAAAGGAGAACTCTGTTCGAGATTCCTGTGAAAAAAAGGGAAGAGATAAGCGCCAAACCGCCGATTAACATGTCATAACCAGTTAGTCGGAGAATGAGCAGATACAACAATTTCAGGGAATTCTATGATAAGGAACTGCGGCCTGACCTTGAATCGAT
>JAVEZX010000131.1:0-7041 GCA_034002785.1 Bacteroidales bacterium
CCTGCGCCAGGCAGTAAACGATATATGCCGTAAACGACAGCTTCTCGCCGGTGCGTTCCTGGTGCTCCCGCATCATCCGCCGGGGCACGGTGACATCTGTCTCGCAGAGCGAATGGATCGTGCTCTTACTTGCGGTGACGGCCGCCGACGCGGCCACCATCTTCCGGTTGAAGCTGATCCTCTCTGAAGTATATCCTCTGTTCAACGACCTGTATTCCCCCTGCAACGGTAATCTTCTCTTCCCGGAGGTGTTTCTTTCTCTCCCGTAGCTATGCCCCTCCATCGCCGGACCGGTCACCCCGTCCCGTGAACTGATCTTTTTCTTCATGACTTATTGTTTTGACCTGACCCAGGTGTCAAAATCAGTCGCGGGCCGTGTCAGCAGGGCAAGATCAGCCTCTGGCACCTCGGGCTCATGAACCTTCTCGAAATAGCCGAAGAGCGAGGCTGCAAACTTCAGCTGCCTGTTGCAGGTCAGGAAGGCTATGATCTTAAGGGGCAGGAGGGGAGTGGCGGTTACTGTTTTGATCTCCGGGTGGAGCGCCCTGCAGTGCTTTTCAAGCATCTCCTTCATTGTGTATCTCTCCGGACCGTAGACGAAATAGACTTTGTTCTCAGTCCCGGGAGTAGAGTAGGCATCCGCCACCATTGTGCCAAGGTCCTCAGCGGCTACCCAGTGATATCTCTCTGTAATATTGCCGAGTACAGAAGCCTTGCCGTTCCTGACAAACATACCCAGCGACTCGAAGAACCAGGTAGGCCGGAAGATATAGTACGGTATGCCGCTCTGCATGATCATCTGTTCAGTCCGGAACTTGTCGTCTGTAAACTTAAACCACCGGTTCTCTTCTGCGACGGTGCATCCCGAGACCAGGCTTATCCGCCTGACACCGTTCTTCTTCGACGCCTCAAGAATGTTTGCGACAGCTTGTACGTCATCCGTCGAGGCAAGTGATATATGCACCGCATCGCACCCGGTCACTGCCTTATCGAGATCTGCCGGGTTGAAGACATCGCCCTGCGCAATGTCATAATCGTTGATGAATATCGACGGTTTCACTGACCGGGAGAACAACCGCAGGTCATACCCTTTTTCGTCCAGTTTGCGGATAACGGGACCCGCCAGCAGCCCGCTGGCGCCAATAACAAGAATCTTCATTTTTTCCATTGTTAATATTGCTTCATGTGTTGATGAGGCAAAATTACCCCCTCGGTTTGGGAGCGTTGTTTGACAAAAGTCAAAAAAATGATGTCAGATCGATTTTCTGATCCTGCTCAGGGTGGCGATATCTATACCAAGGTAGGATGCAATATGTTTGAGGGCGACTCGCTGCAGGATGTCCGGGTGTTTTTTGATGAAGAGCTCGTACCGTTCCGAGGCTGTGAGGGTCTGGAGCTGTATTGAGCGGTTCATGAGGGAGTTGTACATTGCCTCGTCCACATCCTTGCCTATCTGCCGCCATGCCGGCACCTCGCGTATCAGCTCCTGCATCCGGTCATATGTGATCACGTCCATCTCGCAATCCTCTATGGCAATGATGTTTTCCCTCGACGGTACCTGGTCATTGAAGCTTTTCATCGAGATCACTACCGAGCCCTTCTTAAAGAAGTGTGTTGTGATCTCATTTGCCTTATCGTCATAGAAGAATGAGCGCATCATCCCCGACCGCAGGTAAGCCAGTCGTGTGGCTACCTTACCCTTCTCCAGGAAAAGTGTCCTGGCCGGCTGGGTTTCGGGCCGGTAGCGACTGACAGTCTCATACCAGTCCCTTTCGGTGAAACCGTAATGCTGTACCAGTTTGTCCTTGAAGTCCATTGAAGAATAATAATGCCGGGTGCAGTTAAATCTTCCTGCCTATATAAAACACATAGCCGTAGTACTCCTTATACTTCCTGTATAGTTCGGCCTCATACTTTTGAAAAGCAACAAGATCTTCGGCAGCTTTGTTCCCTTTATATCTCTCCAGGAATGCTTCCTGTAATGCATCCTGAGGTTCATAGTAATTTACTGTCCAGCAGTTTTCGGGCAGGATAAAGGTTGCAACCGGAACATACCCGGCTTTCTGCATCTGGGCGACCTTCTTCGGGATAGTGTCAATCTCAGCGTAGGCATCCTGCCAGAACCTGCTGATCTCTTCCGGCCTTTCCTCCGTAAACCATGAACTCTCTGAGACTGCAATGTATCCCCCCTTCTTCAGGATCCTCCTCCATTCATTCAGCCCCCGCTCAAATCCTATATTGTAAATTGCACCTTCAGACCAGATCAGGTCCAGCTCTTCATCCTGAAAAGGAAGTTTATCCATCGAACCTGTAATACCTTTAACCCTGTCATGAAGATTCAGCTTCCTGGCATTTGCATTGAACAGGTCAATAAATTTCGGAAACAAATCGATCCCTGTAATCCTTCCCGGTGCATTCTTCGCCAGCACCATAGTCTGCCCGCCTGTGCCACAGCCGATATCGGCAATCCTCGATTCATTCGTAAGGTTATCGATGAAGCTCAATGCCTTAATTGTCACTTCCGGGCTGCCGGGCCCCTGTCTCTCTATTCCTGAGAAATAGTCACATATTAAGCCGAAGTCGATCTCGTGAATCGATTTATCTGCACTGCTCATGATGATGGAATTTATTAAGCAGCAAGTTATGAAACTTCCGGGAGATGCGCGATTGGCATCCCGAAAAATTGGAAGTGAATTCCTTTCACCAGGGCAATTCAGCCATCCGCTGGCTCAAAATGTCTGTTCAGTAGTAATTTTTTTTTCTGCATTTATCAGTATGGCGTAACTTTGTTCATCTGACAGGGAAACCAACTAAGATTTAGAGTTATAAGGGGGATCATAAAATGAAAGTAACAGCATTTATCGGAAGCGGAAGGAAGCGGCATTCGTACATTGCCTGCGAAAAATTCCTGCAGAATCTGCAGACAATGGGTAATGTGGAATACGAGCTTGTTCGGTTAAGCGAGTACAACATCTCGACCTGCAGGGGCTGCAGGATATGCTTCGACAAGGGCGAAGAATTTTGCCCCCTTAAGGATGACAGGGATAAGCTGATCGCAAAGATGAAAGATTCTGACGGGGTCATATTCGCATCGCCAAACTATTCCTTCCAGGTGTCAGGACTGATGAAGGTTTTCCTTGACAGAGTCGGGTTTGGTTTCCATCGCCCCGATTTCTTCGGAAAGACCTTTACAAGTATAGTCGTCCAGGGGATAGGGAAGGGGGAGAGTATTGTAAAATACCTCGACTTCACAGGTAAGGGACTGGGCTTTAATGTAGTCAAAGGCTGCTGTATTAAAACCCTGGAGCCGATGACTGAAAAATCACAGAAGGCGTTTGACGGGACAATTGATTCGCAAAGCAAGAAATTCTATGCCCAGCTTGTCAAACATGAATACCCCTCTCCGTCACTGTGGTGGTTAATGATGTTCAGAATGGCAAGAACCAGTATGTATAAGATGCTGGATGACAGCTGCCGGGACTATACTTACTTCCGGGATAAGGGATGGTTTGAGTCAGACTACTTTTATCCGGTCAAATTAAATCCGCTGAAGAGGTTGTCAGGTAAGGTATTCGACAGGCTGGCAATTCAGATAATAAGAAGTTAATATGTGACAATGATGACCAGGCAACTTAGGAACATCCAGAAGTATTCCGAACTGGCATCTGCAGGAAAGGTCGGAAGCGGGAAATCTCACGTACCTGCCATGCCTTTGTGGCAAGTCTGACCTACACGACGTATAGCCCGACTCCTTAGCCTCACTGCAGAGTAAGGCTTCAGGGCCGGGCTTTATTATATACGCTTACATCAGACCAACCTGGCCGCCAGCGTGATCTCAACAGCACTCAGTGCCCGTGAGACAGGACAGTTGACCTTTGCCTCAGCTGCCAGCGCGAGAAATTTCTCCTCGGTTATTCCCTTAACCTTTCCTGCAAGATCAAGATGGATACCGGTGATCTCAAAATGATCTGCTACCTTGTCAAGAGTGACATCTGCCCTGACCTGCAGCTCATCAGGAACGAATCCTGCTCCGGTGAGGGCATAGCTCAGCGCCATGGCATAACATCCGCTGTGGGCGGCAGCAATAAGCTCCTCGGGATTGGTCCCTGCCTTGCCGTCTTCATTCTTAAAACGTGCGGCTGATGAATATGGGGTCTTGTCGAGCAATCCGCTCATGGAGGTCAGAGTTCCTTTTCCGTCGGCGCCGTCGCCCTGCCATATGGCTGTTGATCTGCGTTTCATGTTTTTATGTTTTTGTTTGACTTTTGTTATACAATATTACTAACCATTAAGTGCATAGATTTGTTCAGAGTGGTTTGTGGAATTTACCCGGAAATCTTTTGTTCTTACCTTCTTTTCTCCGGGGTTTCATTTTCCTATTCCTTGCTGAGTAACGCCAGGTACTTGCTCACATATTCATCCCGCGAGGCTGATTTGTACTGCATAATGAACCTCGGGTGCTCAAGGGCGACTATCTCCCCGAAGAAACCGTACCTGTCGTTCAGGGCTCGGAGAAACTTTTCATTCTTCCCGGTCCCCAGACAGAAGCAGACGTCGGTACGAACCCCCATGGCTATCTGCTCCCTTATGTTCCACACAATGAAATCGGTCACGGCGGCGGTAAGATCTGCACGGTCATAGTAGTTGTAGTTCTTCTCCCTGCCGTTTTCGCCCTTGTGAGTGAACCCCAGGGGGCAGACGGAGTTGATGTAGTAATCGCCGTAGAATCTCTCCGGCCCGCCGTATGCCCTGATTACTTCATAGATAAAGACCGACGACGGCTCATGTGTCTGTCTGCCCGCATACGCGATGCCGCACTCACCTGTCAGCCTCTTAGTGTCGGTAAAGGGGATGCCCGTGAACCCTGCGCCGAAGCGTCCCGGGTTGATCCCGAGGATCAGTCTCCTCGGATTGTTGTCGTCATAGTATTTCCGGTAGAAAGCTGAGGATATCCCGAAGCTGTTTTCATCGCCGCCGCGAAAGGGATTCATGATGCTGATGCCCACGGGAAGCCTGCCCCGGAACTCCACCTTCCTGTTGAACTCAATGATCCTGTCGGCAAGTGTCTTCATCTCTTAAGTCTCCCATTGAATAATATCAGCTGATGATCTGGTACCCTGTTTCAATCCCGCCGGGAGACTATTTCCCGGGAAACCAGGGGAAGAACGAACTTGTTTTCTGAATGTATTCGCGGTATTGCGGCTTCGACTCGTTTAAAGTCTTCTCGAGAAGGGCGACACCTGACACCTTGATAATCAGTAGAGTCATTACAACGGTGCCGATTACCTGCCAGTAACCCCCGGCAGCGATACTGAATAGTGCATAGGCCCACCATACTGCTGTATCGCCAAAATAATTGGGATGGCGGGTATACTTCCAGAAACCTCTGTTCAATACTTTGCCTTTGTTGCCGGGATCTCTTTTGAAACGTGACAATTGATAATCGCCTCCTGCCTCAAAGGCAAAGCCAACCAGCCAGATGAAAATCCCGAAATAATCGAGCAGATTCAGGTCTCCTGAACCTGGACCCATGCTGATCCCCAGCAGGGGCAATGAAACAATCATGATCAGAACGCCCTGTAGCAGGAACGTCTGAAAATAACTGAACCACCAGTATCGCTCTGCGCCATACTTCCGCCTGAATTCCTGGTACCTGAAATCTTCCCCCTTGCCAATATTCCTTATGGCAAGATAACCGGCAAGCCTGAGTCCCCATACGGTAACCAAAACCAGGATCACCATTTTCCGGGGATTCAGTTCACCCGAACCAAAGACGTAGAACGCATTGACCGCGACAAAGCCGATACCCCAGAAAATATCGACTATACTAACGTTTTTTATCAGGACGCTCCATATCCATAACAGGGTCACCAGGACCCAGATGAGCAGGGCAGCTTGTAAAAACAGGGTCGTCATTGATGAACTATTAACTGTTGAACAGTAAGGAAATGGCAATTGCTCCGTTGCCTGCGTGCATGCCGATTACCGGCGAAATATTGACAGTTGAAACCGGTTTAAGTCCGGTCAGCGCAACCATCTTTGCCTCGGCCTCCCGGGCCCCTTCAGGATTATGAGCATGCAGTATTATGTAGTTCCACACGGTCTTCCCGGCGCTTATCTTCTGTATGTGTTTGTAGATTTTATTCAGGCTTGCCTCCTGGCTGAAGGTTTTTCCAAACAGGAGCGATTTCCCGTTTTCGTCCATTGAGATGACGGGGTTTAAACCAAGTGCACTTGCAATAATCCCTTTTGGTTTTGACACTCTGCCTCCCCTGATCATCGACCTTAAATCGCGGACACTCACGAATATTTTTGATTGAATTATATCCTTTTCAAGTGACCTGGTAATTGTTTCAAATGATAAACCGGCCTCAATGTTCTGTGCAGTTTTCAATACAAGTAATCCCAGTGCGCCTGACAGGTTTTTCGAATCTATTACCTTGACCTTTTTGTTGAATTCTTTCGAAATCCGTTCGCCGGCTTTTACGCTGTTGGCATAGGTTCCGCTGAACTGACCGGTAAGATGGATTGCAATAATGGCATCGTAGTGCGAAGCCAGGTGCGAATACAAATTGGTGAAAGCCTGCTCGTTTATCTGGGATGTTTTCGGGAATTCGGCATGTGTTTCAAGCAAATCGTAGAACTGATCGGGCTGAATTGTAACCTTGTCCAGGTAATGATTATCGCCAAAATTCAGGTTGAGCGGTACCATGTGCACCTGGTAATAATCAATTAATTCCTGTGGCAGGTCACAGGTAGAATCTGTTACAAGCGCAATGTTCCATCTCCGGTTCAGAGCCGCCTCCTGCTGGCGTACCATATCGTCAACCTTCAGAAAAGTGATGGTTCCCGCATCTTTCAACTGGTGAAAAAGTTCTGCCGGATGGTTGGTATGGACATGGATCCGGCACATGCTCTCCGACCCTGCAACAACTACCGAGTTGCCTTTCTCCCCTAATATTTTTCGCAGTTCTGAAAAGCTGATGCTCACATTCTTGATAATTGCCTCAGTGCACAACCTGTGCGTGATCTCCTCACTGC
>JAVEZX010000132.1:0-6991 GCA_034002785.1 Bacteroidales bacterium
GCCCTTGATGATGCCGAATCTATGAATGCGTAAGAGATGAATGGTCCTCCCATGAATCCGCCTTCAAGAGTCCACAGGCCTCTCATCTCAATGAAATCAGTCTCGTTGCGGCGGAATGAGCGGCAGCTGACGGGCACCTTCTTCTCGATGACCATGAACGAGCCTCCGTCAGGCCCCTTCACTTCGTCTGACATTCTCTTCTGAGTAAGGTCTGCCAGCTCAATGCATCCCAGCCTCGAGGTGGTGCGGTCTGTGACGGAGACCATTAATGACTGGGTTGTGGCGGGGGTCTCCGCCGAGATCATCATTATGCCTTCGCGATTGAAATCAGGCTTCCAGCCGACAGGCATTACAAGTTCCCACTGCGTGTCGCCGGCTGTCAGCACGCTTCTGTCCCTGCCTGCTGAATTGGTCAGCCAGTCTGTCAGCCTGCTTCTCTCCGCATCATCGATCCCGCGCCGTATGGCTTCTCCGTTCTCCCTGATGCACTGTGCAAGCGAGGCAGTGTCAGGGGCGGTGAGAGTAACCACATACTGCGTCTCTGCCCATTTATTGCGCTCCACAGTCATCTCAGCCTTCGCCTTGCCGGGATCAATTATTGCCTGTATTACATTTCGGTGAGCAACATAAATATCACGAAACCCTTCAGGGTTGACTGGCATAATGCTGAAAGAAGGCTCAGCCTGAGGCAGGCTGATTAGCATAGGGCTCACGTGTGTCATTATGGCCTGACCGGGACTTCCGTCCCACATCTGTTTGTTCATCACTACCAGAACATCACCTGTTTTGCCTGTCACATTCGGAAGAGTCCGCGTCACCGAGGTATCACCGCAAGAAGCGATAAAAACAAGCGCAGGAAGAATAAAAATCATAGCATGTTTCATGGTCCCGGAAATTTGTGAAATAAAAAGCCCGCATTCTCATGCAGGCTTAAATATAGAGTTTTCTGATCCTAGTTCTCCTTTGTTGCGCCCTTTTCGGCATCAGTGTCAGTACCCGTGTCCTTTGCTTTCTTAAACTCCTTCAGCCCCTGTCCTATGCCTTTCATCAGCTCGGGAATCTTCCGTCCGCCGAACATAAGCACAACAACCACAAGTATCAGGATAATTTCAAGAGGTCCGATCTTTCCCATTTCTCAGAGTTTTTTATTTATGCAAATGTACTAATTCTTTCGCACAAGGTTATTAATCAAATACAATTATCATTCCCTGATCAGCTTGAGGATGTCATTTCCGTTGGCAAAGATCAGCAGGGCAAGGAGTATCACCATCCCGGTGATCTGGGCATACTCCATGAACTTGTCACTCGGCTTTCTGCCAGTGACCACCTCGAAGATCAGGAACATCACATGTCCACCGTCAAGAGCAGGTATTGGCAGGATATTCATAACTGCCAGTATAAGTGACAGGAACGCTGTCAGGTTCCAGAACGACTGCCAGTTCCATATGCCCGGGAAGATGCTCCCGATTGTTATAAAGCCACCGAGCGATTCGTAGCCCTTTGTATCCTTCGCGAAGATCAGTTTGAACTGCTTGAGGTAGTCTCCGGTGGTCTTCCAGCCTTTGGCAATGCCGGCGGGGATGGCTTCGAAGAGGCTATAGTGCTTCGTGCTTAGTTCGAGGAGATTGCCTGTCTCCCGGTAAACGCCGAGGACACCGGCCGCGGTGGTGGTGACATTCAGTTCCTTCAGCTCCTCCCCTCTGCGTACCGACACAGTCACCGGCATCGCCTTGCGCGAAGCGAGATAGGACTGGAACTCGTCATACCAGTCAAAGGGATTGCCGTCAAGAGCTATGATCTCATCGCCTGCGGCGAGACCTGCCGCTGCGGCAGGGGACTCACCGGCTACCTCCGATATGACGAAGGGACCGAAAGGAATCCTCGCATCAATGATGTCAGGGTTCTTGAGCAGGACCGGGATATATTCACGCTTAACAGGGATGTCTACGATTTCCCCGTTGCGGTCAACAGTTATCACCTGTCTCTCATTAAGCAGTATATCAGGGATAATTGCATAGAAGTTATCAACCCGCTCCCCGTCAACCAGTATTATTTTGTCACCGTTTCGAAGACCCATTGCATAGCCTGTGGAATCAGTCAGAATGCCGTACTTGACGTTTGAAGCAGCGAGGTAGGTTTCTCCCCAGAAGCTCAGCACCCCCACGTAGATGAGCATGGCGAAGATGAAGTTGAAAAAGACCCCTCCGAGCATTATCATCAGCCTCTGCCAGGCTTTCTTTGACCTGAATTCATGCGGCTGCGGCGGCTGCTTCATCTGCTCCTTGTCCATCGACTCGTCAATCATGCCTGAGATCTTCACGTAGCCGCCCAGGGGGATCATGCCGATGCCGTATTCGGTATCGCCAAATTTCTTTTTGAAGATGGCCCATGGCCAGTCAAAGAAGAGGTAGAATTTCTCAACCCTGGTCTTGAAGAGGCGGGCGAAAAGGAAGTGACCGAACTCGTGTACGATAACCAGTATTGACAGTGACAGCAAAAGCTGCAATATTTTTATAAGAACGGTCATTTTTTCTTCAGTTTGTTTATGTGTTCGTTAGCGAGGTGCCGGCTCCGGCTGTCGGTTGTGGCATAAACGTCCATTGACGCTTCTTTGTTGAACAGGGTTTTTTCAAGCACATGCTCAACGGTACCCGCAATATCATTGAAACCTATCTGTTCCCTGAGAAAGGCTGCCACGGCCTCTTCGTTTGCAGCGTTGAGTGCGCAGGGCATATTCCCTCCCTGTTTCAACGCGGCGCGTGCCAGCGACAGACAGCGGAATCGAACCAGGTCCGGTTCGCTGAAAGTCAGTGACCCTGTATCTGCCAGCGACGGGCGGGGCAGCTCTGTTCTTACCCTGTCGGGGTAAGTCAGGGCGTAAATAATTGGCAGACGCATATCGGGCACTCCTAACTGTGCCTTTACCGAGCCGTCGGTGAACTGCACCATGGAGTGTATTATTGACTGAGGATGGATAAGAACGTCAATGCTGTCAGCAGGGGTTCCGAATAGCCAGTGAGCCTCGATCACCTCGAGTCCCTTGTTCATCAGTGTGGCAGAATCGATTGTTATTTTGCTGCCCATGGTCCAGTTTGGATGACGCAGGGCCTCCAGAGGTGTTACTTTTGCGAGCCGCTCAGCCGGAGTATCACGGAACGGTCCGCCTGATGCGGTAAGGATGAGGCGCTCCACGGAGTTCTCCGGTTCGCCGTTGAGGCACTGCATAATGGCTGAGTGCTCGGAGTCGACCGGCAGAAGGCGGCTGCCGGTTAGGGCTGCGGTCCTCGTTATCAGTTCCCCCGCCACCACCAGGGTCTCCTTGTTTGCCAGCGCTACCTCGCGGCCTGCAGCCACCGCTGCAGCAGTGGGCCTCAGCCCGGCAAAGCCTACCATAGCGGCAACGACAGTGTCTATCCCTTCAGAGGAAGCTACCTCTTCCACTGCCAGCTGCCCGGCCATGACCTCTGTCCCAAGGCCGGCGAGGCCCTCTCTGACTACTCCATAGAACGATTCGTTGCCAATGACAACCTTCGCCGGACGGAAAAGCCTTGCCTGCTCAATCAGGAGTTCAGCGTTGCTGCCTGCTGTAAGAACCGATACCGTGAAGAGGTCAGGATAACGGGCTACGATGCCGAGTGTCTGGGTACCAATTGACCCTGTTGAGCCTATGATTGCAAGCCGTTTGTGCATCTGCCGCCCTCCTGTCAGAAATATATATACTGAGCGGGGTCAAGCGCAACCCCGTTATGCCACAGCTCAAAATGCAGGTGGGGTCCGGAAGTGTACAACTCACCGGAGTCGCCCACAATGGAAATTGCCTCTCCGGCCCAGACCCGGTCACCCATCTCCTTCAGCAGCCTGGCGTTATGCTTGTATACAGAGATCAGGTTGTTTGCATGCTGTATCGTAATCACAAAACCGGTCTCCATAGTCCATCCCGTCATTATCACAGTACCCTCGAGGGTGGATGAAACAACGGCTTTGGGCTGGGTGACGATGTCCGTTGCATAGTGTCTGGTGCGTGCATCAAAGTTGCTTGAGATGATCCCCTTTACCGGAGGAAAGAAGTGAATGTTGGCCAGGCTTGTACCCTGTTGCGAGCCTCTTTCGCTCTGCACCGGCAGTGCTGAAAGACTGTATTTTTCCTCCTGCTCAACGCGATCCCTGAAAAGTGAGTCCTCTGCCGATTTTCTGAATTCGATATTGTCGTAGTCCCTGGTACTGTCACGCAGAACGACGGAGCCTATGGGTTGTTTGCCGGAGATGACGTCATTCAGGTCACGGAAATACTTGTCCCTGATCTCCAGCTCATGTTCGAGGGAGTCAAGCATGATGGCGTTCATGAGGATGTTGCGGCGCATCTCCACATCAGGATAACCCGGGATGAACTCCCTGAGGTTTGTGAATGCGATCAGTGAGGTGTTAAGAGCAAGTGTAAGCACGAGCAGCAGTGCTGCTGCAAGGAATGCATTTGCTGTTGAGAGGCGTACCCGCCACAGCTCCTCGAAGGTTGTGTCATTGAATACGGCGAGACGGAACCTGTCGCTCCATTTCCCCGTTCGTTTCTCGTTCTTTGCCATCTGATGATTGGACCGAAGGGACAAAGATAGCAATCGTGTTGGAAATGTTATCAGGCAAATAAGAAGGTCTGAAAGTCTGAAAGTCGAAAAGTCTGAAAGTCGAAAGGACTCTCAGACCCTCAGACGCTCAGACCCTCAGACCCATAACTACCACCCAATGCCGTAATCCTCGCCGTGATTGCTTGATCCGCCCCAGAATGTTCCGTGGATACGGTCGAAGCCTATTGCATTTACGGGGCCGGAGGTCCTCTCCTGAAATGACAGCCTGTAGCCCATGGATGAAAGTTCCTTCCTCACCCACGGCGGCATGCTGTTGTTCAGCACCAGCCCGCCGGCCACTTTCTCATGCTCTCCGAAGCTGGAGTACATCTGCAGTGTCTTGAACGAAGGTGCCTCGCATGCCTCCTGGACAGTCATGCCAAACTCCACCACGTTCAGGAAGAACTGCAGCAGCAGCTGATCCTGTTCATCACCGCCCTGCTTGGCAAAGGAGAGGAAGGGCTTGCCATCCTTCATTGCCAGCGTGGGTGTAAGGGTAACACGGGGTCTTTTACCGGGCTCTACCACGTTGAACGGATTTTCCTTCTCATCAAGGACGAAACTCTGCATCCGCTGGCTCATCCCGATGCCGGTGTTACCAGCAATGCATGCCGGCACCCAGCCGCCGCTGGGAGTGACAGAGACAACCCATCCCTCTTCATCGGCAGCCTCAATCGAGGTGGTGCCGGAGTTGAAGGTGCCAAGGAAGCGGCTGTACTGATCAGGGTCATCGGCAGGATATATGTTCCGTGCCTCTGCCTGCCACGAGTTCAGCAGCGTAACAAACGGATTGACCTTCCCCTCGAAGGGATAAGGATCACCGGGTCTTATGCCGGGATCGTTGCGGTCAGGATTAATCAGCTTGCTGCGTTCCCGTGCATACTCCTTTGAAAGCAGTCCTTTCATCGGTTCTTCAGGCGGGAAAGCAGGATCTCCGTAATAGAAGTCCCTGTCGGCAAAAGCCAGGTTCATGGCCTGATAGAGGGTGTGGATGTATTTTGTTGAGTTGTAACCCATCTCCCTCAGGTTGAAGTTTTCAAGTATGTTGAGTGTCTGCAGCATCACCGGGCCCTGTGTCCATGGCTGAAGCTTGTAGACCTCTATACCCCTGTATTCAGTCATCACAGGCTCCTCGATCTTAACCTGCCAGCCAGCCAGGTCAGCAGTGGTTATGAGGCCGCCCTGCTCGATGCATCCCCGTGAGAACTCTTCGGCGATGTCGCCCTTGTAAAACCGGTCATAAGCAGCATATATGGCCTCTTTGCGCGATTTCTTCTTTTTCAGTGCCTGTTGCTCGGCTTCAACCAGCTTAGTCAGTGTGGCCAGCAGATCACTCTGAATGAATACCTCGCCTGCTGACGGAGCCTCCCGTTCCTCTCCCGCGTGGGGCAGGAACACCTTTGCTGAATAGGGCCACTCCCTGATCCTGTTTCTGGCACGCTCAATGGAGTTGGCTGTCTGCGCCTCAATGGGGTATCCTGCCGCCATCTCCATAGCCGGGGCAAGCACCTCCTTCAGGCTCATGGTTCCGTACTCTGCCAGCATCACCATCAATCCGCCGGGAGTACCGGGTGTGACGGCTGCCAGGGGACCGTATTCGGGAGGGTACTTGAATCCCTTTGACTTATAGAACTCTGCCGTGGCTCCGGTGGGCGCTACGCCAAGGGCATTGATGGCAATGACCTGCCCGGTCTTCGGGTTATAGATCAGCGCCTGTGTTTCGCCACCCCAGCTGAGGACATCCCACATGGTGCATGTGGCCGCCAGCATGCCGCAGGCCGCGTCGATGGCATTACCTCCACGGTCAAAGATCATTGCCCCGGCCGTGGCTGCAAGGGGCTTGCCGGTGATAGCCATCCAGTGCTTCCCGTGCAAAGGAGGCTTCTGGGTGGTGACCGGGAATGTGTTGAACGACTGGGAATGTGACATGATTAAAATGCTTAACATACAAACAGATAAAAATATCCTTTTCATAATGGGCAGGTTTAAGTTGGCGGCAAAACTGGCATTGCTGCCTCTTTCGCAATTTCGCAATTAATTGCATGAAAAGGGAGAAAATAGTATAATTTCGTCCGGCATAAAAACTATCAGATGAAACATGAGAACGAATTTGACATAAAGGCCGCAGAGTGGGACAAGCAACAGATGCACCGGGAGCGCGCGGAGACAGTAGCTGCAGCCATTGTAAGGGAGATCCCGCTTGAAAAAACAATGAGTGCCATGGAGTTCGGAGCCGGAACGGGCCTGCTCAGCTTTATGCTGAAGAATTATCTCAGGGAAATCACCCTTATTGACAACTCGGAAGGTATGGTTAAAGTGCTGAATGAAAAGCTGAAGGCAGAACAGACCGATACAATGAAAGCGGTGAAGGC
>JAVEZX010000133.1:0-5020 GCA_034002785.1 Bacteroidales bacterium
CTGGCGCTGGCCTTTATGGGTTTTGCAGGGCTGGTTTAGAAACATTGCAGGCAGGCTGCGGTTCTTCTCTCTTAGGGAATGTCAATGTTACGGGCCGCCGCGGTTCATCAGTAGCGCGGGAAAAGCCAGGGATGCAGGCAGGCTGCGGATCTTCGCTGGACCGGTAAAGCAAGCACTTCGGGACGCATTTCGAGGACTCTAAAATAGCGCGGGAAAGACAGCAGTTCAGCTACATCGCGGGAAACCAGCTGAGAGTAATTATTTCATACGCTGGCCGTCGGCGATTTTTCGCTCCCAGGGAATGTCAATGTTACGGGCAGCCGCGGTTCATCAGTAGCGCGGGAAAAGCCAGGGATGCAGGCAGGCTGCGGATCTTTGCTGGTGCGGTAAAGGCCAGCGATGCGGGGAAGCGTGGATTTTCATTAGTGCGAAAGAGCCAGAGGGCCGGTATTTATCTCTATGTTTATTAAGTCCCGAGGATTGTAAGCGCCCGCTAATCTCTACCCCGGATCAACCGTCCCTGTATTTATGTCAGACCTCACAGCTTCGAGCCTGGCCTTCTTTCTTCGGATCGTCAGTCTCCGGGATTACCCAACCTACCCAACTTCCCCCCGGATCAATCGTTCCTGGAATTATGTCAGACCTCACAGCTTCGAGCCTGGCCTTCTTTCTTCGGATCGTCAGTCTCCGGGATTACCCAACCTACCCAATCTACCCCGGATCAACCGTCCCTGGATTTATGTCATACCTCACAGCTTCGAACCTGGCTTCCTTCCTTCTGATCGTCAGTATCCGGGATTACCGGACCTACCCAATCTCTACCCCGGATCCTCAGTGCCGGGAATTGCCTGACTACTTATCTTCATCCCTCAAATCTCTTCCCTCCCCACACCTCAACTCAGGTTGACTATCAAATCCGCGCATGTACTCCTTACAATATAATTTCCGTCCCCCAGGCAACAATTCTCCATATTTTCACTTCCTGAGATGTCACACCTGTCCAGCGATAATGGATAACCCAGATCTTGTATAATTCTGTAAGTAATGAGTCCTTCATGGAACGATGAATCAACTGTTTTACACAATTTCCCGACGATTTCCTTGCT
The DNA here is from genome assembly GCA_034002785.1 of Bacteroidales bacterium. Lineage (GTDB taxonomy): Bacteria > Bacteroidota > Bacteroidia > Bacteroidales > VadinHA17 > SR-FBR-E99. The sequence goes on from JAVEZX010000133.1 coordinate 1,107, forward strand.
TCAATCGAAAAAATTTATTAAATTTCGTTGTTTGCTATAGTCATCTTCTGTCAGTCGAGTGAAAGTCGTTGTATTTCAGCTTTCTAAATCATTTTAGGTGTGACTGACGAAGCGGAGTTTTGTGCCTGACTCAAAATTGTTACCTTATCAAACTACCCTCCGGAGGTCAGAATCAGTGTTTAGGCCCTCAAAAACAAGGTTGCCGGGATAATAATACCAGCCTAATCCATCTCCCGTAAGGAAGAACTTGATTATACACAGGGCTCACTACCTTCCAAAACAAGACAGGCAAGGTCCATTTAACACTTAAATCCCTCTCCCGAAAGGAAGATCTGATTTGTATGTAAAGCTCCCTGCCCTTAAAGATGGTCGTAAAGATTCCTCTGACACTTAATGCAGCCATTCAGAAGCAACCACGGAGCAAGCAAGATTGAATCTCTTAAATAGCTGACAATTACCTGAATTATATGTTCATTATTCACCCTGACGATGCCACCGGCAGCATTGCTGAACTGAGGCCTGGGACAGTCACAATAGGTTCCGCCGAGGACGCTGTAGACATACTTGGCAATGCCAGCTATGAAAACTACACAAAGGTTATTATACATTCTGACTCTTTTGCCTCCGGTTTTTTCGATCTCCGCACCGGGATGGCCGGAGATATCCTTCAGAAGTTTTCCAACTACAGGATGAGGTTGGCCATTGTGGGCGATTTTTCCCATCTGAAGAGCCGAAGCTGGCGCGATTTCATCCGTGAGAGCAATCGCGGCAAAACGGTATGTTTCATGCCCACCATGGAGGAAGCGATTTCCGCTTTGAGAAAGTAACATTGATCAGTTATGGGGTAGCGTCGGCCTGCAACTGAAGGTAATCAATCGAGTCTGCCAGAGACCGACCAGCCACCCCCAATCAGCAGTAGAATCAGACTGAATCCATCACCCCGGACTGCGACTGACCGGCCCCATCGCCCAGGCATAGAACCAGACCGAATCCATCACCCCGCTCTGCAACTGACCGGAACCCTTCACCCCAATTTTTACAATTATGGCTGAAAAGACATTTTCCACCGCGGAGAAATTCATCATCATCGCTCATCGTCCTGAGAAGGGCGGGTTTCTGACATCGCAGACATTCATCCAGTATGGCATTGCCGGGGTCATTCTTCTGGATCTCACCCTTGCCGAGCGTATCAGCATTGTCGACAAGAAGCTTTTCCTGAAGCCGGGGAAGGCACTTTCCTCCCCAATGTTGAATGATGTCAGCACGATGATCTCCCAGTCGTCCAATCCGAGAAAGGTCAGTTATTGGGTCGGGAAGCTGGCAACTCGTTATGACCGATACAAGTGGCAGATACTGGAAGGTCTCGAAGGCAAAAGAATTCTCCGCATTGAAAGGAGGAAGTTTCTCGGGCTTATCCCCTACCGGCAGTCAGTTTTCACAGAGACCTACACCCGTGCCAGCCTGGTTCGTCAACTGAAGAATGAGATCCTGTCAGGCAGGGGTGGTGACGGAGAGCTCAATGCGCTTACAGGAATTGTGAAAGCCTGCAGCATGGAAAGGGTTTTGTCGACAGACCGGGATGAATTGAAGCGTATCAGGCAGCAGTTGAAGGTGATGGTCAGTGAAAGTCCGGTTTCCGATGTGGTTGCGCAGACGATCCGGCAGGTTCAGGCGGCCATAATAGCCAGTGTGACGGCTGCTGCTGTTGCTTCCGCCTCCGCAGGGCGACGATAACAGCGATCACATAACGATATAAGCAACTATTTGTGAGCACGTCAGCCGACTCAAATGCATTGCGCGACAGCGACTCAGGTTCAATGAGGGGCAGCGACTCGGGAATGATGCGCGAGGCTGATTCTGAAAGTTTGCGTGTAAGCGATTCTGAAGCACAGCGTGAGGCCAACTCCGATAGCATGAGGGGCAGTTCATCTGAATCCTACCGTGAGGCAGACTCCGGGAGTATGCGTGACAGCGACTCCGAAGCATACCCCGAGGCCGATTCTGAAAGCATGCGAGGCAGTCCCTCCGAATCACAGCGTGAAGCCGATTCCGGTTCATTGCGTGATATCGACTCTGGATTGATGCGCGAATCAGACTCCGGGAGCATGCGAGGCAGTGACTCCGGATTGATGCGTGAGGCAGTCTCAGAGAGTATGCGAGACACCACTTCTGACTCACATCGCGAGGCCGACTCCGAAAGCATGCGAGGCAGCGATTCCGGGCGCATGCAAGGCAGCACTTCCAGTACTTGAAAACCAAGAGGGCAGTAATACTATCGGTGAGCAATCTCCAGTCGCCCAGGCAAGTCACTTCAGACTCGATTCGGCACAAAAGTCTGATTCGTCTCGTGAGATCAGTTATGATTAGTCTATAGGCTGCAATCACGGTTCGCGCCGTGACTGATCATCCCGGACAACGCGAAGACGATTAGGACTTACACAGACCCGGAGAAAGAATCAGTTACCCACCACCTCCCCTGCCCCAGGATCACTTCCGGCCCGCATCGTTAACACTGCGAATAACCAGCCCAAACAATGAACACCATAAAAATCGCTGCATATTATGACTACAATTATTGCCGAGAGGGTTTCGCACGACAGTGGAATTCGTGTCGCCCTCAAGTTCCCATATGACTGGGAGTTAACAAATATCGTCAGGACATTGCCAGGCGTCCGGTGGAGCAACCGGCTTAATTGCTGGCACATAGCAGATCAGGACAATGTTATTGAATTGTTATTAGGCAAGTTAAGCAGATACGCTTTCGTTGATCACTCCGCCCTCATCAGGCAGGATCTGGCGACGAGAGTCAGGGCTACGAGGGAGGAAAAGCAACAGCAACTGAACCAGAGGAGACTGGCAACAGTCAGGCCCCCTGATGCAAAAAGTCACACTCAGGGTAATTCAAAGCAATCTTCGGGAAAATCAGATGACATCGCACATGGAGTCAGTCTGAGTCCGGGTGCCGAGGCTGATATTGCGAGATACCGGGCATGGCTTGAATCGCGGTGGTTTCCGGCGACGACAATTCGCACCTATACCTCTATGATGGCGAAGTTCCTGAAGTTTGTCGCCCCTAAGGAAGCCTCGGAGTGCAATTCCGATGATCTTGTAAGGATGGTGAACGAATATATTCTCCCGCGAAAACTGAGCTATTCTTTTCAGAATCAGCTGATAAGTGCTGTAAAGAAGTTTTATCGGGAGATATGTCATGATACCATTGATCCAGGCACCTTAACAAGGCCACGGGCCAGGCACAGGCTGCCAAACGTGCTTAGCAAGGAGGAGGTTAAGAAGATACTTGATGCACCGATAAATCAGAAACACAGGTTATTGCTCAGTGTTATTTACGGGTGCGGGCTTCGTCGCAGCGAGGTCATTCTTCTTGAGCCGCAGGACATAGACCGTGACCGGATGTTACTTAGCATCAGGCAGTCGAAAGGGTTCAAGGACAGGATTGTGCCCATCTCGCCAAAACTTGTCGAGTTGATTGATTCCTACCTCGAGAGGTACAGACCGGTACTCTATCTCTTTGAGGGACAGCGGCAGGGCGACAGGTACAGTGCCGGCAGTGTTGAGAAGGTGTTCAAGATGGCCTGTCAGAAAGCAGGCATCAGGAAAAAGATCTCACTTCATGGTTTGCGGCATTCCTATGCCACTCACCTCCTTGAGGCCGGGACAGACTTGCGATATATCCAGGAGTTGCTGGGGCACAAGAGCAGCAAGACGACGGAGATATACACCCATGTAACCGAGAAGAGCATCCAGAATATCCGCAGTCCTTTTGACGATCTGTAAGTACCACCAGAAACGGGAAACGATGCCGGTATGGATATCCGCATCATCAAATGAGTGGTAGCATAAGATTCAGAGATTAGGGCATTCATCACAGATTCGGTCTGAAAGAAGCCAGTCAA
>JAVEZX010000133.1:5120-6984 GCA_034002785.1 Bacteroidales bacterium
TATTCACCACAGAAGCAGTCTGGCAATAGCTAGAGTTTGTCAATTTGGCACAGATGCGATCTAACAGAAGCCAGGTTATGTGGATCCGGCACAAATGCAGTCAGACAAAAGCCAGACTTTTTTGATACAGCTCAGATACAGTCAGACAATTGCCAGACTCTGCAGGTTCACCACATAAACGGTCTTATGAAAACCAGGAATTTGTTGATGCATTTCAGATACATTCATAAGAACTGACATTTTGGAATTGTCTGCAGATCCATACAGATGAAAAACAGGCACTTGGAGATGCACTACAAGTACCTCATAGATAAATCCAGAATTTTATTGATCTAATTCGAGTCACACAGACGTGGATTACGTGAATTCCCTTATGACAGTCATTCGTGAAATTGATTAAAACAAGACATGAGTCCAAAATTATTAGCCATTACAATCTTAGCCTGCTCTCTATCAGTAATTTCACTTTCTCAGGAAATTCCTGACAGCAACTCTGCGGTTCGGATTTTGACCTTCAATATTTATCACGGAGCCACCATGAAGGGTGATTTCGATCTCGATCTCATTGCAGGTGTGATCAAGGCGGCGGCTCCAGACCTGGTTGCATTGCAGGAGGTTGATTTCAAGACGAGGAGGACGAAAGGTTATGACCTTGCTACGGAGCTTGGATGGAGGACTGGCAGGGCTTCCCTCTTCGGCAGGGCGATGCCTTATGATGGAGGCGAGTATGGCGAGGCGATTTTATCGCGTTACAGTTTCATTGCATCGCGAAACACAGCTCTCCCCTACACCGGGAATAATGAGCCGAGAGCTGCACTTGAAGTAACCACGGTTCTGCCCTCGGGGGACACGATAATTTTCATCGGGACACATTTTGATCATACCGGTGATGAGACAGACCGGATTCTGCAGGCGAGGCGGATCAACGAGATGGTTTTTGGTGCGCGATATCCGGTTATTTTAGCGGGTGATCTGAATGCTGAGCCTGGCAGTGTACCGATAATGGTTCTTGAGGAGTATTGGGGCACAGCGTATGATAGCGATGCTCCTGATCCCACCTATCCGTCGGGAGCTCCGGCGAAAAAGATTGATTATGTAATGTATTATCCGAAAGATAGGTGGAAGGTTATTTCCTCGGAGGTATTTCAGGATTCAGTTGCATCAGATCACTGTCCGCATTTGGTTGTACTGCAGTTGTTATGAGCAACACTGTTTTATTGATTGATTCCCGGGGCATTGACGCTGAAAGACACTGCCCATCAGATAAATATAGTGCTCAGCACATCAGTACAAGTCCTGTAATTCATAAAAAGCAACTCCCTTATTATCTCAGCAAATAACAACCACCCATAACTCCACAATAACACCCATTTCAGCAAAATATGCATACCTTTCGTATATATATAAACAAGTTAGGGTCAATAGCGGCTTATTGAATATTAAAGGGTTAAGTGCTCAAATCAAAATAAATTGGGGGGCCAGCAGTCCTTCTCGCTTCAAGCACTCTCGCCTCCGCGCCGTTACTTAGATTAAAAGAGAAATCAAGAGAATGTTAATAAGACGTCAAGCATGTACCGCGATTACCCCCCAACTCAGCAGCAGCTCTCCGCTTCAAGGGATATGTAGCGGCTTGGTGAGTATATTAAGGAGCCTGTTCAAGCGTACTTTAGTGAGATCTTTTCTTCTCCAACTCTAGATAAATAAGCCGCTACTATCCCTAACAGGTCGGTATATGCAATTGCCTTCTGTGCCGCGAGAACTTTCTAACCAAAAAGGAACGTTTGGTGTACAGCGGCACAGGCCGCCCCGGCACCGCCGGGGGCTCCCGCCGGTGTCACGGTTTTTGCCAACGCGAGAATAAAGT
>JAVEZX010000134.1:0-6904 GCA_034002785.1 Bacteroidales bacterium
GGCAATGTTGTGTTGCGGAGTCGGTCCAGCGTTGTGGTGATGACGCCGGATTCGTTGTACATCGGGATAATTATGCTCAGGTACAAGCTGGGTTCAGGTTAGGGGATAAAGTTACTTTTTTTTAAGGCAATAGGCAGGAGGCAATTGGCAGTAGTGTTGGCAATGACATGCATAAATGTAAAAAGAGACCCATAGGGATCTCTTTCTGCATTTAACCGAGTAGGACGGTTATTTCTTTTCGGGGGTGGTTGCAAGGTTGTCGCAAACGCCGTCCTTGTTGGCATCAACGAATGCCGGACCCTGGCCGTTATGACGTCCTCTGCCGGGAGCAGTACCCTGACCCTGACCTGCACCACGGCCGGCACCTCTGCCGGCTGCCACACCCTGACCGCGGCCCTGACCGTTCCGCGGACCCTGTGCCAGTCCCTGACCCTTGCCGGGACCGCGATGGGTTGCAGCCTGGTTCTCACCGCCTGAATATGCCCTGCGACCGGGCCTGGTGCCGTTCTCGTAATTGTCACATACACCGTCATTGTCTGCATCGACGAATTCGTTGCCTGCAGCGCGCCCCTTACCTGCCTGACCCGGGGTGGTCTCTGTAGTCTGTGCTGCAGCAATAGCCGTCATGGCTACGAAAGCTGCCACTGTAAAGAATAATCTTGTCTTCATGAGTAATTGTTTTTAGTTATTGTTTGCTTTAATTGTTCGCTGTTTACAATTACTCAGATGCGAATTATCCCCGGAGGTTTAATCGCCATGCGAAAAAAATGCGAAAAAATGATATTATAGTTTTATATTCCTGAGCCTCAGTGCATTCCATACAACCGATACCGAGCTGAAGCTCATTGCTGCTGCAGCGAACATCGGGTTAAGGAGCGGGCCGCCGAAGAGATGAAGCAGACCCATGGCCACCGGTATTCCCAGAATGTTATAGAAGAATGCCCAGAAAAGATTTTGCTTAATATTCCTTATTGTGCTGTTGCTCAGCTTCAGTGTGCGAACCACATCCTGCAGGTCGTTTTTTATCAGGACCACATCAGCCGCCTCGATGGCCACATCTGTGCCCGATCCGATAGCAATTCCCACATCGGCTGTCGCCAGTGCAGGGGCATCATTGATGCCGTCGCCGACCATTATGACACTGCTGCCGTCGCTTTGGATTTTGCGTATTTCATCTGCTTTGTCGCCTGGCAGTACTCCGGCGACCACGCTGCCGATGCCAGCCTGGCCGGCTATATGTCTGGCTGTCTGATAACTGTCGCCAGTAATCATCACAACCTCGAGGCCCATTGCCTTCATTTCGCGGACAGCACCGGATGATTCCGGCCTGATCGTGTCTGCGACGGCTATCACTCCGAGGCATGTCCCGTCGGCGGCCAGGAACATAATCGTCTTACCCTGTGCAGCAAGCTCTTCAGCTGCGAAGTCGGCTCCGGTGGTCTCCACTTTTCTTTCGTCCATAAGTCTCTTGCTGCCGGCAAGGATATGGGTGCCGCTGACAGAGGCTTCGACGCCATACCCTGGCAAGGCAGTAAAGCGTTCCGGTCCGGCAAGGGGAAGGCCTTTGACAGCTGCATACTCCACGACGGCTTTTGCCACAGGGTGTTCTGAGCGGCTTTCCGCCGAGGCAGCAACAGTGATCAGTCTGTCTGCGTCTGACTCCGTGACCGGTCTGATATCAGTAACAACAGGGATGCCGGTAGTGACCGTGCCAGTCTTATCGAGGACCACCACCTTCGCTTTGCGGGCGGTCTCAAGTGCCTCACCGCTTTTAATAAGTATGCCCTGCTGTGCACCTCTGCCTGTTCCAACCATAACTGCCACCGGCGTTGCAAGCCCGAGAGCGCATGGGCATGCAATTATAAGCACGGATATAAGCACCGTGAATGCCAGCCGGAAATCGCCTGTGCCTATCAGCCATCCTGTTGCAGCCAGCAGTGCCAGAGCCATTACCACCGGTACGAAAATGCCGGAGATTTTATCGGCAAGCCGGGCGATAGGTGCTTTTGATCCCTGGGCCTCTTCCATCAGCTTGACAATCCTTGCAAGGGTGGTGGCGCTGCCGACTCGTGTGGCCCTGCAGACTACTGAACCGTTCAGGTTGATGCTTCCGCCTGTGACTTCGGAACCCTCGCTCTTCTCCACAGGCGTACTCTCGCCGGTGAGCATCGACTCGTCGGCTGAGGTGGATCCGTCGGTCACTATGCCATCCACAGGGAATCTCTCGCCGGGCCGGATTATGACCAGCTCATCCACCTGGACCTTTGAAGCAGGAACTGTCTTCTCCTTGCCGTCGCGAACCACGGTTGCAAGAGGAGGAGCCAATGACAGCAGTTTTCGTATTGCATTTCCGGCTTTTGATTTCGATCTTGCCTCGAGGAAGCGGCCGGTAGTGATTAGTGTAATGATTGCTGCAGCTGACTCATAATACAGGTTATGTACATAGTGAGCGTTGCCGCCGGCGATCCTGACGGTGGCATAGATACCGTAGAGGTAAGCTGCGGCGGTACCCATGGCAACCAGGGTGTCCATCCCGGGGTTGCCCCTGAGAAGTGTCTTTGTTCCGGCGAGGTAGAAGCTGCGTCCGGTGATGATCACCGGGGTTGTAAGAAGGAGCTGGAGCAGGGCAAAGATCAGCGGACTGTTTTCAGGGGAGATGAATGCCGGCAGTCTCGCGCCAGCCATAGCGGACATTGTAAGTACCAGCAGGGGTACAGTAAATATCAGCGACCATAGGAGTCTGATGCGCAGACGCTCTGTTTCAGGCTGTGCTGCACGGCGTTCCTTATCATCATCGATGGCTTTGTAGCCTGCCCTGCTGACGGCATCGATGACGCTGTTGACCGAGGTCTTGCGCTCATCATATGAGATGGTAAGTCGTTCCGTTGCCAGGTTGACGCTGGCAAAGGTGATTCCCTCAACCTTCCCTGCGGCCTTCTCAACGTGTGCTGCGCACGATGCGCAGTTCATACCCTCTATGGCAAATGATTTGTCGGTCATTGTATATTACTTTACAAAAGTAAAACAATGCGGTGGTAAGAAAGTTTTACGGAACTATTATTACCTGCCGGTTACCGCGAATGCTTCTGTTGATACCTTCCCGTCACAGGTAAGTGTAAGGAAGTAGATACCGGCAGGCAGTTCTGCTGTGCTGACAGTGGCGAAGCCTTCTTCAACAGTTGTCGTCTGAATAAGGCATCCGCCGGTATCATAGACATATGCCACGCTTCCAGTGCACCGGTAGCCTGATATGCTGACATTCAGCCACTCCTGTGCCGGGTTGGGCCAGAGGGTAACAGACATCCTGTTACCGGCAACCTCCTCAACGGAATTAAGCGTTCCCCAGATCTTCTCTGCAAATTTCGGATCATCGATAAAAGGATTACGGTTTCCCTGGTATTTGTATACCTCGTTGTTACGGCTTATCTCCTTTGCGCTTACTGCATCGGCAAGGTGCCATGCAAGGAGCATCGGAACAGCCCAGGGCTTCGGCTGGGATCCGGTTGTCATGTCACTGCCGGGCCACTGGCTGTCCTCTCCGTAGTAGCGCGTAGCTATATAGAAATATGTACGGGCGAGATCGCCCTTGTATTCGTCAATTGGTTCAAAAACGCTGCCCTGGTAACCCTGTACCGAGCTGGATCCTACCATACTCCCGTTGGTTGAGGTCCATGATGGAGTGGCGGTCTCGCCGTAAGGCAGGTTGCCTCTCTTGTTGTTCACCCAGCCGTCAGTCGGATAGATGTGAAAGAGATCAGTATACATCGGCGGCAGGTCGTTGAACCAGCTTTTCGGGAATGAGTGCTCCCTGTTGTAACAGTCTCCCTCTTTCTGGTAAGTGCCACATTGTTTTGTAAAAATTGTGTAAGTATATGCCGGTGTACCTCCCGGTTTGTCCGAATAGATGTCCCACACGGTTACCCCGTCTGCTTTTACGTCAGTAGTAGAGAATGCCTGCCACAGTGCACTGTACTCAAGCTGAGTGTGTCCGTCGATGATGTCATGCAGTGCCTGCTGGAGAGCCTTTCCAGTCAGGCCGGTAGCGCTGTCGTAGTAGCCAGCCGGTACCTGCCCAGCCAGACTGTATGTCAGGCAGGTGAGGAGGGTCAGTGTAGGGACAAGCTTCAACGTGTGCGGAATTTGCGAATTGCGATTTGCGAATTGCGAATTTCGATTTATCTCAGTTTACGGAGGTCTGAAGAGTGGAGTGCCGGGCGGTTATTCTTCTGCAACCAGCACATTGTCCACCTCCCAGGTGGTTGTCCGGTCAGTGCCACCGTCATAAACCCAGGCTATCCAGAGCTGACCTCCCTTATATGGCGAAAGGTCTATCTGTCCGGAGTTGACAAACTGGCTGTATCCCGAAGCAGATAATGGAGGCATGCTGAAGCTCTTCTCAGTCCAGGTAGCATCCCATGGCGTAGCTGAACCGTCATAATTGGTTGACACAAACAGCTTCAGTGTTGCGCCATTGTCATACCCGTTGGCACTCTCGAACTGAAGATAAGGGCTTGTTGCCATTGTCAGATCAATTACCGGTGCTATCATCCATGTGATCACCGAGGCCTGTCCTGAGTTATAGGCCGTTGCCTGCACCCACCTGCGGGCGCTGACCTCGTTGCCGTACCATGTTTTTGTGCCGGCCTGGGAATAGGTCTTCCACCCGGCCAGGGTGCTGACATCCGCATATTTTACAAGGGATGCAAAGTCCTGCATCAGGTAGGTCATGCCTGCTCCCCCGCACCGGTCACCAGTCATGCCATTCTCAGTCTCATCTCTAAGCAGCAGCTGCCTGCCGTTGAATTCTGAGACAACACCGTTGATATAACCGTTGCCGGCAGGAAGGGTTACCGATGAGAAGCTGGCATCAGAGCGGGTGTAGACCTCCATCTCACTGCTGCAGTCAGTCAGTATATTCTCGCCTGAATAAGTGCCGGGTTCATCAAACTGTACATTCTCTATCCTTACATAACGGGCCTGATAAGCTCCGGTCAGAACCTCTGAGATAGTAACCGTCTCAGGCTGAATAGCAGGTGGAGTGAGGCTGACAACCGTGACATGTTCTGCAATGTTTATGTCACCGAATTGCAGCAGCCCGTTATATTCGGTGAAGGAGCCGCCGCGGCACTGGATCTTTACCTCCGAGTCGCGCGAGAAGGTGTTGTTCCCGGTGACAGTCAGGCAGATGCCTGCCGTGGAGTCCTGGATATATGCCACAAATGCCGGGATGTTACCCAGCTCGGGAGTAAGGGTGACAATACCCTGGATATATACGTTGGTATCAATGGTGGTGATACCCTGGTCATGCATCGCCCGGAGCTGTTCGATCTTGAGGTAGTCAATCTTCGGCTCCGGTGGTGGCACAGGCTCCCTGGTGCACGATGAGGCTATAAACAGTGATGTTGCAATACAAATCTTAAATATATCTCTGATAATCATTTCTCCGGATCTTATTTTGCTGTTGTAACAGTGATGTTGTCAATACGGTATGTTGTACTCTCAGTATGGCTGCCCGTATACCTGAATGCTATTACGGCTGATTTGCCGGCAGCGACAGGCAGGGAGACGTTTCCGGAACTGATAAAGGTATGGTCAGGATCTGTCTTCTGTGCCATAACCGCTGTCAGCGGAGTCCAGGTGGCAGTGGCGATATCGTTGCCATTGTAATCGGTTGAGATGAGCACTTCCATAGGGAAATTTGTCTCCGTATGTGTCCAGTAGGCCTTTGCGGTTTGAAATGAGAGCATCTTCTGTGTGGAGATGTTTACCGGCCTTGTGATGAGCCATGTGACCATTGACGAGAGGTTTGAGTTATACCCGGTTGCCTGGGCATAGCTGTTCCCGCTGAAGAGCTTGGCCAGCCAGATTCGGCCGCCGGCGGTGGCGATGTTCTGCCATCCGCTGATATAGATTTCATCATTATCACTGAAGCTTTCGAAGTTCTCTGTCAGTGTTTCAACCGGGGTACCCAGAGGCTGATCAACCACGCCGCAGCGCGAACCTGTCATATCCACCTCGTCAAAATCGCGCACCAGGAACTGGTAGGTGCCGTTGAATATTGTCACTATCCCGGTGATGGATCCGTTACCGGCCGGCAGAAGATCACCGGCAGCAGCAGAGTATCCGCTGGTGCGAACGATGATTGTCTTGTCATTGCAGTCCTCAAGTGTCCTGTTTTCTGTAACCTGTTCCTCAGCATTGGCCCAGGTCTGGCCGAGCATGGCATCAGTAAACTGCACCTCGTTAAGCCGTACCAGCCGCCCCAGATAAGCTGAGCTCCTTGCCTGGGTAATTGTAACCACCGCAGGATCAGTCGGGTTGCCGGTCGAAAGCTTGAGACACTGCAGGTCCATATTCATTCCGCCTACGCGAAGAGTACCATCTTCCTGGTAGTATGGCAGGCCTCCAAGCTGCCAGAAATTACCGTAATCGCCAAGCCATAGTCCCTTCAGGTTGAGGATGACTGAATCACCAATATAGAGTCCGCTGTTGGCCTCGAAGAGAAGCCTGAGTCCGCCGGTAGCATCCTCGATGAAGGCTTCCTTGTAAAAATTGCCGTCCGCCTTGTCGCTGGCGGTGATGATGCCGCGAAGAGCCCAGTCGTATGTTATCTCAACCGGTTGACGTTGTGTGTAATCTGAGATGGCCAGCTGATCTGCGTAAAGTGCTTTGACCTGCTGGACTGTGACTCTCTCACCCGGGATGAAATCCTTTATTGGCGGGGGTGTCTCATTATTATCAGTACATGAGACTGCAAAGAACAGTCCTGCTATGACCGTAAATCTGAATATCCTTGTGCTGTTTTTCATGATCTGTTCCTCCTTCATTTTTAGTACCTGATGCTTAGATTAATGAAGTAGTTAAATCCGTTGGCGTAATAAATCCGGGGCTGGAACAGTTCAGG
>JAVEZX010000135.1:0-6843 GCA_034002785.1 Bacteroidales bacterium
GCGGACATGCGCTCATAGACATCCTTCAGCACCGGGAAAGCGGTTGAAGAGATGATCTCGCTCTTGCGGCGGTAGGCGTCAAGCACCTTGGCATAGACGGTCTCCATCACCTCCTCATTGCTGTTCTTGCTGAATTCAACCTTTGACACAGGTGCATCCACTGAGAGCGTCCTTATGAGGGAGAACTGGAACTCATCATATTCCGATGAATCCTTGTAGGTGTTGACGATATTCTCAGTCACATCATACATCATGTTTGCAATGTCCACACTGAGCCTCTCCCCGAGAAGTGCATGACGGCGCTTGCTGTAGATAACCTCCCTCTGCGAGTTCATGACGTCATCATACTCAAGCAGCCTCTTCCTTATGCCGAAGTTATTCTCTTCAACCTTCTTCTGGGCTCTCTCAATGGACTTGGTGATCATCGGGTGCTGGATCATCTCACCATCCTTAAGGCCAAGTTTGTCCATGATTCCCGAGATCCTTTCCGAACCAAAAAGACGCATCAGGTCATCCTCCAGTGAGACGAAGAACTGCGACGAGCCCGGGTCACCCTGGCGTCCGGCGCGGCCTCTCAGCTGGCGGTCAACGCGGCGTGACTCATGCCTCTCTGTGCCTATGATTGCAAGTCCTCCGGCCTTTTTAACCTCGGGAGTCAGCTTGATGTCAGTACCGCGACCTGCCATGTTGGTGGCTATAGTGACCGTGCCGGTTTTTCCGGCCTCAAGTACTATCTCAGCTTCCCGCTGATGGAGCTTGGCATTCAGCACATTGTGCTTCAACCCCTTCATCTTGAGCATCCGGCTGAGCAGCTCGGAGATCTCCACGGAGGTGGTACCCACCAGAACAGGTCGTCCGGCCTTGTTGAGATTCACGATCTCGTCAATTACAGCATTGTATTTCTCGCGCTTCGTCTTGTAGACAAGGTCCTCATGGTCATTCCTGATGACCTTGACGTTGGTCGGAATGACCACCACATCAAGCTTGTAGATGTTCCAGAACTCCCCTGCCTCCGTGATTGCTGTACCTGTCATACCTGCAAGTTTGTGGTACATCCTGAAGTAGTTCTGCAGGGTGATTGTAGCGTAAGTCTGGGTGGATGCCTCCACCTTCACGTTTTCCTTTGCCTCAATAGCCTGGTGCAGCCCGTCGGAGTAGCGGCGTCCCTCGAGGATACGACCGGTCTGCTCATCAACGATCTTAACCTTGTTATCCATGAGCACGTACTCCACATCCTTCTCAAAGAGGGTGTAGGCCTTCATCAGCTGCGTCATGGTATGAACGCGTTCCGACTTTACAGCATAATCCTGGAGCAGCTCATCCTTGGCACGAATCCTCTCCTGCTCATCCTTTACGGTCTTTTCAATGTCAGCTATCATGCTTCCCACGTCAGGCAGCACAAAGAAGCTGGAGTCTTCAACCGATGTTGATATGAGGTCATGTCCCTTTTCCGTCAGCTCGATTGAGTTTGCCTTCTCGTCAATCACGAAGAAGAGTTCCTCGGTTACCTTGGGCATCTCCTTCGAATTGTTCTGCATATAGAAGTTTTCCGTCTTCTGCAGCAGTGTTCTGACTCCCTCCTCGCTCAGGTACTTTATGAGTGCGCTGTTCTTTGGAAGACCCTTGTATGCCCTCAGGAGCAACATGCCTCCTTTTTCATTTTCGCCTTCGGCGATAAGTTTCTTGGAGTCTGCCAGCAGTTGTGTTACAAGCTTTCTCTGTGCGCTGACGAGCTTCTCCACCTTGTGCTTGTACTCATCGAACGTGGAGGTGTCGCTCTTTGCCGTGGGGCCCGAGATTATGAGAGGTGTCCTGGCATCGTCGATGAGTACCGAGTCGACCTCGTCAACGATGGCATAGTGGTGCTTCCTCTGCACCAGGTCTTCGGGATTGATGGCCATATTGTCACGCAGGTAGTCGAAGCCGAACTCGTTGTTTGTACCGAAGGTGATGTCTGAGTTGTATGCCTTGCGACGGGCGTTGGAGTTGGGTTCGTGCTTGTCGATGCAGTCAACGGTAAGGCCGTGGAATTCGTACAGCGGGCCCATCCATTCCGAGTCTCTCTTGGAGAGGTAGTCATTCACCGTAACGATATGTACTCCTCTGCCTGCCAGTGCGTTAAGGAAGACCGGCAGAGTTGCCACGAGGGTTTTGCCTTCACCTGTGGCCATCTCCGAGATCTTGCCTTTGTGGAGTGCCACGCCTCCTATCAGCTGGACATCGTAGTGAACCATGTCCCATACAATCTCGTTGCCGCCAGCCATCCACCGGTTCTTCCAGTATGCCTTTTCGCCTTCCACAGTTATTGAAGGGCGTGTGGCTGCGAGATTACGGTCCCAATCCATGGCAGTAACCTCAAGCTCCTCGTTCTCCTTGAACCGTCGTGCGGTCTCCTTTACTATCGCGAAGGCGACAGGGAGAATTTCGTCGAGCTTGGTCTCTATTTTTTCGAGGATTTGTTTCTCGAGTTTATCTATCTGGTTGTAAAGTTCTTCCTTGCGGTTAACGTCTTCTTCGTTCTCCGCCTCAGTGCGCAGACCGGCAATTTCTTTCTCTTCCCCGGTGACTGATTCACGTACCTCTCTTTTCAGTTCTGCTGTCCTGTCGCGCAGCTGGTCATTTGTCAGGGGTATAACCAGTTCACTCTCCTTCAGTATCTTGCCTACAAAGGGATTGATTTCCTTCAGGTCGCGTTCCTCCTTGTTGCCCAGGAACACTGAGAGGACCTTATTGATCATGCTCATTTACTGTCATTTTTTAAAAACATCCGCAAAATTAATATATTTTATGGTTCAGAGGGGAAGAAAGACAGATTAGGCAGTAGGCAATGGGCAATAGGCAGTAGTGAAATTATTGCAGAAGATTGTCACACGTTGGACATTGCTCGCAGAGCAATAAGAATTGTAAAAGCAGGGGCACATCACAAAAAAACCGGGGCGCTGTGGCCCCGGCTGATTATCAGGACGCGTTGTGCGCCCGTAAAAGAGATCCTCGTTATCCCCTGAGTGTCATAATATCACGGTCAAGGAAATAGACACCGTGCTGACCGGCAAGCTCGAGCTTGTCAATGATCTTCTGTGCGCTGCTCTCCTCTTCTACCTGCTCCTTGACAAACCACTGGATCCAGTTGGTTGTGGCGTGATCCTTCTCGGCAACAGCGACCTCAAGAACCTCATTGATGCTTGCGGTTATGAACTGCTCATGCTTGAGCACTTCGGCAAACACTTCCGGAATACCTTTGAATTTTACCGGGGGTTTCTTGAATTCCGGGATAATTGCATTACCGCCGCGTTCGTTGACCCATTTGATAAACTTGAACATATGCGCTCTCTCCTCATCAGACTGTGCGTAGAGCCATGCAGCGATGCCTGAGAGCCCTTTTACCTCTGCCCATGAACCCATGGCGAGGTAGAGATTTGACGAGAAACCTTCTCTTTCGATCTGCCTGTTGCAGATCTCTTCAACTTTTTTCGTTAACATATTATTGATATTTAATGGTTCTTAGTTTCCTACATTAACAAGTCATCCTCAATAATGTTTATCCCAGCAACTCCTTCACCTTCTGCACCAGTTCTGAGGGCAGAAACGGCTTTG
This sequence comes from Bacteroidales bacterium, assembly GCA_034002785.1. Lineage (GTDB taxonomy): Bacteria > Bacteroidota > Bacteroidia > Bacteroidales > VadinHA17 > SR-FBR-E99. The sequence continues at coordinate 3,595 of JAVEZX010000135.1, forward strand.
AGAAGACATGGTCGGCACCCAGCTTGCTCGCCATCATAAGATAGCTTCCCGGGCCTGCCATTCCTCCGCCGCTGATTGCAATCAGTCTTGTAGAGGGCTTCATCTCCCTGATTTTCATTATGACCATCAGCCCATCCTCCTCGGGCATGAGCAGATCAGTAACGACCAGATCGACTACAGAAGGGCGGAATTTAGCAAGAGCCTCTCTCCCGTCAGCGGCAGTGATGACTGTGTACTTGCGTTTCTCGAGGGCATCCCTGAGCATCTCGCGCAGTGCGGTATCATCCTCTACGATCATTATTCCTGCCATCCGTTTATTCCTTGATTCGGGAGCCCGAAGTTAACTAATTTCAGGGAGAGAGCCAAAAAAGGCTGAAGGAATCAGCAGGCTGAAAGTTGTTCCTTTATCCGGTTCAGAATCTACCCGGACGGTGCCGCCAAGTTCCCTTACGGCATCACTGACGACAGTCAGTCCCAGTCCTGTGCCATCCTTCCTGCCGGATGTGAACCATGGATTGAATATTTTGCCGGCTGTAGAGCTGTCCATTCCCTTGCCGTTGTCTCTGACAGTTATCAGGAGTAAATCCGCCGCTCTGTCATCTCCGGTACCGGTGCTCTTTTCAGGCAGTTCCATTGTCACTGTGATAGTTCCCTCCCTGTCTCCTATTGCCTGCGATGCATTCAGCAACAGGTTAAGGAAGATCCTGAACAGCTGTGCCGGTACAGCCATTACTGTGGCTTCTGGCACCTTAAGCATGCGGATGATCTGTATTGCTGACGGTACTGACGGCCTTATAAAATCGATTGTATCGGCAATGACATCCGCCACCCGTACTGCTACCTTTTCCTGCGCAGAGCGATGACTGAGGCTGAGCAGCTGACCGGCCAGATCCCTTGCCCTGTCGGCTGCAGCGATAATCCTTCTTACCTGCTCCGAAGCTTCCGCATTGTCATCCCCCAGTATCTCGAGCGCCTGTTCGCTGTAGCCATATACTGTTGTCAGCACCGTGTTAAGGTCATGGGCAATGCCTCCTGCCAGGGCACTCAATTGCGCTGCTGCACCGGGATTCAGCACCTGCTCCGGCTTTTCACCCGGAGAGGGTCTGTCTTTGCTTTGGTCACTCACCTGTCTGGTTGTATATGTCTACTCAAAATCGAGGTTGAATGTCTTCTTCAGATCCTTCAGGGCAGGATTCTTTGCCGCCAGGTGATTGAACTTCTGTTCGGGGGAATAGAGTATCTCACCCCTCTCCGTGGACTCGACTGTTGTAACCAGTTTCAACTGGCTGTTCTCCAGGGAGCGTCGCAGGTGGCCCTCCAGCCGCGATTTGAAGTTGGAATCGAACGCTTCCCTGAGGGCCGAGTTGTCCAGTTTGAGCATGATGGTCCTGTCCGGCAGCAGTTCCGGCGAAACGGATAAGAGGGTAACCGATATTCTGGGGCTCTCCTCCTTCACCTCTGCAGCAAAAATGTTCCATGCCTCTGCAAGCTCCTCAGCCGTGAAGTCACGGTCGGCAGCAGACTCAGTCTCCTGTGCATATGGCTCATTTACAACACTTTCAACCGGCTTTGATCCTGCCATGATATCTTTTATCGAGACTTTTTTAGTCTCATCAGGGGCTGTAGCGGGTTTTCGCGGGGAGGATGCAGGCCGTGATGAAGCCGCACCCGGCTCATCAGCAGATGCGGGTGAGGAGTGCTTGTCGGCAGCAGCTAAAGGAGAGGATGGTCGGTCTGTGCCGGATGCCGGTGAGGATGACAATCCGGCAGCAGAAGCTGGTTCGCCGGCGGCGGCAGACAGTCCTGAAGAGGCTGCAGTATTCCTGGATGGAGCAGCAACGTGGTAATCCTGTTCCTCCTCCGTATTTACTGAATCAGCTTTTTTTTTTAGATCTTCTGCAGCTTTTACGGTTAGGTTGCACATGCGGAGCAGAGCCAGTTCCACATGGAGCCTCTGGTTCTTGCTGCTCCTGAAGTTAAGCATGCACTGAGACCCGATGTCAAGCGCCTCGTAGATGAATGTAAGAGGAGCTTTCATTGCCTGTTCGCGGTAGCGCTGCCTTATTGACGGTGATGTCTCGAGCAGTTTAACTGTTGCCTCATCGCGGCTTACGAGAAGATCACGGAGGTGGTTATTGAGTCCGGCCATAAAGTTATAGCCGTCGAAGCCCTTGTTGAGGATCTCGTTGAAGGTGAGCAGCACTGCCGGCACATCTCCCTCCATTGCAGCGGCGGTTATGCGGAAATAGTACTCGTAGTCGAGAACATTGAGATTGGCGATCACATCGGCATAGGAGATATTCCTGCCGCTGAAGCTCACTATCTGGTCAAAGATGGAGAGAGCGTCGCGCATGGCGCCGTCAGCCTTTGTGGCAATCACATGGAGAGCCTCGTGTTCGGCGTTCACTTCTTCGTTTCCGGCAACCCAGCTGAGGCGTTGTACTATGTCGTCAACGTTGATACGGTTAAAATCGAATATCTGGCAGCGTGAAAGTATTGTAGGAATTATCTTGTGCTTTTCGGTGGTTGCCAGGATGAATATAGCGTGTGACGGCGGCTCCTCAAGGGTCTTGAGGAAGGCATTGAAGGCCGCGGTTGACAGCATGTGAACCTCGTCGATTATATAGACGCTGAACTTACCTATCTGCGGGGGTATCCTCACCTGGTCAGTCAGGTTGCGGATATCGTCGACGCTGTTGTTCGAGGCTGCATCGAGCTCATGAATATTGAATGAGGCCTGTGAATTGAATGACTTGCACGATTCGCAGTTGTCACATGCTTCGCCGTCAGGCCCCGTTGCCGAGCAGTTGATTGTCTTGGCAAATATCCTTGCACAGGTTGTCTTTCCAACACCCCGCGGACCGCAAAAAAGGTAAGCCTGTGCCAGCAGGTTATTCCTGATGGCGTTCCTGAGAGTTGTAGTTATGGTATCCTGCCCCACCACCATGTCAAACGTGGCAGGCCGGTATTTACGGGCAGAAACAATAAAGTTATCCATAGCTGGTTCTAACAGTATATGTAGATATCAGTCACAAATATAGTCAAATAGTCTTCGGAATATTTTTTTTTAAGATTTATTGTCTTACTTTTGCAACCCGATTTATTAACACTAATATAAACCAAATTAAGAGATGTTGAATCAGTACGAAACCGTTTTCATTGCAACTCCCGTTTTGTCTGAAAATCAGATGAAGGAAGCGGTTCAGAAGTTCAAGAAGATCATCACCGACAGTGAAGGTGAGATCATTC
>JAVEZX010000136.1:0-6832 GCA_034002785.1 Bacteroidales bacterium
ATGTCCACTGCCCTTCCGGTGAAGTTGGCGTAGAAGTTACCGGCCTGATCCTTCTGATAGTCAAAGGCGAAGATGAATTCCTTGTTGTTCTCATTGCCCTGACCCCATAATTTGTCCGCGGCTACCAGCTCAAAGCCGGTAACGGCTTCAAGAGCTGTCATGGCTTCAGAAAAATCAGCATTGCCACCGCCAAGAACTTTCCCTGACCAGAGGTATACATCACCCTTAAGTGCAAGCGTGGCTCCCTTTGACCAGAATACATTCCGGCCCAGCCAGAGAGTGTTATCATCGCCAAAATACTCAAGGCTCTTGGCAATGTCACTCTTGATAAGTTGCATGACCTCGCTCTTCGGCGAACGCGGTTTTTTGAGCTTCACAAGGTCAACCTCGAGGAGAGGCTCGGTTGTAATTGGAACATCGCCCCATGCCCTAATCATGGTATAGTAAACATGCGCACGGATACCATAGACCTGACCCAGAAGGTGATTCAGATCAGAAGGCCTGGCAAAAGTCACACTGGGGGCATTCTTAATGAAATCATTCAGGTAATGAATAAACCCGTAGAAATTAGCCCAGTTTGAAAAATGGACGACAGTTGTACTGATGTTATTTTCAATAAGATCCGTTCCGTAAGGCGATTCGATTGTGTTGCCTCCCCAAACATCAGAACGCAGTTCACCCATCTGCCAGAAGGTACCGGCATAGCCCCTGTAAGAGGCCATTATACCGGTGTGAGCAGCTTTGACAGCCTCCTCGCTTTCCCAGAATCCGTTGTAGGTAAGCTGACTTTCAGGCTGCATGTCGAGATCACATGCGTTCAGCATGATGACACCCGCAAGTAGTATGATAAGCTTTTTCATTTTCTTACTTTGTTTGTGTTTTTAGAAAGTTACGCTTAACCCCAGGGTGTAGGTCCTGGGAAGAGGAAATCTTCCATAGTCGATGCCATCACCTGATTCTTCCGGTAAACTGCCGGAGAACCCGTTGAAATATGCCAGGTTGGCAGCGGTCACATAGACTCTGAAATCATTGAAGAGATTGTTTACCTTGCTTCCGGGAAGCGTGTAACTAAGCGTTAACTCCCTGAGTGCGAAGAAATCTCCCTTTTCCCACATCCTTGAACTGCTGCTCGTCATCGAGCCCTGGTCTCCACCGCCGGCAAGATGGTTCTTCTGCCGGTCTACCAGGGTAAATATCGGAATATCTGAATCCGGGTTTTCAGTAGTCCATGTATCACTTATTTCGACAGGCCCGTTCTGGTTGCCCTGTGTCTGAGCAATTCCCTTTACACGACGGCCGTTAATAATCATATGGCCAACTGTGAAATCGCTCCTGACAAAAAGATTCAGGTTTTTGTATGTCAGCCCTGACGTAAGACCACCCGAGAATTTGGGTGTTCTGCGTCCTATTACCTCACGGTCAAGGTAATTGATTATATTGTCACCGTTGAGATCTTTCCAAATTGCATCACCGAGGAAACGGGTGTCCTTGTCCTGCGCAAACTCTACAATCCTGCCCGCATGGGCATCAATGTCAGCCTGTGTCTTGTATACTCCTTCAAAGACGTAAGCTGTTATCACGTCATAACCTACCCTTTCTCCCTCCTGGAGTCCACCCACGTAAATGGTACCACCTGTTTCGGGATCATATATCTCGGTACCGCCCTGCCTGTTCTTGTCAACACCGTTCTCAGGAAGCTGCTTTGCATAGTTCCTCACCCTGTAATACGTCACACCCAGGTTCCAGGTAAAGTCCGATGACTTGATCACATCAGCGTTGATCTGCAGCTCAAGACCGCGGTTCTGAAGAGTTCCGTTATTGGTTGTGATGGATGAGAATCCGGTCCAGAGAGGCAGTGTCAGAGCAGCAAGCTTGTCCTTCACATCCCTGACAAAGAAATCTGCTATCACAGTAACCCTGTTATCAATCAGACCCATATCAAGTCCGAAGTTGAAGGTGGTTGAACGCTCCCATTTCAGATCAAGCAGTGGCAAACCGTTGTTGACATAGCCAGTCTGACCATAGTAAACCGAAGTAGCACCGTAGCTTCCGAAAACGCCGAAGTTACTGAGTATGTCAATGTTGCCGTTGACACCGTAGCTGACCCTCGGCTTAAGCTTTGTGATATATTCACTGATCGCAGAGTTTTTGAAGAAATCCTCATTGTGTGCATTCCATCCAAGAGAGATGCCCGGGAAAAAATCATACTTGTTGTTCCCGAGGCGCGAGGTACCGTCATAACGGAATGTCAGGCCAACGAGATACTTGTAGTCAAAATCATAATTGACCTGGCCGAACAGTGAAGCTATCTCATATCCCGTCCTGAATGAATATGGAACACCGTTTGCCTCAGAACCCATATTCATAGTATATATGAGGTCTGTCGGAGACAGACGGGTTCCTGCACTCAGGCTGAAAGAGCTCTCTGTAAAATACTCGCCGCCGATCAGGGCATTAAGATTGTGCAGGCCGTCGAATGATTTTTTATAGTTGAGCAAGCCTGTCACCTGGTGACGAAGGGTTCTGTCAAGCGATGCTGAAGCATTTCTTGCAGTGATCAGGCTTCCCGAATTGAGATATGCCTTGTTGAATGATTCATTTGTGTTGTTTACCGAGAAATGACTTCCCCTAAGGGTAAATGTGAAGTCATTCAGGAAGGAATAGTCGAGCTGTACCGAACCTGACAGTCTCTGCTCAAGGTTGTACCTGACAAATTTATCCTTGTAATAGAGCGGGTTCCCAAAACCTAGATAGGTTCCAGGCTGGTATTCATTTGAAAGGCTGCCGTCAGGATTATTGTTATATATACGTGATGTAGGCGCCAGTCCCGCAGTCCTCTGAAAGAGGTTGTAATCAGTATCAAACGGAAGATCCCTGTTCGAATGGCCGTAGAAAATGTTTGAAGATACTTTCAGAGCTTTTGTGAGATTATAGGATGCGTTGAATGTCCCCGAGATCCTTTTAAAGGCCGAACCTACAACCAGGCCGTTGTCATCCAGCATGCCGAGACCAAGGTAATATGTACCCTTGTCATTCCCTCCGTCAAAGGAGAGGGTGTAATCCTGGGAATTACTCTTCTGATAGAACAGTTCATTCATCTTGTTATCCATGAATAGAAGTGTGGTACCAGGATTAACCGGATCTTCCATTGTCATCCAGCCGTCATAGGCCAGGAGATACTCGTTGGCTGATGAAAGCACCATAGTTGTATAAATGGAGTTTGTTGTGTTGTTACCCACACCGGCAGCGTTGTTCCCCGTCAGGAACTGGTTCAGCCACGCATATCCCATGACATCCTGGGCTGCCTTGACGGCCAGCCTGTTGTACTTTACGTAATCAGCGGCATTGAGATACTCCATCGGATCCTCAGGCCGGTTGTTGAATGTGAACTTGGTCCTCAGTGTGATGTTTGAGGTTCCGGTCCTCCCCTTCCTTGTTGTAACGAGGATAACGCCATTGGCCGCCCTGGCACCGTAGATGGCTGTTGAAGCAGCATCCTTAAGCACTTCGATCGACTCCACATCGTCGGAGTTAAGGGCGTAAAACGAACTGGGTACACCGTCAACCAGGATGAGAGGGTTACCGGTACCGTCGAAACTGGTACCGCCTCTGACAACAAGGCTCGGAGTGGTACCCGGCTGTCCGCTTGTCTGAGTCACCTTTAGCCCTGCTATGGTACCCTGCAGAGCCGTTGCCACGTTAGAACGGGGAGCGTTCTCCAGCACCCTCGTGTCAAGCTTTGAGATAGAAGTCGTCATTTCGGCTCGCGACTGAGTGCTGTAGCCGGTTACGACTATCTCATCAAGCACTGTTGTTTCCTGCGCCAGGATGACATCAATCACCTCGCCTGAACCTATTGCCAGGGTCTGTGATACATATCCCACCATTGAGACAATGATCTCATTGCTCCCGGAAGGCACATTAAGAGTATAGGTGCCGTCTGCCAGCGTTGCGGTACCTACAGTGGTACCCCTTGCAACAACGCTTACTGCAGGCAACGGCAGGCCGTCCGCGGCATCCGTCACCATGCCCCTGATGGTCCTTTGGGCAATGACAGAGCTGCTGCTCAGCAACAAAGAGAGCAACAACAGCATCATCCCGGGCCAGAAAGAAACTTTTCTTTTCATTGAGTAATTTGGTTTTGGGGTTAGTATTAATAAAAATTAATAATGTTTTATGTAATACATAATACGATGCAAAAATAATTTTTTATTTTTACAAACAATAGTTTTACCTTTTTTTTTGCTTTTTTTGTATTACTTAAATATTTATTCGATAAATAATGGAGAATCAGGACCTAAGACTCGATTTGAAGGCAATTGACACCAGCAGCCTTGTCGATAAGGTCGAGATGCGTCTGATAGAGGTATTCCTGTACAGGGAGCTTAAGCCTGGCGACTCTATACCAAAAGAGACAGAACTGGCTACAATAATGGGAGTAAGCCGGACTGTCATACGGGAATCACTGAACAGACTCAAAACAATGGGTCTGATTGAATCCAAGAAACACAGGGGTACGATCATCAAGAGCCCCGACCTCTCCGCAATACTAGGTAAATCCCTTATCCCCAGGATACTAGACGCAAAGACACTTATGGATGTGTTTGAGATGCGCCTCGCCCTGGAAGTCGGCATGGCCGATTTTATCTTCGCCCGGAAAACAGATAAGGATATCCTGGAGCTTGAAGAGATTGTCGAGATAGAACCTGACCATTCAGACAATATCCTGTTTGACGTCGATCATGAAGTTAAATTCCACGGTAAGTTATACCAGATGACCGGCAACAACACCCTGGAGGAATTCCAGAACCTTCTGCTTCCTGCCTTCCAGCATGTATACAACATAGGACTGCTGAAAGTGAAAGGCAAACGAAAAAAATACAAGTCACACAAGGAACTGGTTGCACTGCTCAAAAAAGGAACACCTGATGAATTCCGGGAAGGGATGAGGAGACACCTCGAAAACCACTTTGTGAGAATTCTGTCTGCCGGCGAGGATCAGGCCAGCCAATAAAAGATATCAATAACCGCAAAGAAGCCAAGCTGAACAGCAAAGAGAGGTACTGCCCTCCTGTTCGGCTCCTCCTCTCCCCACAACCTGATCACAGTGTGAAACAGGGCTGAGAAGAAGAACCAACCAACATAATTGCGAAACGGAATTACCCCGCACTCCCATGTCCACATGTCCAGCCTCATCGCCGCCGGCTCGAGGAACAGGTCATATGCAACCATTAACAGTGAACCTGTGATAATGACAAACAGCGACTCCTGCAACCCAGCATGACTCCCTGTCCCTCCTTTTGACAGCCGTTCCCACAGCAACCGTCCGATTACATTTGTACAGTAGATGAGCAGGAACCAGTTGAGGCCTATTATCAGCGGTGTGTTCAGCAGTGCAGGCCCGAGTGTCCTCCCGTAGGAATAGACACCGAAAATTTTCCCGGTATTTGTGCCAATGGCCTCTATCAGGAATGAGGTAACGGCAACAAACAGACCCGTGAAAATGACCCGCCTCGCCGGCCATCTGCCCCAGAACAGAAACAGTGCAGCAAAGAGCAGGTTAAGGGGTGTTATTGTCATGAACAGCTCGCGACTGAAAGGCAACAGCATGCCAGCCAGTCCCACACCATATACCCACAGCAGTATCTCGGTCGATTTCAGTATGCGGGGTTTGCTTGTGGTCATTTTGCCGGAGGTATCATGTCACATGCAATCTTTGCCGACGCCAGGCAGAGGGGAATACCTCCGCCAGGGTGGACTGATCCTCCTACGAACCAGAGGTTTTCGAACTTGCCCCTGACGTTGGGGTGACGCCTGAAGGCTGCAAACCGGCTGTTGGAACTGCTGCCGTAAAGTGCTCCACGGCTCGAGTCGGTGAGCTTCTCAATAAGCGGGGGATCCAGCACGCGCTCCGCCCCAATCTCATTCTTAATATTATATCCCAGCCTGTTGCTGAGCTTTTTGATTATGTTTTCCCGTGCCTCACCTGCAACGCTGCTCCAATCCTGCCCCCTGTCATAAGGCACGTTTATCATCACAAACCAGTTATCCATACCCTTGGGTGCATCGGAGGGCACCGCCCTGGATGAGGCGAAGAGATATACTGTGGGATCTGTTGTAACCACTCCCCGTCGCAAGGCCCTGAATTCAGCCGGATAATCCGAAGAAAAGAAGATGTTGTGCAGGTCGAGCTCTTCGAACCTCCTGTTCATTGCCCAGTAAAAGATCAGGGCCGATGTGCTCCGCTCCTGCCTCTCCTGCTTCCTGGCCTGCTCATCCTCATTCATCAGCTTCCTGTAAAACGGGATCACGTCCACATCCGTGACTACCACACTGGCAGGCATAACACCTGTGGCGGTCTCCACACCCCTGACTTCCTTTCCTTCCCTGACTACTGAAAGAACCTCCTCCCCGGTATGAACCGTTACCCCGCACCTGACGGCAAGACCCTCCAGCGCGGTAACTATCTCCCTCATCCCGCTTGCCGGGAAGAAGGCTCCCCTGTTATGCTCCAGGTGAGCGATGACGTTCAGGGTTCCGGGCGCTCTGTAGGGACTAGATCCGTTATATGTTGCGTATCGGTCAAACAGCTGTATCAGCTTATCGTTTCGGAAATGCCTGCTGATTACCCCGTGCATTGTGGAAAAGGCATTCAGCTTTCTGAAGTTGCGGGCCACATTGAGCGACTCAGGTTTGCGGAAGTTATCGAGCTGATAGAATGGCGAAAAGATAAATATGCCGGCCGTCAGGGCGTAGAGTTCGGCGCACTCGTCAAGAAAGCGGATAACATTTTCAGCAGGCTCACCGGTCACCTTTTCCGCCTCCGCCGCAA
>JAVEZX010000137.1:0-6736 GCA_034002785.1 Bacteroidales bacterium
CCTGGCTGATAAGGAAGAACTTAGTGTCAGCGGTGTCAACAATATGATAAACAAGAAGAGCGGTGTGGCGGGTATATCACAGCTTTCGTCAGACATGCGCGATCTTGAGATCGCCGCAAACGAGGGTAATCCGAAGGCACTGCTTGCCCTCAATATGTATGCTTACAAGATAAAGAAGTTCATTGGCGCATATGTTGCTGCCCTGAACGGTCTCGACCTGCTTATATTCACTGCCGGCGTAGGGGAAAACGACTTCAACGCACGGAAGATGATCTGCACCGGGATGGAGTACCTGGGCATTAAGATCAACCCTGAAATCAATCATGGTGTGAAGGGTAAAGACCTGATCATATCAACCCCTGATTCGAAAGTCAAGGTAATGGTTGTAACCACGGACGAGGAGTTTGTGATCGCATCAGACACTAAAGCAATAGTTGAGAAGCTTATTCACTAAACGCTCTATATCATGATTTTAAGGCACCTGTCAGAACTTAAACAGTTGCTTGTCGACAAGCCCGCCAGGAGACTGGCGCTTGCCGCGGCACAGGATCACAATTCGCTCACCTCGGTACTTATGGCCGCCCGCGACGGATTTATTGAACCCATTCTTGTGGGTGACAGGGAGGCAATACAGAAGATTGCCACGGAGAACAACCTTGACCTGACCGGTGTCAGGGTGGTTCACGAGCCGGATACGGAGATGGCTGTAGAGATTGCAGTAAGAATGGTGCGAAGCAACCAGGCTGACATACTGATGAAAGGCCAGGTGGGAACATCATCACTGCTTAAGGGAGTGCTGAACAAGGAGTGGGGACTGCGCTCAGGAGCCCTGCTCTCTCACTTTGCGATCTTTGAGGTGGAGGCCTATCATAAGCTGATAGCTGTCAGTGACGTGGCAATGAACATTGCCCCGAACCTGCAGGATAAGATCTCTATAGTCAACAACTCCGTCGCCTGCCTCAACAAGCTGGGTATTGAGATTCCGAAAGTGGCAGTGCTCGGGGCTGTGGAGATGGTCAGCGAGAATATGCAGGCAACTCTTGATGCAGCTCTTCTGTCAAAGATGAATCAGCGTGACCAGATAAGGCACTGTCTTATTGACGGACCTCTGGCATTTGATAATGCAATCAGTCTGGAAAGCGCCATTCACAAGGGAATCCGGAGCGATGTAGCCGGGGATACTGACCTGCTGATAATGCCTGACATCGAAGTTGGCAACGTGCTCTATAAATCGCTGGTTTTCTTCGCGCATGCGGGGGTGGCTGCAGTGATCCTGGGTGCAACGGCTCCGATAGTGCTTACCTCGCGGAGCGACTCCGACCAGGCCAAGTATTACAGCATCGTGCTTGCTGCAGCAATCTCAAGACAGGATTGATATGATCACCAGCCTCAGGCAGATGGCTGACACCGTACGGTTGTCAGGTAAAAAGCAGAAGATTGCAGTTGCCTGGGCCCAGGATCCGAATACCGTCGGATCACTTCACCGTGCTGTGAAAGAAGGTTTCGCAGAGGCGATAATGATCGGTAATCCCGAATCCATTCTAACAACCTGCACTGAAACCGGTGTTGATGCCGGACTGTTCACGATAGTCGCGGCAGCAGACGAAAAGAGTGCTGCAGAGATAGCCGTAGCCATGACCCGCTCCGGGGAGGCGGATGTGGTGATGAAGGGACTCGTTGGCACGGATAAGTTCCTCAGGGCGGTGCTGGACAAGGAGAAGGGGCTGTTGCCTCCCGGGGCTGTGATGAGCTACGTCTGCGCCGTTGAAATACCTGCCTATCATAAACTGCTGTTTATCACAGATACAGCAGTTCTTCCCTTTCCGGATCTTGATCAGAAGGTTGCAATGGCCCGTTACGCAATCGATATGGCCCGCCGTTTCGGTATTGAAAAACCCAGGGTGGCGCTGATAGGAGCATCTGAAAAGGTGAATGAACGATTCCCGAACACTCTTGATTATGCTGAGATGCGCAGGATGGCGGAGCAGGGCGAGATTGCCGGTTGTGTCATGGACGGTCCGCTGGATCTGTTCCTGGCGTGTGACCCGGCAAGCGTGAAGATCAAGGGTGTGGATACCCCGGTGGCCGGCGATGCCGATATACTGCTCTTCCCGTCGCTTGAAGCATGCAATCCGTTCTATAAGGGGCTGATGCTCTTCGCCGGCGGAGAACTTGCAGGGATGATCTGCGGCACATCCCGACCTGTTGTCCTTATGTCGCGGAGCGAAAGCGAACTCTCGAAATACTACTGTGTTGCACTTTCATGCCTGATGGCATCACAAAAATCCTGAATCCTATGTCGAAAAAACTCATACTGGCTATCAATCCGGGATCAACCAGCACGAAGTTTGCCGTTTACGACGGTACCGAACTGGTTATTGAAAAAACCCTCAGACACGATACAAGTGAACTCGAAGGTTTCAGCAAAATGACCGACCAGCTGTCGTTCAGGCACCGTGTGATCATGGAAGCCCTTGCTGCTGCGGGGACAGATATGCCTTCGGTTGCCGCAGTGGTGGGCAGGGGAGGACTCGTGAATCCCATTGAATCAGGTATTTACGAGGTTAACGACATCATGAAGAATCATCTCTCGGAGGCGGTCAACGGTGAACACGCCAGCAACCTTGGTGCATTGCTTGCCGATATGATTGTTGCCCCGTTGCCGGATGCCAGGGCGTATATAGTTGATCCCGTGGTGGTTGACGAGCTCGAGCCGGTTGCCAGGCTCTCAGGGCATCCGCTCATAAGCAGGAGGTCGATCTTTCATGCCCTTAATCAGAAGGCCGTGGCGAGGATATATGCTGCTACCCTGGGAAGGGAATACGAGGATCTAAACCTGATAGTTGCTCACATGGGGGGAGGCATAAGCGTCGGTGCTCACCGTCGCGGCAGGGTCGTGGATGTGAACAACGCACTGAACGGCGACGGTCCCTATGCTCCCGAGCGCAGCGGCGGACTGCCTGCATGGCAGCTGGCAGAAATATGTTTCAGCGGACGCTATCAGGCTTCCGAAGTTAAGAGTATGCTTGCCGGAAAGGGAGGTATTGTGGCTTACCTGGGAACCAATAATCATCTGGAGGCATCAAAAATGGCTGAGGCTGGCGATGCCAATGCCGCGCTCATCCTGGAAGGATGCAGCTATCAGATAGCCAAGGAGATAGGGGCCATGTCAACTGTGCTTGCCGGAGATGTTGACTGCATCATTCTGACTGGCGGTCTGGCTTATGACACAACGCATGTTGAGAGTATAAAGAGCAAGGTCAGTCATCTGGCACCAATCTTTGTCTACCCCGGTGAGGATGAGCTCAAGGCACTGGCCTTCAACGGATACATGGCAATTACAGGTCGCATCTCAGTTAAGCAGTACCAGGGATGAGATTTAGTCTGAAGGTCTGAAAGTCTGAAGGTCTTGCAGTCAATAGACTGATTATAAATAAGATATCACTATTGCCTACTGCCTACTGCCTACTGCCTATTGCCTATTGCCTTCCTAAGGCACAGACACTGCCACCGGCAATATCTTCCCGTTGAAAAACTTATTGCCTTTGAGGGCGAAATCGGCAATGAAATGCGCCATCTCCCTCGGTGAAACCGGTGCAGTAAATCCGGGAAAGGCATTGCTGAACATCTCAGTCTGTACTGCACCCGGACAGAGACAGTTGAATGAGATACCCCTTTCCGCATATTCAGTTGCAAGACACTCTGTCAGCACCGCCAGCGCTCCCTTGGTGGCGCTGTACAATGACAGTCCGGGAAACTTCATGCTTCCCTGGTATCCCCCCATGCTGCCTATATTAACCACATGCGCACCCCTTTCCATAAGTGGCAACAGCTCAGCCATCAGCACTGCTGCCGAGGTGAAGTTTACAGCCACCGAGGTTGCTATATCATCATCGGTGTGCTCTTCGAAAGGCTTATTCACCAGGTGGCCAGCATTGTTTATCAGGATTCCTACACTCCCTGCTTCCTCGCTTAGCCTCTTTTTAAGCTCTCTGAGCGACGATCGTCCGGAAGTTAAATCCATGGGCATCGCAATGATGTTTTTGTGACTGGCGGCTTTTGAGAGGCTTTCAAGCAGTTTTTTGCCGCGGGCAATTGCATAAATCCTGTTGCCGGGATCTTCCGAAAGCCGGAGGGCAATCTCGCGGCCAATGCCTGACGATGCCCCGGTTATTACTATATTCATCTTATTATCAGTATTATAATGCAGAAAAGTTTTTTAATCAGCTTCTGTTACCGTAAATGTACAGTTTTTTGATTTTATTTGTAGCCTCAAAATGAGGTTAGTGCATCAAATGAAGAAGATCCTGGCAATTACTTTGTTACTGGTGACTTTCGGCACTGCTGCAGGGCAGGTGCCTGAGTCTAAAAAGCCGCAGGAGAACCCTCCGCTGAAGCAACGACTCTTTTTTGGCGGATCCTTCGGACTTCAGTTCGGAACGGTTACAAATATTGAAGTCGCCCCGCTGGCCGGATTATGGCTGTTGCCGCGACTTGCCGTAGGTGCGGGACCGTCGTTTCAGTATTATAAGGATCCGTTCGGCAAAACCGCCATTTATGGAGGACGTGCCATGCTTCAGATGACTCTGATACAGGATCTTAACAACATCATCCCTATAGGCTGGAATTCCGGGATCTTCGTTCACGGCGAGTATGAGGCTCTCAGCCTCGAAAGGTCATTTTTCACGACTGCTCCCGAAAATTCCGGACGCATGTATTACGGAAGCTTCCTGGCCGGAGCCGGGATCTCTCAGCCGACAGGCAGGAAATCCAGTATGAACATCACTTTTCTCTGGAGCATTACCGGAAATGAGTACGGATTGTATGATACTCCTGAGATTCGGATTGAGTTCTATTTTTAATTTATATGAAATATCATAAGAACAATAAAATTATATAGTTATGAAAATTGAAAACAACATGTATGCCTCACTGGCTTATACACTTCATGAGAGCGGCAGGGACGGCAGGGTTATAGAGACAGTGGAGGAGACATCTCCAATGGGTTTTGTGTTTGGTGCAGGCCGCCTGCTTCCTGCCTTTGAGGCAAACATCGAAGGATTGGAAGAAGGTTCTGCCTTCGATTTCAGTCTGCTTGCAGCTGACGCTTACGGCGAAGTCCGCGAAGAGATGGTAATCAGCCTCCCGCGGAACATCTTTGAGGATGAAGGAGTTCTGAGAAGTGAGATATGCTACGTCGGCAACACTGTACCTATGATGGATTCACAGGGTAACAGGATGAACGGTGTGGTCGTGGAGATTGGCGACGCGTTTGTAAAGATGGATTTCAATCATCCGCTGGCAGGAACCGATCTGCACTTTACCGGCAAGGTTGTAGGCGTTCGTGAGGCCACCCCTGAGGAGCTGATGGGACCGTCGTCAGGCGGATGCTCATCATGCGGCAGCAAGAGCAGCGGCTGCGGCGGCAACTGTGAATGAGATTATTACAGGCAATAGGCTATTGTGAAAAGGGGTTCCCGGACGGAGCCCCTTTTTTATGATGTGCGTCTGCAAAAAAAATAAACAGGATTACCGCCTATACCTCATTGGCAACACTACTGCCTATTGCCTGCTGCCTGTTGCCTATACAAGTAGTTCCTCCCCTTCCGACTTGGCAATTATCACTGCACCGCAGGTATCACCGTATACATTTATGGCGGTGCGGAACATGTCAAGGATACGGTCTACGGCAAGAATCAACCCGATGCCCTCCAGCGGCAGGCCCACTGCATTCAGTACAACAGCCATCATTACCAGCCCGGCCATGGGTATGCCAGCCGAACCGATTGCCGCAAGCAATGCCGTGAAGACGACAACAATCTGCTGTCCAAACGAAAGATCAATACCGTATGCCTGGGCAATGAACATGACGGCGACACATTCATACAATGCAGTACCGTTCATGTTGATAGTTGCGCCGAGCGGAAGCGTGAAGCTGGCAATCTTGTTCGATACACCGTTCTTTGTCTCGACAGTCTCCATGGTAAGTGGAAGGGTGGCATTTGATGAGGAAGTGGAGAATGCCGTGAGAATAACGGTGGACATGTTCTTCATGTGCTTGATAGGGTTGGCCCTGCCCAGGACCTTCACCAGTAACGGCAGGGTAACGAATCCCTGGATCGTCAGACCCAGTACCACAGTCAGGAAGTAAATTCCCATGCTGCTAATTATCTCTCCGACCTGGTTACCGCTGTTTATCTGCTGTGAAAGCACCTTCGCGATTATGCTGAATACGCCAAGGGGAGTGAACTTGATTACAAAGAGAGTGATCTTCATGATCACGTCGAGAATCGCATTGACCACATCAACCAGCAGAACCCTGGACTTCTCACCAACACGGGTGACAAAGAATCCCGCCAGTATGGCAAAAAAGATTATGGAGAGCATGTGCGCCTCTGACATCGCCCTTATGATGTTGGTAGGAACGATGTTGATAAGCGTCTGCCCGAAACTCTCCTTGCCGACAGAAATCTCCTCAAGAGGAACCTGCAGACCAAGATCTGCACCTATGCCTGGTTTAATAAGCTGAACAAAAAGAAACCCTGTAATTATGGCAAGCAGGGTGGACAGAACATAATAACCCATTGTTTTCAATCCCAGTCGCCCGAGGTTTTCTGCAGTTCCGACACTTGCCACGCCTGTCATTATTGAACAGAAGATCAGCGGGACAATAACCATGTTAAGTCCCCGGAGAAAGACCTCTCCAATCCAGTTTGTGTATTTCGTAAGGTGGGGG
>JAVEZX010000138.1:0-6522 GCA_034002785.1 Bacteroidales bacterium
GAGGTCCTGTTCAATAATGTTCGGTGTGGGGTAAGGTTCGATATGCACAAGGGTCCTGCACCCGTAGCCGTGCAGTTCGCGCAATGCGCCAACACGGTCGCGGTACGGCGCAGCCCCCGGCTCCCACCTCTTCCTGAATTCCTCATCAAGCGACACAAGGCTTATGCCATGGGTATTTATCTCCGGAAACCTTGAAGTATCGGCAAGTTCCACAGGCATTATACCCTTGGTCAGGGTGGAGCAGCTGATTCCATAGGAGTTGATGAGTTCAGTCAGGCGCAGTGTCAGGGCCGTCACATCCGGGAAGCCATACATGAAAGGATCAGTTGTAAGGCATAGGTGGATGCTGTCGGGCCTGACCCGCATTCGCTTCAGTTCCTTTGATAGCAATTCTTCCGCATTTGCGACTATGGCCGGACGGCACCAGTCAGCGTATGTCTCAGCCCTGCCCCTCGAGTGAGCCATCATCCAAGCATAGCAAGGGTATCGGCAGCCATGGCTGCAACCCTGCACATGGTTAATACACCATACGCCGAGGCCGCTTTTATACAGCAGTGATTTGCGGGTGATTTCCTCCATTCCAGGCCGGGAAGCCGAAAGGGTCAGTTGGCGCTGCCCCTGAGCAGGTCAATCCTCACTTTCAGCATCCGCTGATGCTCCTCATCTGTGGTTGAGGGATCCTTCATCTGCAGGAAGGTGGCACAGGGTAACTCGGCACAGTCGCCACAGTCTTTATAGCCCCGCTTGTTCACAGCGCAGTCATAGAGAGGGCAAACTTTTGCGGGCATCATCTCAATTGCCCAGAAAGTGGCGCCTTTAACGTTACGGCAACCGGAACAGGTTTTGTTGTAGAACTCACATTCATCGCATTTGAGTCCGCAAGTGCTAAGTATCATGGCATCGTGATTTTGATGCAAGATACACAGAATCTCCAGTTTCAGGTTACGCAAAACCGGGGAAACATTATCGTTTCCGGGAAGAAAGAAGATGACGGTTCCTGGCGACAAGCCGGTAAAAAAAATCGCGTATGACAGCCGGGACAATCATAAGTGAATAGAAGAGTCTCCAGCCACGCCCAAGGTCCCTGAGGATACCAAGGACAGCCGTTGAGCGCAGGTAATGCCTCCCTGACTTCTCATACACAACTGTATCAAGCTCATTGACAGGCAGCCCTGCTTTATACAACATCTCCCTGCCCTCCTCCGACTGCAACGGCACAAAACGAAACAGGTTCTCCCTGTCGCGCTTTCTGATGAATCGTACCTGGCTGTTACAAAGGTTACAGCTGCTGTCATATAGGATAGTACCTGCCATTTATGTTCAACAGGCACAAAGAATAATTGTTTATGACGGAGGCAGTAAAAAAAAGTCCCTCTTGCTTACGGCCTTTTATAGAGTACCCGCAGGGCACGCATCAATGACGCGGGGTAACACGACTGATGTGTCTCGCCCGGGAAGAGGCAGGTACTGACAGTAAGGCCGAGATAGTTGTGTGATTGCAGAAGTTCAGCCATCTTACTGATGTTGCCGGACATCTGAGCGCCCTCCTTCTCCCCGGCGGTCATGGGAAAGCCCCGGTTGCCGTCGGTGAAGTACCAGGCCAGATATGTTCTATCGGGATTGTTATAATAGGTTGGCGGCAGTTTGATGTAGATCTCGAGCTCCTGTCCCAGAATATCCGACCACAATGATCTCAGCTCTGAATTCGGAACGGGAACACGCGGTTGTCACTCACGCACCGGGCAGAAGAAAGTCGAACTGCTTTTGGAAAAACTCCGATTTTTTTTCATTATCTTTCTCGGGTTAAACGTCCGATTCTTATATGACTGATATTCAAACACTTTATCAGGAAACCATCAGGTTTGCTGCAGAAAAACATGGTACACGGAAGGTAAAAGGAACAAAATTACCCTATGTTGTTCATATGAGTAATGTTGCGATGGAGATATTTATGGCAGCACGGAAGACTCACGGGTTCGACCTCGGGTATGCACTGCAGGTAGCGCTGCTGCATGACACAATTGAGGATACACCCACAACTCGCGTTGAGCTCGAGAAGGTATTCGGAAAAGATATCTCAGACGCTGTATGGGCGCTGACGAAAGACTCCAGGCTGCTGGAGGACTACAGGCTTTCCGACAGTCTGGCAAAGATCAGGAAGTTGCCGCGCGAGGTTGCAGCAGTCAAACTGGCAGACAGAATCACCAACCTGCAGGCTCCGCCAAAGAGCTGGACCAAGACTCATATACGTGAGTACCTGTATGACTCCAGGCAGATTCTTGCCGCCCTGCATGGGGCCAATGAATATCTTGAAAAAAGGCTGGAACAGAAGCTTGAGGAATACAACCAATACCTGCAGCCTGCCCAGAAAGCAGGAATGGTCAAGGCCTGAGCCTGCCGGAACAGTTACTTCTCTTCTTTACAATTATTTAATTTCATACTGTTTGTCAAAACAGTACCAGGAGCTTCTGGCTCCGGCTAATAGTTATCTGGCAGAATCAAACATTTATCCAGCATAGTTGTTTAACCATCAGGAAACAAAACAATGCAGGAGATGAGAACCCTTAAATCATTTTTTTTAATAACAACTGCACTGCTCCTGTTGCAGTCGATAACTAATATGGCTTTTGCAGTGACAGAAACACAAAAATACAGAAGTGTTCATACGGAGAAGGAGTTTGAGATAAGATTCTACCCCTCCGCGATTCTTGCCACGGTATACTCTGATGCCAGGAGCTACAGGGAACTGGCTACCCCGGGATTCAGGAAGCTAGCCGGGTATATCTTCGGAGGCAACGAGTCGGATACAAAAATTTCAATGACCTCACCGGTACATATGGATATGAACCAGGCCTCAATGAGCTTCGTGATGCCGTCATCGTTCAGTGAAGAGAACCTTCCCAAACCCGATGATCCCGGTGTAAAGTTAGAGCGTACTGATGATGTTTACGTGGCGGTTATCCATTTCGGTGGATATGCAACCGACAAAGATATCAGTCACTACTCTGAGAAGCTGAAGACGATGCTTGAGGAAAAGGGAATAAAATGGTACGGCAACTTCAGGTTCCTGGGGTACAATCCCCCCTTCCAGCCTTTCGGCAGAAAGAACGAGATCATCGTGAATGTCGAGTGGAAGGAATGATGGGATTTGCGATTTGCGAATTGCGATTTTCGAACTAGTTACTACTAACTGTTTGATATTGTGATGAGTATTAGTATATGGAAAAAGAATAACCTCGACAGGGCATCTTCACCGTACCTGAGGCAGCACTCCGGTAACCCGATATGGTGGCAGGAATGGAACAGTGAGACCCTTGCACATGCGGCAGCGGAAAAGAAACCGCTTCTTGTCTCGGTAGGTTATGCCACATGCCACTGGTGCCACGTGATGGCAGCCGAGGCCTTCTCCGACCCGGAGACAGCTGATTATCTGAACGAACATTTTGTCAGCATCAAGATAGACCGTGAGCAGCGGCCTGACATCGACCAGTACATGATGAACTTCATCCAGGCCCAGACCGGCAGCGGCGGCTGGCCCCTGAATGTATTCCTCACTCACGGGCTTAAGCCGGTGCATGCCCTGACCTATGCTCCGCTTCGTACCACAGGCAATCGTTACTCATTCCTTTATATCGCGCAGGCTGTCATTGAGTTCCTGAAGTCGCGGGGTGACAGCATCATGTCATTCACTCCTTCGGAACAGGAGGCTCCTGCTGCAGACGCAGAGCGACTTACAGAGAGTCTCAGTGAGTTTTTTGACCGTGAACATGGCGGTTTCGGCGCAGGCCAGAAGTTCCCGCCCCACTCTACCCTGCTGTACATGCTATACTTTCTGGCGGTCAGTGGCAAGGGCAAGTCGGCGGAGAGAAGCTCAGGCGGCGGCCGGTCACACGAATCGGAGAGCGGGGCAAGTAAGATCATGGCTAACGCATCGGACATCGAGGCCGGAAAGACCGGGGCCGGTGAATCTGAAAGCGAGGCTGCCAGGGATGGGTCAGACGAGTCGGGTGACGAAGCCGGAACGATCATCGGGATGGTTACCTCTACACTTGACGCGATGATGATGCGGGGACTGAATGACCATCTGCAGGGAGGTATTTATCGCTACTGCGTGGACCGAGAATGGACCATCCCTCATTTTGAAAAGATGCTCTATGACCAGGCGATGGCGCTCTGGACTTACTCGCTGGCTCACAGGGTGACGGGCAGTGAGCACTACAGGACGATGGCGGAGAAGATTGTAAAAAGCCTGGATGAAACATTCCGGCATGACGGGATGTATGCCTCAGCCTTCAATGCCGACACGGATCACAGGGAGGGAGCCACCTACCTGTGGAGTGAGGATGAGCTTGCGGCTGTACTTACGCCTGAGGAGTTTGACAGGTTCCGGGAGGTTTATGAGATAAGCGGCGGAGGCAACTTCGAGGGTTTCAATCACCTCATCAGAAAGAATCACGACCGGATAGATGCCATTGAGGATAAACTTCTGGCTGCGAGGATGAGAAGGAGTCAGCCATCGCGGGATGGCAAGATACTGAGCGGCCTCAATGCCCTTACGGCGGTGGCTATGATACAGGCAGGCAGAAACCTCGGCAAGCCTGAGATGGAGGCAGGAGCAGTGACCCTGGTGTGGAAGCTGCTTGAAACATTCTGGGACGGATCATCACTGGCTCACTCATATTTTGACGAGGTGCTTCAGCGCCAGTCATTCCTCTCCGATGCTGCAGCACTGCTGCTGGCTGTCACAATGCTTCATGAAACTGATGAATCGTGGGGAGAGACGATGGATGTCATGGCGGCATATGTAAGGTCCTTCCGCGAGGGAGACAAATGGATTGAGTCCGATGCTGACGACTTCATGAAGATATATGCCTCGTGGTTTGATCATCCTGCTCCGTCGGCAGTGAGCCTGGCGGAGACGGCGCTGACGCGCGTGGCGCTGCTCACCGGCAGCGAGGTTACTCCGGCGATCTGGCGCAGGCCGTACCAGTCAGACTTTTACAACATCAACGTACTGCTCTCCGAGGATCTCTTCCATCTCTATACAACCAGGGAACCTCTTCCGTGGAATGAGATCCCGGTAAACTCGCTTCAGAAGCGCGGCGAACCGGAGACAGTATGCCACAACAGGAGCTGCGCTCCGCTCAGGTAGCAGGCAATCGGCAATTTGAGGCGCCGACGCAGGAGAAGACTCAATCCCGTATCCGCCATCTGGCGCATCGGGAAGGCAATAGTGGGGATGATCGTAGAGCATCAAAAATTGTAAAAAACTGCAGTCCCCCGCCCCCACCCCTTTGGCAGTAAGACAGAAAGCATTAACTTCGGTGTACTGTTTCATCTGTGCTTTGCCTAAATTCCTGCAGTCATGAACAAAAAGCTAATTAATCTCCTTATGCACATCCCGGTATTGGTCATTGCCATCCTTGCAGCCTGGTTCTTCAGCTCTGATGATGTGCCTGCCGGCAAACCGAACTACGTCATTCTTTCGACGATCGTCTCCTCTTTCCTGTTTTTAGCCAGCTTTTATGAGTTTTATTCATTCCTGGTTCCGAAATATCTCGAAAAGGGCAGGCATGGTGCCTTCTGGTTATATGCAACACTGTTTGCTCTGATTATTATGCCAGTTGTTATGCTGGCGTTGGTGCAGATTACAGATGTTGCAGCTTTAAGTATGTCAGAATATATGTCCGGTCAGGTATTGTTACCGTGGGCAGGCATCGCCCTTGGGACACTCTTCTGCGGCATGCTCGGTCTTCTGTACAGAAAAATCGTCTCCCGGATCATAGAAGGCAGAATGTGAAGTCTCCAGAACCTCATGCCTTTCGACTTTAAGGACTTTACAGACTTTCGACTTTACTGAAACAGGTTCCCAAGCAGTCCCTGCGCCTCCTTGCCCCTGTTGGCTCCCATTGGTGCCAGGGCGCGGATCAGCTTGCGGATGGGCATGGACTGGAGCCATACCTTACCTGTGCCGCGCATAGTGGCAAGAAAGAGTCCCTCGCCACTGAACACCATTGTCTTCAGACTGCCGGAGGTCTCAATGTCGAAGTCGAGCGAAGGCTCGTATGCCACGATACATCCCGTGTCAATACGCAGTGTCTCACCGTTGAGATGCTTCTCTATGACCGTTCCTCCGGCATGAACGAACGCCTTGCCATCGCCCTCCACGCGCTGAAGGATGAATCCCTCACCACCGAGGAGCCCGGCACCCAGCTTGCGGTTAAGTGTCACGGTAAGCTTCGTGCCGTAGGCAGCACAGAGAAAACCGTCCTTCTGCACAATGATGCTTCCATTGACAGTCCTGAGGTCAATGGGAATGATTGTTCCGGGGTAAGGAGCGGCAAAGGCCACCTTGCTCCTCATCGAACCTTTGTTGGTGAAGTGTGTGAGGAAGAGCGACTCGCCAGTCAGAATCCGTGAGCCTGCCTGAAAGAGTTTATCCATCACCCCGCGATCGGGAGATGCACCATCGCCCATCCTGGTCTCATAGGCTATGCCCTGCTCCATGTAAACCATGGTGCC
>JAVEZX010000139.1:0-6486 GCA_034002785.1 Bacteroidales bacterium
GGCACCCTTGCCTTTGGCTAACGCTTCCCACTGTCAGGGCGCGTTCGGGACTCTCACCCTATAGTTATCGCCCATGCCGGGCACACAAGAAAGAGGGCATCTCAAATGAGATGCCCCCGGCTATTATATAACATATATGTTTATAAAATTCAGGCGCCGATAAGTTTCTTGTAAGCTTCGGCATCAAGGAGGTCATTCACCTCCGAAGCGTCTGAGAGTTCTACCTTGACCATCCATCCCTGTCCGTAAGGATCAGTGTTGACGAGGTCAGCCTTTGCATCAAGCTCTTCGTTCTTCTCCAGAACCGTGCCGCTGACAGGCATGAAGAGATCCGATACGGTCTTCACGGCCTCGACCGTTCCGAAAACCTCACCGTGGCCGAGCTCCTCGCCCACAGTCTCGATCTCGATAAAAACTATGTCGCCCAGCTCATGCTGAGCAAAATCGGTAATGCCTACTGTTGCCACATTGCCGTTGATAAGAACCCACTCATGATCCTTGGTGTACTTAAGGTTTGCCGGAACGTTCATTTCTTGATATTTTTTTTGTTAGACTTTGATCTTCAGGTGTCAGGTTGTCAAAAATACATCTTTTTTACTATATAAAACCTGACAAAAGCTTTTTTTGCATGGCGGCCTGCTCTGTCACTGCACCAGGGTAAATCTCAGACTGAACCCGAAATTGGTGTTGGAGGTAAGGAAGGTGTTGGCCACAAACGGATTATTCAGGGTGTGGTCTGCGTATATCTGCAGGTTGAACCTGTCACTCAGCACATAGTCGGCAGTAGCTCCCAGCGTGAAGACCTTCTGCCCGGCCACCGGCTGGTTCACCTGCTCTATCAGCTTGCGGGCCAGTGTCTTGTTGTCTCTTATCGAAAAATCAAGCTTGATGTTCAGATCGCTCTCCAGCGCCTTCTGCCCGGTGCGTGAACGAAGCATGATGGCCACATCATCAAACCGGTAGCCCGCCCCGATTGTGATCTCATCATTCCTGATATCAGCCACCTGGTTGCTGGCAAGGTTGAGGGTGACGGTGCGCGACTTGCGGTACTCGATCCTCGTAGTAAGTGAGTTCTTCCACCCAAGGTCAACGTTTATAAGCGGACTGAACTGCTCGTTGATCGTGACTGTGTTGATCTCGTACTGAGGGATGAAGTTCGACCGCAGGTCCCGTATCCGGCTGACACCTGAACCGTCGGGGTCATAATAAAGGCTGGTATTGAATGAACCGATCGTATATGTTGAACGGTACTGGTGAGACAGACTGACAGAGTTGAAAACCTTCCGCACCGCCTCAAACTTTGTCAGTCCCTCGAAGTTGATCCTCCAGTTGGGCATCATATGCAGCATGGATGGGAACGGTGAGAGCGAAATCTTCTCAGGGTCCCTCCGTGTGTAGGCGGCAAGGAATGCCGGAACAAGTACTTCGCCCGAGGTGATGCCGTAACCGCTGGCATAGGGACCTGTGACCGGCTCCCCGGTGACGGGGTCGAAGCCGGGATCATACAGGTTGTCAATCTGCTGGCGCTCTTCAGACCTGCGTTGCGAGATGACAGCCGTATAGTCACGGAACCGCTCGAAGGTCTCAGAGACATAATCTCCCGTCTTTGGAATTTTTTCAAAGGCAGTGCCCCATGACACCACAGAAATAGTGAAGTTGCCGGTAAGACGGGTGTTCCTGGTGCTGTCAGGGAAGTTCCCCAGACGGTCAGCCCTGAGGTATGATGATACTGTTTCTGAGTACCGGCGGTCAGCGGTAACATCTATTCGCAGACCCGGGAAGGGTTCCACGTTGGCCCGCAGGTTCAGCTGCTCACGCTTGCTGAAAGTGGCGGCGTTGTTCAGCAGGGTGTCAGTGGTGATCCAGCCGTTGATGACAGCCTCGTCAAAGAATCTTTCGTCCGTCAGGCCGGCAATGAAGCGCCAGCCGGGAGAGAGCATCCCCCCGCTGTTCTGCTGCCCGAGGAAGCTTGTTCCGGGAAGATATCCGGGAAGGATATGACCCTGTTCAACGGTGTAGGTGGCAGACACGTTCCGTAGCGCCATCAGACCCCTGATCATATAACGGCCAACCACACTGGCAACCCCGGGCTTCTTCTCAACCCTGCCCTTTATGTCAACGCTTGCATTCGAAACGTCATTGTCAGGAGTGAAGTCGATCCGCATGTCAGAGACTACGTCATACTTGCCGCTGACAACTGTGCCGTCCGGCGCGGTGACCGTCACGGTGACATCCTTTGTCTTCAGGTTATGGTTGATGATCCGAGGTTTTCCCGACTTCAGCATAAGTCCCCTCCGGCTGTGTGTCACCTCCTCATAGCCCAGGCTCATGCGCCTGACGCCGCCGGGCTGGGTAGTGGCTTCGATCTCCTTGAGGAACTTGACCTTGCCGTACAGGTTGGTGAGGTTGGCCTGCAGGGTGAACTGACCGTTGTTTGAATTCTTTATAATGTTGCCGGGATTGATATTCATCGAGTCAGGGAAGACAGTCCCTGCCAGCCAGTCATACCTGGCGCTGTAACGGGCATTGGATGTCACCCACGATAGCAGCGGCAGCTTGTTAATGGGCACGTTGTAGTTGAAATTCAGCAGATGGTAGTAGTTGGTTGTCCTGCCGAAGTTGCTGAGGTTGGTCATGACGGAGTCACGCCAGGTATCGAACAGGTCAGGGTACCGTCTGCGGTCCACCCCGCCGCCCGGTTCATCAATACGGGCGATGCTGCTGGCAGTGAAGTCCACCTTCAGCTGTTTGGTTATGTCATATTTGACGTCATAGAAGCGGGTCCACTGAAAGTCCTTCGTGAAAACAGGCTCGATCAGGATCCCGGGATTATTTATATTCCGGGTCTTGACCTCGTTGTAGTACCTGTATAGGTCAGTGCGTACTGTAATATGTTTGGGGAAGAGGTAGACATTGAAGTCCTTTATCAGCCTGAAGGCAGGTGAATTGAATATCCGTGCCTTCTGGAACGGAGTGAAGTTCTTCGGCCGTGCATCGAAGTCGTAGGCTATACCTCCCCTGTATGTCTTCTCAACGTCTATCTCCGTCCGGGGATCGGTATTGTACACCTCGTTGAAGGCGTAGCTGACCGTGACATTGGCCGGGTCCCAGGCATGCGGCTTCTCCCCTCTCCTGGTGGTACCGGCGTTGCTGACAGTCAGGGTACGCCTGCGCGAATACTCCTCTGACAGATCAAGAATGCTGTCTCTCTCTGCCTTTGTCTCAAGGTTATCAAGTGCATCAGTCAGAAGTATATCCGGGTCAAGGGGGTCATACTGAGGACGTATGCGGTTTTGCGAGTAACCCATGTAGACGGGGATCCGGATGGCAGCCTTCTCGGGGAAGAATTTGCCCAGCTCGAGGTTTGAGGAGAGGTCATACTGAATCACCTGCTCCATGCTTCGCTGGTTAACGTTCTTGTCAATACTGCCCCAGCCGGGCGTGCTTGTCTGTCCCACCAGGTTGAGCGTTCCCAGGTCTGCCAGGCGTGCCTGCATCTGGGCGTTGGCAGCCCATCCGCCATCCTCGCGAAAGTCGCTCAGCCGCAGCTCGTTGATCCATATCTCTGCTGACCTCGGTGCTCCGTCATCGCTCTGCGGACGGCGTGTCCTGATGGGGTTCCTGACACCTATCATCACAACCCTAACGTTACTGAGGTTGGGATTGCCACTCACGGAGACACGTGTGGCCCCTGACTGGACGGAGAAGATGTCACCCTCGCTGAGGGTTGAACCGGTCTGGCGCATGGCTGCATCCCGGGCCTGCTTCGCCTCGAGCAGCTGTGAGAGATCTATGTCGATCCTGTTCTCTTCAGGCCATACGATCTCCCTCTGCTCCTCGCTGTTGTTGCTGTACCTGCCGTAGGGAGTCAGCTTAAGGGGTATCTCGTACTCGTAAAAGTTGCTCCGGTAGTCTGATCCAAGTCTTACAAATACCGTAACTTCATCATCATCCAGTGGTTCGCCAATGAGAGCCTCGGCATGGACCTCCATCTTCAGCCTGCGGTACTGCCTCATGTCAAGGGTGACATTCTTGTACGTGGCCCTGGCATCACCGTCGGCAAGGTCGCGGACACGGAGCACCATCGACTGCTCGTTGAGCTGCCTCAGCTGCGGGTTGGCCGGGTCAATAACACGGTCGAAGCCGGGAGGCAGGACATAGTTTACCGGCTCCTTGCCGGCGTTCTCTTCGATGCTCACAGAGCTGATCTCGAAGGTGCCGTCATCCTCCTCAGGCACTGTAATACGCTCACCTCCCTCGAAGAAGGTAAGGTTGTACTTGCGCCATTCGGACCTCACCAGCTCAAGGCGGGCAAAACGCATTATGACCTCCTCGTCAAAGTTGCGTGCAAACATGCGAAGGAAACGGATCGACTTGAAATCGCGGATGGAACCTACTCTCCTCTCGTAATCCGTTACCGGGATCTTGAACTGGTACCACTTGACAGGCGACTTCTCGCCGTTGGCGAAGGTGGCCGTGTACTCCAGCTCATCAACAATGAAGTTCTCACCCACAACCATATCCTCCGGCCTCAGGCTGATGTGGTACTGGTAGTAGCTTTCGGTCTCGCTCAGTGTGTTGTCACGGTTTATGTCTTCCATATCCGGCAGGGTGGTCCCGCTGGTGGGATATGACTCGTCAGACATCTCCGATGTAGGTGAGTTTCCGTCAGTGCCGTTGAATCTCTTGTATCGCTCCAGGATGCCCAGTTGCATAAGGTCATAGTCGGATCCCCTGAAGTAATGGAAGTCATCACTTGACGGGTCTTCCATAATCTGTTCCATGACCTCCGGGCTCACAATTGCACCCACAGCCTGGATGAAGCTGTCAAAGAAAGCAGTCTCGTCCTCGTTGCTGAGGCCGTCAAGACCTACATCCTGGTAGCGGCGTGAGTCTATGTTGTTGTCAAAAGCCTGCACCACAGCCTGCACGGTGGGTACACGTCCCCAGACAGTGGTGTCCACATTGACAAGCAGCGGAGAGTTGGGCAGTCCGTTCTCAAACTGCTTGCGCGAATCGCGAAGTATGTCCTCAGAGATATTGCCCAGGTTGAAGTAAAGGTCACCACCCTCGTGGTCAGCGTTCTCCACGAAGGGATCCATGACCCAGAACTTGATATACTGAATGTTGGCCGATTCGAAGTCATTGGTGAGCAGTTCGCGCATCATCCCTCCCCAGCGCGTGCGCGGAGAGTTGAGCAACCCCTCACTGCTGAGCCCGGCCGAATATGCTCCGGGCAGCACGTCAAAGTTGTACGGCCCCCGCTCCTCAGGATAAAAGGCCACGTTCAGTACGGAGATGTTCGTAGGTATACCACTGGGCGACTCCTTGAACGGAAATATCTCAGTCTCGTAGATCTCCCTGACGAAGTGGCTTGACTGCAGATCCGGGTTTGCTCGTATATGCCCTGGTGTGGTTGATCCGTTGCGAAGGAAGAGCGGGTCAATCACATACCACGCCAGCCGCCCCCTGTTGAATCCCGATCGCAGGTCCTTACTCAGCCTGGCCTCGGGGAAGAGGTGATCCTGTCCCTGAGGTATGCTTGCAAGCGACCACGCATTGAAAGCCCTGAGGTCAAGAGAGATTTCACTGGCCTCGAAATCATCAATATAGACAGCCCCCTCATCGGTTATGGCCCTGCTGTGCCCGGGCACAAGGTGCGCAAACTCACCGAAGAAGTTGATGGATGAGGGTGCATTCGTCTCAATCAGCGGCAGCCAGTCGATTGCGCTGGTAAGGAGCTGTGATTCTGCACGATATGATGCATCAAATCCGTAGATCGTGTTTGAGATCGGGTCATCCCCGTAAGTGACCTTCTGCGTATATGGCCTTTCAGTGAGCCTGAGCACCGTTCCCCCCAGGTTGAATTTCTCAGAGAAGCGGTAATTGAGGTGGGTACCAACGAGGGTTTTTGTCTGCAGCCCGAAGAACTGGTTGCTTTCAAGTGAGACCTGTACAGGCGTCTGAGACTCTATGATGGCTGAGTTTATGATCTTCACAGATCCCATGTTGTAGTCGACCGTGTAATCAACGTTTTCCGTCAGGGTGACCCCGCCGGCAGTCACCTTTACCGATCCGGCCGGTATATTGGCCACATTGAGCCGTATCTCGGACCCTGAGGCAGAGGTGAACTGACCGCGAAGAAGATACTTGTTCTTCTCGGCCATCTGCCTCGCCACCGTCTGGGTGGAGTCATACAATTCCGTGAAAACGTACTTTCGTATCTGTTCGGGATCAGAGATATACTTCAGCAGATGCCGGCCGAAAGGCTCAAGCACGGGGAAGATGATTCTGCCCCTCTCTGACATGACGGTTATTCCTTCCACGAAGTCGAACAGGCCGTCAGGCTGCCTGTCAAGCTGCGAATTCAGCCGGTCAAGGCCCAGCGCCTGCAGCAGCACCTTACCGTCCAGGGGTGTACCGGGAAGGTAGTTGAGTGCGTTGCCGGTCTTGTCATCCTGGTAGAGGATATTGACCTCGAAGTTT
>JAVEZX010000140.1:0-3950 GCA_034002785.1 Bacteroidales bacterium
TACCCCATGTGACGTGTGAGGTCCTCCCAGGCGTCGGTGTACTTCATCACGTCCTTGCGGCAGGCTTCGTTGTACTCGTCGACGGTGATCTTCGTGCCGATATCCTCCTTGGTGATGCCGAGCGATTTCTCCACGCCGAGCTCGACGGGCAGGCCATGGGTGTCCCATCCCGCCTTCCGTTTGACCTCGTAGCCCTGCATCGTCCGGAAACGGCAGATTGCGTCCTTGATGGCGCGCGACATTACGTGGTGGATTCCGGGCATCCCGTTAGCCGAGGGGGGACCCTCGAAGAAGACGAATTCGCCCTTGCCGTCGCGACTGCGTAACGACTTCCGGAAAGTATCATGCTCGTCCCACATTTTGAGCACCGCGTCGCTCACCTTCGGGAGGTCAAGCCCCTTATATTCGGGAAATTTCTTCGACATACAACCTGTTTTTTTCAGGGTGCAAAGTTAATAAAAAGTAAGGCATAGGCTATCAGGGCCTGGCTGCGTGCCAAATTTTACAGCACCAAATATTGTTATTTGAATAAATATTTGCAATTGCTAGATGTATTGAGTAAATTTACTAATTATATTGAGTAAAATTGAATAAGATGTTTCAAAGATCAGTAATTGAGCAGCTTGAGGCACGGATGAAGGAGAAAAGAAACTTCATCCAGGTCATTGCCGGTCCAAGGCAGGTAGGCAAAACAACCCTTATCAGTCAATTGCTCGGCAGGCTTGATATCCCTTCACAGTATATATCAGCAGACGGAGCCGGTCCTCAGGGTGCCATCTGGATAGAAAAGCACTGGGAGGCGGCACGACGGGGGCTGCTGACTGCGGGTGCCGGCGAACTCATTCTGGTCATTGATGAAATCCAGAAGCTTGAAAACTGGAGTGAGACTGTGAAAAAACTCTGGGATGAGGATACGTGGAATAAGATCCCGCTGAAACTGATAATCTCTGGTTCTTCGAGGCTTCTCCTTCAGGAAGGGCTGACGGAATCTCTCGGGGGAAGGTTTGAAGTTACCTATATGGGTCACTGGACCCTTCGTGAGATGCAGGAAGCCTTTGGCTGGAGCCCCGAAAAGTATGTTTGGCATGGCGGGTACCCCGGCTCCGCATCGTTGGTTGATGATGAGATGAGGTGGAAACGTTATCTGAATGACTCCATCATAGAGACCAGCATCTCACGGGATATCCTGATGCTCACAAGGGTAGATAAACCGGCACTGCTGCGCAGGCTGTTTGAGACGGGAGTCAGGTACTCGGGTATGGAGCTCTCGTATACAAAGGTGCTTGGTCAGTTGCAGGATTCCGGAAATACAACGACTTTATCCCATTACCTGTCACTCCTTGGGTCTGCAGGATTACTTTCAGGCATTGAAAAGTATTCCGGTAGCATAGCCAGGCAACGATCATCGAGCCCAAAATTCATGGTACACAATACTGCCCTTATGAGCTCGTCAGATGCCGAACACTTCAGTAGTATCAGGGAGCATCCTGCCAGGTGGGGAAGATATGTGGAATCTGCAGTGGGAGCAAATCTGCTTGACGGTTATGCAAAAGGCCATTACAAACTTTATTACTGGAGAAAGGGCAATCTGGAGGTCGATTTTGTACTGGTCAGGGACAATCATATTCTGGCGCTGGAGGTAAAAAGCGGAAGGATACGTGGCAGATCAGGCCTGGAGCAGTTCAAGAAAGAATTTCCGCATTCCAGGGTGATGCTGATCGGGGATTCAGGGATGCCATGGCAGGAGTTTCTGAAGGTGGATATGGCAGAGATTATCTAGGGGTCTTCCTTTTACAATTCTTCAGCCTCTACGAGGCTGGTAATGCTTTGGGCCGCTTTTCTACAATTCTTCAGCCTCTACGAGGTTGGTAATTGTTCGGTGCACCCATCTGCAATTCTTCAACTTCACGAGGCTGGTAACGCTTCGGTGCACCCATCTGCAGTTCCCTGACTGCTACGCGCTAAAATTGCCAACACTATTGCCTATTGCCTATTGCCTCCTCTCATTAATGCAGAATATATCATATTTTGTATTACATTTGCCGGATAATAATAACACCGGTAGCCATGGCAGAAAAGACAAGATATTCGGATGAGGAGCTGGACGAGTTCAGGCAGATCATCATGGCAAAACTTGAGAAAGCCAGGAGGGATTATGACGTGCTGAAGGCAAGCATAACCCACGAGGACAATAATGACACCATGGACACATCGCCCACATTCAAGGTGCTTGAAGAGGGTGCAACCACACTGTCAAAAGAGGAGGCCGGCAGGCTCGCACAGCGTCAGCTGAAGTTCATTCAGCACCTGCAGGCTGCACTGGTACGTATAGAGAATAAAACCTACGGCATCTGTCGCGAGACAGGCCAGCTCATAAGCAAGGAGCGCCTCCGCGCCGTACCCCATGCCACACTATGCATGGAGGCAAAACTGAAACAGAAGTAAGCCGGGGGACTCATAGTCTCATCCGCCATCTGGCGGCGAAGGTCATGGGTTTTCCGTGGCCTTTTTTTGTTCAGAAAATCTTCGGAGAGAAGAGTGAGTTCTTAAATGATCTTTTGTAAATTTAACAGTGATTTAGCTTAAGCCCAAAATCACTTCGCTGCATACCTTATTATCAGATCTATGTAAATCGATGAATTGCAAAGACATTGACATATTGTTATCTGAAGGAGAGGGACTCCGGGTTGAATTTAAAAGCTCGTTCGACAACAAGGTAATAGAGACTCTGGTTGCCTTTTCCAATACTGCAGGAGGAACGGTTCTTATCGGAATTTCTGACAGCAAAAAGATTTATGGCGTTACACTAAACCCTGAATCAGTTCAGAACTGGTTGAATGAAATAAAGCATAAGACATCCCCTGCCCTGGTCCCGGTTGCAGAGTTTGTGGATTGCAAGGATAAAGTAGTAGTTGCCCTGAAGGTGCCCGAATACCCCGTAAAACCGGTTTCGATGCGGAGTAAATACTTCAAACGGGTAGCCAATTCAAACCACCTGATGAATACCGATGAAATTGCCAGTGAGTACCTTCGGACAATAAACAGCAGCTGGGACTATTATCCCGATCCTGACCACGGAGTTGATTCAGTATCGCCGGATAAGGTCAGAGTCTTTATGCGGAGGATAGAACAGCATACCGGCAATCTGCTTGTCAATGACCCTCTTGAGTTCCTCGCAAAGCTTGAAATTATACGCCGGACCCAGTTGACATTTGGCGGATTCCTCCTTTTTGCCAGGGATTATTGTCTGATCAGCGATTTACAGGCAGGCAGATTTAAGGGAGAAACGACTATCATAGACAGCCTCTCTTTGAATACTGACCTGTTCTCTGAGGTAGATGAGGTCTTCAATTTTATTAAGAAGCACCTGATGGTTGAATATATCTTCAACGGAGAACCCCAGCGTACGGAGAGATTTGATTACCCGGTTGAGGCTATTCGGGAAATCATTGTAAATATGGTTGTTCACAGAGATTATCGTGAAAGTTCCGGAAGTGTAATTAAGATGTTCGATGACCGTATAGAATTTTTCAACCCCGGCAGACTGGCTGCAGGCATAACTGTTCAGGATCTGTTATCGGGCAATTATGTGTCACAATGCAGAAATAAGTTGATTGCCAGGGCTTTTAAGGAGGCTGGACTGACTGAGCGATATGGATCAGGAATAAGCCGGATACTGAATATCTGCAAGAACCACGGAATTGTGCCACCTCTCTTTGAGGAAATCTTTAATGGTTTCAGAGTAATTCTCTATAAGAAGAAAGCAAATGTCACTGAAGATGTCACTGTAAATGTCACTGAAGATGTCACTGTAAAACGTGCGGAGGCATTACTTGAAATCATCAGTAAGAATCCTTCCGTCACGGTCAATGAAATGGCTCACAGAATGGAAGTAACCAGAAGGACTATTTTACGTGACCTTGAAAAGCTGAAAATTGAAGGCAGAATAA
>JAVEZX010000140.1:4050-6370 GCA_034002785.1 Bacteroidales bacterium
GTCTCCACCGAGCAGAGGAACAGCCCGTCATCACCCAGCCGCGAGTTGACCGTGTCAAGGAACCTGTCGAGCTTCCTGATGCCATTGAGCGGCTTGAGGTTGATGATGCACGAGTAGCTCGGATGTTCGAGGTTCTGAATGTTGAACGCCTCGGCTGTTGATACGATGGCCAGTCGTGATGCATCCTCCCTGCTGATCATTGAGGAGAGCGCCTCGGCCCGCACGCGCGAACACCCCTCCTGCAGACGCACAGTCAGCGCCGGGTCAGGGATGATCTCTGCAGTATCCCGTAGCTGTGTCCGTGCCACCAGCTCCTGCTCTGAGAGCCTGATCTCCGCCGGCGTTATCAGCGGCGCCTTGCGGAAGGCGAGGTAGAGTGAGCCGAGCACCAGCTCAAGGAATGTTGCGGTTATGGCAGTGCCGAAGACAACCTGCCTCGAGTAACCAAGGTCACGCAGGGCGAAGAGAAGCAGGGCGGCGATTGATGTAGCGATTAGGTTGGCGGAAAGGACGCGGGCAAAGAGGGTTCTGAGGTTGATGATCCGGCCGCGGCCGATCTTGCCGCCGGCGATGGAGACGATGATCCACAGCGCTGCAAGCAGCACGAAAAATGTGATGTGCGACGGGATGTAAGCCTTCAACCCCGCCGGCTTGAGCATCGACATCAGGATATACGATGATGTAAGTATCAGTATATCAGCGGTCAGCGTTATTACGCGAAATTTCCCCCTTTTCATACTTTTTGGTTTCAGACAGATTGTGGCAAATTTGTCACATCGCTTATCTTTGTGGAAAGCCCCAATCTGTGAAGTATTCAACATACATAGTAACTTTATCAACACTGCTAATATTGTGTTGCAGCGCATCATTGCAGGCGCAGATGATCCCGGAGCCGGTGGGCGACGAGGCTATATACCTGTTCCTCGATGAACTGGCGGCCGACGGTGTGATCACCCTGAACGGAGTGGTGAAACCTTACAGCAGGCTGATAATCAAGGAGAAACTGGAGGCGGCTACGACCGTAAGAGATGGTCTGACAGCCAGGCAGAATAAAGAACTTGACTTCTGGCTGAACATCTACAGTCCCGGCGAGGCCGACGGCAAACTCAAGCTGCTCCTTAATCCCGCCACGGCATATTACCGCGACTCACTATTCAGCATAACAGTCTCACCCATTCTCGGGCTGACGGCCGGAGCAACCTTCGCCGGAGCAATGGACTATGACGGCGCCGACCCTCCCGACGGAACCGGCAGCGGCTCGTCCACCCGCACAATAGCGTGGAAAAACGGTGCGAAGGTCTATGGCAACTATAAAAACTGGGCATTCTTCGCAGCACTGCAGGACAACCACCAGGAGCCGCTCCTGGGCGAGCCGCAGTTCCTCACCCGCGAGCGCGGCGGCCACATCAAGAACGGCACCGATTTTTCGGAGATGACCGGCGGCGTCAGCTATATGTGGAAATGGGGCAATATCGCCTTTCTGAAAGACTCCCCGGTGTGGGGCAGCGGGTATGCAGGAACAAACATCTTTTCGGGACGCGCACCCTCATTCATGCACATCAGGCTCCACCTCAAACCGGTACGATGGGCAGAGATGACATGGATACACGGATGGCTCACCTCGATGGTTGTCGACTCCACCCGCTCGTTCTGGATCACAAGCGCATACGGCGACGAGTACCGCGAGCACTACCGGCGCAAATATATAGCGGCAAACATCTTCACATTCACCCCAGTGGAGAGGCTCCACATCTCCGCCGGCAACAGCGTCATCTGGTCTGATTCACGCATCACTCCATACTACCTGATGCCCATCTTTTTCTATAAGTCGGTTGACCATGGCGTCAACTCCGGCATCAGCAACAGCAATGCCCAGATGTTCCTCGATGTAAGCTCCCACAACATACGCCACCTGCATCTTTACGGAACGCTATTCATTGACGAACTTTCGACGGCGCGGTTCACAACCTCCGACTACAACTTCTTCTCGTGGAAGGGCGGGTTCCGAACCGGCAATTTCAGCTTCCTTCCAAACCTTTGGCTGACGGCCGAGTGCACCTTTACCTATCCCCTCACCTTCCAGCATAATGTGTCTGTCACGACATTTGAAAACCAGGGCTACAACCTCGGTCACTGGCTGAGGGATAACAGTCGCAGCTGGTATCTCGCGGCCGACTGGCGGCCGTTGCGCGCTGCCGGTGTCAGGCTCTGGCATGAGCGGTCGGAGCGGGGCACCGATTACCAGAGCATCGGTGGCAGCAGGATTGGGTTGCCCTACCTCGGAACAATCGAGTGGAGCAACATCACCACCGGGCTTGAT
>JAVEZX010000141.1:0-6293 GCA_034002785.1 Bacteroidales bacterium
AGTGAGCATGGTTGAGATGGATGTATGGAAGTGGCTTTATGAGAATCCTGCCGCCAGCCCTGCACAGCTTAAGGAAAAGACAGTCGCCATAGCCGTGGATGTCTGGAACAGGTACTTTGCACCGGTGCTTGGAGTGAGCGATTCTCCGCTGCTAGCAATCTACTCCCACATGATCAATACGCCTCTTTACCTTCAGAACTACGCCTACGGGCAGATGATTCAGTTCCAGATTGATGAGCATCTGAAGGGGAAGGCCTTTTCTGATGAGATTGACCGCATGTACAGCCTCGGGCGTCTCACACCACAGCACTGGATGAACCAGGCCGCGGGGACAAAGATCTCTCCGCAGCCGCTGCTGAGGGCTCTTGATGAGGCACTGAAATAATATAGTAACCCGTTGTTGCCATAAAATTGCGCAGGAACGGTATCCTGCCGGCAAGGGATGGCAGCCTGCGGGGACGAAGTCCGAACTTCACTTCAAAGTTCGGATTGATGAGCCAGAGGGATTTCTTCAGTACGGAGAATCCCTCTCTTTTTATAATTGTTTCAAATCTGCCAAGGTTGATGCCCGTCTCTTTAATCTCCAGGAGGCCGTCAATCTTCGCATCGTTCTCGCCTGCAGCCCTGAGAAGCCGCCTGTAAAGTCCGCCTGGCAGCAGATGTATCCAAGGCATCTTCGAAAGAATACGGCTGTCACACACCTGCTGGTGCCCGCCAAAGGGATTATTCCACGGCGGGAAGGCAATGAAGAGAACGCCTTTAGGGGCAAGAAGCCTTTTCACAAAGCCAATGAACCTCGCCTGGTCATGAATGTGCTCAAGCACGTCACGCATCATTATAAGGTCAAACGCTCCTGCATCTGAGCAGTCATAGATGTCCGCTGCAATGAACTCCACCCTGTCGCCGCCCGGTATTGATGCATAAAACTTACGCGCATTCTCAATCTTGTGGTCTGAAATATCTATGCCCGTAACCCTGGAGCATCCCGTTTCAAGAAAGGGGAGGAGGTTTCCTCCCTCGCCGCATCCGATCTCAAGAACTGAAAGGGATGGAGTGACCGGTCTGACACCTGAGATGAAGGGAATTACATACTTTGAGGTAGTAAGTGACTGCTCCCTGAAATATAGTTCCCTGTCAGTATGACGTTCATGCATGGATCAAAAGTAAATTTTTTTTCGGTTTCTCTTGACTTGTATTATTTTTAGTAATATCTTCGTGATATCAAAATAATATCATAAACAATGAAAGAAGAAAGAATTTTCAAGGCATCATCAGGATATCTTATCCTGTTTCTGGGGCTGCTCTTGATCGGAGCGGCTGTCATGTGTTTCATCGGCGAAATCTTCTGGCTGGGTGCTCTCCTTGTTTTCGTCAGCCTCTTTCTCCTGGCTGGACTGATGGTTGTAGACCCGAACGAGTCGATGGTAATGGTACTTTTCGGCGCCTACAGGGGTACGGTGAAGACTAATGGTTTCTGGTGGAATATTCCGTTCTACTCCCGCAAGAAGATATCATTGCGTGCCCGTAACTTTGACAGTGAGCCAATCAAAGTCAATGATAAGAACGGAAACCCCATCAAGATCGGGTTTGTGCTGGTCTGGAAGGTTGAGAACACCTTCAAGGCAGCTTTTGATGTTGACAACTACGAACATTTTGTACTTGTTCAGAGTGATGCCGCGCTTCGCAAGCTGGCAGGACTCTATCCATATGACAACTGGGAGGGTCACGAGAATGAGATGACGCTTCGGAGTGGCGGTGAGGAGGTCAATGACGAGCTTGAGAGGGAGATAAGGGAGAGGCTGATTATTGCCGGCATCAATGTAATTGAGGCAAGGATAAATTACATTGCCTATTCTGAGGAGATTGCAGGTGCCATGCTTCGCCGTCAGCAGGCTACGGCTGTTGTTGCTGCCCGATTCAAGATCGTCGAGGGGTCGGTATCGATGGTTGAGATGGCGCTTGAGCAGCTCTCCGTCAAGGGCATAATTGATCTTGACGAGGAGAAGAAGGCAGCCATGGTAAGTAATCTTATGGTGGTGCTGTGCGGTGACAAGGATCCTAACCCGATCATCAACACCGGTACGCTGCAGCATTAGACATGCAGAAGAAGTCGTTCATCATAAGGATTGATCCGGACAAGCTGAGTGCCATTGAGAAATGGGCCTCTGACGAGTTCCGCAGCACCAACGGTCAGATTGAATGGATCCTTGACCAGGCACTGCGCAAGTCCGGGCGTCTTAAACCACCATTACAAAATAAAAAAGGGAACAATGAAAAATGAAACGCCGGTACTAAAGTATACCTGTCCAAAATGCGGGAGTAAGAGGTACATTGTAAAAGGTGTAGTGATACAGCACAGCCAGCTCAGCCAGATATTCAGTCTGCCAGGTAACCGATATACGGCGGTTGTTTGCGAGAGGTGCAGGTACACCGAATTCTATAACCTCCCGGTACAGAGCATAAAGGAGGCATTTGATTTCATCCCGTCACGGGGTTGAGTCACAGGTTGGAGAGGTAGACAGAGCAGCAGGCCACGATGCCTGCTGTTTCTGTTCTCAGGCGGCTTGTGCCAAGATGAACCGGGGTAAATCCGTTCCTGATTGCATGGGCCACCTCGTCGGGAGTGAAATCGCCCTCGGGGCCTATCAGTACCGTAATCTCATCGTCAGGGCTGAACGTTCCGGTGATGGCGGTACGTCTGATCTCCGGGTCACAGCAGGCAATAAGCCGCTTTCCCGGCCTGGCCACTGTCACAAATTCACTGAAGCCTGTTGTATCGTTCAGTTTTGGGAGATGGCCCTTTACAGACTGCTTCATTGCAGAGATAATGAGTCCTTCAAGTCTCTCCTTTCTTATCCTTCGTTTTTCCGTACGGCTGCAGATCAGGGGTGTGATCTCATCTATTCCGGTCTCCACGGCTTTTTCAACGAACCATTCCAGCCGGTCATCATTTTTAACCGGTGAGATGGCTATATGAAGCCGGTAGAGGCGTTCCTCCGCTTTTCTCGCCGATGTGACGGCAGCTGTCATTGCCGAAGGGTTATCATCGGTAATCAATCCCTCATAGAAATTGCCCTTTCCGTCTGTGAAGCTGACAGCGTCCCCCCGTCTCATGCGGAGGACTCTCAGGCAATGGCCTGACTCCTCCCTGCCGAACCGGGCTTCACCGTCACTGATGCTGTCGCAATAAAATATCTGCATTGAAGCTCATGTTTGCACAAATTTATTGATTTTAGCGGTGAAAAACAGAAATAGTCGAGGAATGAGGATAGGGGTGATGTCAGACACGCATGGCTGGATTGATCCGGCAGTGTATGAGCATTTTGCAGGAGTTGACGAGATCTGGCATGCCGGGGATGCCGGCAACATGGATGTCATCACAAGACTGGAGGCATTCAGGCCGCTGCGTGCCGTCTGGGGCAATATAGACGGCCATGAGGTTCGAAGGGCAACAAGTGAGTATCTCTTTTTCAGGGCCGGGACAAAGAATGTCCTGCTGATTCACATCGGAGGTTATCCGGGCCATTATGCACCCCGTGCCCTTGAGCTTATCAGGAGTCTCAGCCCGGATATCTTCGTCTGTGGCCACTCGCATATCACGAAGGTAATTTACGACAAGTCCAACGGGATGCTCTGCATAAATCCGGGAGCAGCAGGACGTACAGGCATTCACAAAGTAATGACCCTGTTGCGCTTTCGTATAGAGGGAGATAACCTGAGTGATATGGAGGTCATCGAGTTCGGCAACCGTGGCGGCAAGACCGCCGGGGAGATGTGATCAATACTCTTCAAAACCTGCTCCACCGCTCTCCATACGCCTCAGGAACCTCTGAAGCCTGTCAGGCAAACCCGGCATATACTCATAACCAACCCTCGAATTGGATTTCGGATCCTTCCTGTCTCTCTCCTTCGTCTTGGTTATGATGTCGTTATATGTGAGATTAGAGGAGTAGCTCATCAGTATCCCCCTGAAGTAGGAGAACCAGTACCATGAATTGTTGCCTGCCTTGAGGTAGATGTCAAGCAGGTCGCCGGATCTCTTTCTCTGCAGTTCGACCCACCCGTCAACGTAGACATTCATTGGCTGTTCGCCGATGAAGCCAATACCTATCTGTCCTTCTGACATAAAGGACATAGTATAGGGGTTCCAATGGAGGTTTACGTCGTTCAGAAGCAGCTGTGCCGAGTACTCTTTAGGGAGTGACCGTGTCACGCCGAAGAGCTGGAGCTCCTCGGTGAGGGTTTTCGCCGCTTCTGTGCCCAGAAGGTCACGCATCGCCTTGATGTTGAACTCGGAAGAGAGGTTGACGGTCCTGAGAGTCGGATTGCTCCTGATATCGTCTGACATAGCCTTCAGTGCGAGCGGATTGAAGTGAAAAGAAAATCCAAATATTCCGCGCACTTCCAGCTTCGCGGAGTCGGTATTATGTACCACGTTGCCGGCACTGTTCATCTTCAGCAGTCCGTAGTTCACTCCGAAATCAGTCTTTCCTTCGCTTACAAGCAGGCACATATTCCTGTCAAAGGTGACCATATTCCCATTCATCCGGAGATCTGAAAGCTTCTCCAGTGATGCTATGCGGTATTTCCCCGAGCCTTTGTCGTGGAAGAGGTATCCCTGTGCAGTCACGACCGGGTTATCGCTCCAGGATTTCCGTTCTGACAGGAACGTTCCGTAGACGCCTGCTGAATCAAGGGTCACGAATGAGCCGGAGAAGAGCATGTTGTCATTTATATCACGGGGTTTGTCACTGACAGGGATAAGCACGTTTTTCGGGTCAATCAGCGCAGTGAATTTAACAGGTGCACTGTTGATATTCGGGCAGTCGGTCACAATACCTGCCGCACCGGTGAACCTTAGATGATCCTCGACTGACCTCAAAGAGACGTCTCCGGTGTAGGTAAAGGCAGGACTGAGTGTGAATTTGTCCGTCACAGGTATGTACCCGTATGCCCTGGTTGCACCGGTGTCTACCCTTATCTCCGTAAATCCTATCACCTGGCTGCTGCCGTCTTCGCTGATATAATCGTATTTGCCCGAGCCGTGATAATCAAGGCTGCTTTCGATGTTCAGCTTCGCCGAATGGATGAGATGCCTGTTATTGACGGCAACGATTGCGCTGTCGGTCTGCCTTATCCGGGCGCCGCGGTCAATATAAAGGATTCCTCCGCCTGGCTGGATAAGTGCATCGGCTACAGGGACGTAGTTTACATCCTTCGCCATAATATATTCATCCTGAAGGTAATAAGAGGCTGATCCTGACTGGAACTTGACCGTATCCTTCATGTTGTTTGTAGAGAGGAATGTAGGTTTCTCTTCCAGACCTGGAGGGACCCTGAGCAATTCTTCCGGAGGCATGAGTGGTACGGATTCCCTTCCTTTCTGGGTCATCTCCATGACTTTCCGGGTCATGTCATATTCGAAGTTTGTCATCTTCGAGATATACTCTACTTCCGGAAGGACTACGAATGATGAGTCTGTGTTCAGGGTGAACGCGGCCTTCTGACGGACAAAATCAACATGTGTCCGGGCATTACTTGCCACGAATCCGTATCCGCTTCCCTTCAGGGCTTTCAGGTAATAGTCGGAGGTATCAGCATCAAAGGTCATTGCGCCGAACGAGAAGGTCTGCGATGTGATCCTGGCGTCGGCGGTATTTACCTCTCCTTCACCCTTCATCCGGTCAGGGGTCAGGATGACTGTTCCATTCATGGTGGTACCGTTGCCGAACATGCTGAAGTCCTTTCCTTCGCTGTTAACCGCATACAATTCATCCCTGTCGGTGAGCCACTGTATATCCACATCCTGTGATTTAAGCACCGGTAGTTTGCCCTGCGGATCCGGTTTCATGTCAAAGGTTTCAGCCCTTGCATACATGAATTCAGGGAAGAAGCGGAATGTGTCAGCCACTGCGGTTGCGGTCATGTGTTCAACCTTCCCGCTGCCAATAAGCCCTGAATTGCTCATGCTTAAATGGTTGTAGAGCCTGCCTCTGCCGTTGTATATCGGGATACCCCCGGTGGGGATTGTCATTGTAAACCCGAGGGAGGTGTCAGGCTGAACGGTGAGTGTCTGTCGCATCGGCTCTATGATGCCGCCTCCGATGAACTCACCCGCAAGCGCCAGATCCTCGTTAGTATAGTGGTCAATATTAGTATAGGTGAAGGGGTCTAGCCGGAAATAAAACTTCTCCTTTTCATACATTCCGTCGAGGTTGGTTATCTCGTCGTAGAAGATGTATGAGTCAGTGGTTGAATTAATTATAGGGTACTGTTTCAGACTTTTCAGTCCT
>JAVEZX010000142.1:0-6289 GCA_034002785.1 Bacteroidales bacterium
GCGCGGCTGTTAGATCTTATCTCATCCTCCGACGGCACGATCACCTTGCGGTTCACGGCCCTGAGAGGGGTACTTACATTCCCGTAGAAATCCTTCTCACTCACACCCTCGAAACTGCCGGTGCGGAAGAAATTCTTCACCAGCCTGTCCTCAAGAGAGTGATATGTTATCACAACCATCCTGCCCCCGGGCTTCAGAACCTGCAACGCCTGAAGCAATATCTCCTTCAGGGCATCGAGCTCGCCGTTAACTTCGATCCTGAGCGACTGGAACAGCCTTGCCCAGAACTTATTCTCCTCCCTCGGTGGCACGTGACCCTTAAGAGCCTCAGTCAGATCGCTGACCGTTATCACCGGCTTCGCAGCCCTGGCCCTGACAATCGCCGACGCCAGCCTGCGCGAGGTAGTCAGCTCGCCGTAGAGGTAGAAAACATCTGCCAGCCTCTCCTCGTCATAGGTCCGGAGGATGTCAGAAGCCTTCAGCGGCGCCTGCCTGTTCATCCGCATATCCAGCGCAGCATCGCTGCGGAATGAGAAGCCCCGCTCCTGTGCATCGAACTGGTGGAATGAAACCCCCAGGTCGGCTAACAGCCCGTCGATTGAGTCTATCCCGAGATAGCGCAGGTTGTTCTTCAGATACCTGAAATTCTGGTTGAGCAGAGTGAACCGTTCGTCGCCTATGGCGTTCGCGGCTGCGTCGGTATCCTGGTCAAAAGCAACAAGTCTTCCGGTGGTCAGCTGCCCGAGTATGGCACGTGAGTGACCTCCGCCGCCAAATGTTACGTCGACATAAATCCCTTCGGGCTTGAGGTTAAGCCCTGCAATGCTCTCTTTCAGCAGTGCCGGGAGATGATATACAACCATTATGCTGAGCCTGTATCGGGATTGCCAAGCAGCTTCTCCGCCAGGTTGGCGAAGTCGTCGGAAGGCATGTCGATACGGGCGTATACCTCCTCAGCCCACATCTCGATGCGACCATCCTGCCCGGCCAGAACAACATCTTTCTGTATTCCGGCAAGGTCAAGGAGGCGCTTTGGGATGAGCAGCCTGTTGCTGCTGTCGAGTGCGACTTCGGCGGTACCCTTGAAGAAATTGCGGAGAAAGATATTGTGCTCCCTGTTGTATGGGTTGATCCTGCTGCGGATCTTCTCGAGCTGCCTGTTCCAGTCGTCGATTGAAAAGAGGACGAGGCACCCTTCGAAGATATCTTTCCTGACCACAAAGCGATCCTCGGCTGCGGGTGGCAGCTGCTTCTTAAACGCGGAGGGGAGGATTACTCTTCCCTTGGCGTCAAGCCTGCATGAATAAT
Source organism: Bacteroidales bacterium (assembly GCA_034002785.1). Taxonomy (GTDB): domain Bacteria; phylum Bacteroidota; class Bacteroidia; order Bacteroidales; family VadinHA17; genus SR-FBR-E99. Next base: position 1,309 of record JAVEZX010000142.1, read on the forward strand.
CGCCGATAAATGTGGCCATCACAGTTGTTGTTTCGAAGGGCTAAAGTAGAAATAAATTTCCCACTTTACTCCACTTTACTCCATTTTTCTTCACTATTGTTGAAAACTTTGATTTTGGAGGGAATATTGTGTGGCGGGACAGAAAAATCCGGCCTTACGGGTGCAACCTATAAAGCATTGAATCGTTGGATTTTAATGCACACCAAAGGCCGCAGACCTTCAGAAATGTAGAACAGGATTATGATGGAAAGAAAAGGTCCAGGACCTTCAGGAATTGTAGAACAGGACACCTATGAATACCGAAGGTCGTAGACCTTCAGGAATTGTAAAAAGAGATCATCCCCCTGCACAAAAAAAGCCCCGACAGCCGGAAGGCACATCGGGGCAATAAAATTTCAGGATTTTCCGGGATCGGTAAATGCCTGGTCTGCATCCCTGATCAGGCACTGCGAGCAGGTTCTATTTCTTCAGATGCTCTGCCAGAAATTTATCCATCGCATTATAAAAGTCGAACTGGTTTTTCTCATTATAAAAGCCATGTCCTTCATCATCCTTGACCATATATTCGACAGTAACTCCGCGGTTACGTAATGCCTCAACCATCTGATTGCTTTCGTTAATGTTCACCCTCGGGTCATTTGCACCCTGGGCAACAAAAAGAGGGGTCTTTATCTTGTCAGCATGCAGCACCGGAGACTCCTCACTGAGCAACAAGCTGTCCTTTACGGGATCGCCTACCATCTCATAGAACATCTGAAGTTGCGGCTCCCAATAAGGCGGAATGGTCTTCATGAATGTGAACATGTTGGCAACACCAACATAATCCACTGCAGCAGCATAAAGGTCGGGGGTATTTGTTATGCCGGCAAGGGTAGCATAACCGCCATAGCTGGCTCCATATATTGCAATTCTGTCCTTATCAGCTATACCCTTATCTATAAGCCAGTTAACTCCATCAGTTATGTCATCCTGCATCGTCTTACCCCATTGTTTGAATGATGCTTCCCAGAATTTCCTCCCATACCCTGTTGATCCGCGGAAATTCATCTGAAAGACCGCATATCCTCTGTTTGCAAGGAATTGTACTTCGGGATTAAAACCCCACTGATCACGATACCAGGGACCTCCGTGAGGATTGACGACCACAGGCAGATTCTTTGCATCTTCTATCGTATAACCCTTGGGCAGAGTCAGGTAACCATGAATGATAAGTCCGTCACGACTGGTATATTCAACCGGGTTCATTGTTGCCATCTCCTCAGGGTCCAGCCACGGGGTTGTATCGGCCACCTTTTCGAGAGTCCCTGCGTTTTTGTCAAACAGATAATAGGTTCCTTGTGATTTGTCGTTGTGCGCAATTACCAGGAATTTATCTTCTGCCTTATTGTTTGAGACCAGCCCAAACTCGAGATCTCCCAGTTTAGTCTTCAGGTCATTCATCATTTTCTCAAACTCACTGTCGAAGAAATATCTTTCTCTTTTCCACGACGTATACCTCGCAGCGGTCAGTACTTTTCTTGCTCTTGAATAAACGAGCTGATCTACATCATAATCAGGATTTTCATAGAGAACCTGTTCTTCCGTTGCAGTTGCGGGATCAAAGATCACTGCTGCTGTCTTATCACGGCCAAGGTTTGAAACAGAATAAAGCTTTTTATTGTCAAAGGTGAAGAACTGCGGTGCCATGGTTTCTTTGAATGTTGTGCGCAGTATCTCTTTGAACGGGTCCTTCTCAGTGTCACGATATAGCAGCGATGTGTTAACTCCATCAACCACTGCAAATGCGACACGGAGGTCACCGTTATGGTCTGTCATCCAGCCGAGAATGTTTCCCGGATTCTCAGCCAGCATTGTCAGTTCGCCGGTATTGATATTAAGACGGTAAGGATCAAATACCTGTGGAACACGCTTGTTAAGCCCGATAATTACAAATTCGTCAATATCCGGCAGGTCATCTATCATCTCCATGCGTACTTTCGGAAAATCAGCCAGGGCAATCAGGTTTGAACCATCCTTGTTAACCCCGTACAATTTCATGTTTTCATCGCCGCCCGAATCCTTAATATAGAGGATACGTTCATTGTTCGCCCAGACGAAACCATAAACACTTCTCAGTGTGTCGTATGTCAATTGCATCTCGGCTTCGTTTCCGATCTCTTTGACATAGACATTCAGCATCCCCCGGTAAGGTGCCATATAGGCATAGTAATTCCCATCAGGTGAAAGCGAGAAATTTGCTTTTTCAGGATTTCGGAAGAAATCCTCAACTGCATATTGTTTTGCAGGTGTAATCTGCTTGTTGCTGCAGCCATATGCCATAAGCATAACCGCGGCCAATGCAAGCGCACAGGGAAATAAGCTCTTTGTTCTCATAAATGATTGTTTTTAAATGTGATGACTACCGTCTAGACTAAAAGGTAATCAAAGTTACACACAAATAGAACTCATGTCAAATTAATCTCACAGTCGCTTCTTCACCGTTGACCAGGTTTCCGTGATCAGGAAACTTTCATCCATAAAACCCACCATCTTCTCAAACCGTTTCATCGGTACGGCGAAACTTATCTCATTGGCAGAAACGCACTTGCGGGCCGAAGGGTCAAACATCCCGATCACCGCCCGCTGCCGCTCTGTCACACCCTCCAGATAGGGATAATGAATTATCGTACTGCATCCGGAGCCAAAAGGTGTGTATGTCCCGTTCGGTTCCGACTGGTCGAAATTGGCGAGGGTGAAAAGTCCGGACAGCACATCAGGTGTGGCAAAGAAAATGACCACATCGGGTTCGTCGGCCACCTCGAGCTTGTCCCATCGCTTAAAGACCAGGTTCATGCCGGAGACTGCCAGTGTTTTCTGCGATTTCATGAACTCCTTCACCAGCTCGGGGGAGCGCAGGTACCTCTCCCCATCGATCTTCTCGTTTCCGCATGAGAGAAAATGTTCAAATCCGGGACGCATTTTGTCGGTATACCCCAGGTATCTTTTCCCGCCGCCACATGTTATTCGCTCTGCGTTATACATCAGCGACCGCCCGTTTCTGACCTTCGCGAGCTCGCAGACGATGCAGCTCCATCCCTTCGGCTTTTCAGCCCACTCGGCATTGTTGTCAGACATTGTGTAATAGAATGTTATGGGCAGGTCTGCATTGCCGAAATATTTCTTCCAGTTTGCTATGAATGTATCTTTGAGTTTAAGGTCCATGATTGACAATTTTATGTGGGTAAATATAACATCAAAATGGCGGAAACATCCCCGGAGAAGGATCTGCCTGACATGAGGGTTGTGGGGCGTACGGGGGACCTGACTGTCTACAATTCCTGAAGATCTTCGGCCTTCGGTATCCCCTGGTGTCCTGTCTTACAATGCTTGAATGGCTACGACCTTCCTCACTATTGCCTATTGCCCATTGCCTATTGCCATATTTACAAAACCAATTCATGCTATCTTTGCAATCACATTAAGTGAACCATGGAACAACCCAGACAGCCACTCCAGGTAGACGTCGACAAGATCCTGACCGACAAAAACCCGAAGATCCGAAAAATGCTTCCCGGGTTCGTGATACGATACCTTAAACGCATCGTCCACCAAGACATGATCAACGATATCCTCCGGAACTTCGGAGACCTCCGCGATGCCGAATTCAACGATGCCGCTCTCGGGTACATGGGCATCAAATACCGTGCTCACGGCGTGGAGAACCTGCCAAAAGGCGGCAGGAACATCTTCGTCTCAAACCACCCCCTCGGCGGACTCGACGGAATGGTCTTCATGAGCGAACTCTCCAAACACTTCCCCCTGATCAAATTCCCCGTCAATGACATCCTGCTGTACGTAGACAACTACAAGGGCATCTTCCTGCCTGTGAACAAGATCGGCACCTTCGGCCGCGATGCCGCCCGACAGATGGAGGAAGCCTATGCTTCAGACTACCAGCTGCTTAACTTCCCTGCCGGGATCTGCTCAAGAAAAATCAACGGCGTAATCACCGACCTGGAATGGCAGAAGAGCTTCATTGTCAAAGCCATACAGCACCAGCGGGATATTGTACCCTGTTACTTCGCAGGGCGAAACAGCAACTGGTTCTATAACCTCGCCAACTTCAGGACTCGCATCGGGCTGAAAATGAACCTCGAAATGCTTTACCTAGCTGACGAGATGTACAAACAGAAGGGGAAGGACATCGACGTGTACTTCGGCAAACCTATCCCCTGGCAGACCTTTGACAAGTCGAAATCGCCCCGTGAGTGGACCGAGATAGTCCGTCGCGAAACATATAATTTGCCAAAAACTTTTAGTGCCGGTTGAGTATAATTTCTTATTTTTAGTCCTCAATTTATTTCTCCGTGGAGACTGAAATGGTTAATGGCGGTATGGAACCCCTGGGTGAGGCGGTTCCCGTGGAAGAACTGGTGGCGGAGCTGGCAAGGATTGGCTATCTTAGGAAGACCAACAACGCCAATAACGAGGTATATCTCTTCGATCACAGGAGCTCACCGTTGCTCATGCACGAGATAGGGCGCATCCGCGAACTCACCTTCCGGCATGCAGGCGGAGGCACAGGGAAAGCGCTGGACCTTGACGAGTACGACCTCGATCCTGATCATCCTCAGAAACAGCTGATTATATGGGATCCCGATAACCGGGAGATAATCGGTGGCTACAGATTTATCTTCCCCGAACACAGGGAAAAGAATTTCACGGTTGACCGGTTTGCTTCATCGTCATATTTCACCTTCTCAAGGAAATTCATACGTAAATACCTCCCTCACACTATGGAACTGGGGCGATCCTTTGTGAGGCCTGAGTATCAGAGCTCTGCGATGGGGCGTAAAAGCCTCTACTCACTTGACAACCTGTGGGACGGTCTGGGCGCAATCATCATTGACAACCGGCAGGTAAGGTATCTGTTCGGTAAGGTGACAATGTACACCCATTACGACCTTCAGGCAAGGAACATGATACTCTATTTCATGCTGAA
>JAVEZX010000143.1:0-6258 GCA_034002785.1 Bacteroidales bacterium
TGGGTATCGGCAACGCCCTCGTCGACGTTATGACTGTAATCCCTGATGAGTCCCAACTCAGCCTGTTCTGCCTGCCTAAAGGCAGTATGACAATGGTAGACGCAACCCGCTCAGACGAGATCAAACAAGCTATTAACGGCCTCAAAAGAACCCTCGCCTCAGGCGGATCAGCCGGAAATACCATATACGGCCTCGGCGTAATGGGGGTACATTCTTCATTCATCGGAAAAGTGGGCCGCGATGAAATGGGCAACTTCTACGAAAAAGATATGGTAGACGCCGGCCTCACACCCGTACTCATGCGCTCTGCCCATTCCCCAACAGGCACCGCCGTGGCTCTTGTGACTCCCGACTCCGAACGGACCTTCGCAACTCACCTCGGCGCAGCAACGGAACTCTCAGCCGACGAACTGAATCTTTCCTACTTCAAAGGATATAATATCCTCTACGTCGAGGGATACCTCATCTATAACCTCCCCCTCGTCGAAAAAGCTTTTAAGATTGCAAAGGAAAACCAAATGTGCATCGCACTCGACCTGGCAAGCTTCAACGTGGTGAATGAAAAACTGCCTGAATTCGACAGACTCGTCACCGAATATGTTGACATCGTCTTTGCAAATGAGGAGGAAGCACGGGCATTCACAGGCCTCGGCCCGGTTGAAGCCCTCGAGGCAATCGCAGCCAAATGCAAGATCGCCGTGGTCAAGACCGGCCCCGACGGATCATGGATCAAGCGCGGCGACGAAGTCATAAAAGTGGATGCACTCAAGGTAAAGGCTGTTGACACTACAGGCGCCGGCGACCTCTATGCAGCAGGATTTCTGTACGGATTTTCCAATGGGTTCAGCCTCGACAAATGCGGACTGTTCGGATCAATACTGGCAGGAAAAGTGATAGAGGTTATTGGTGCCCGAATGCCCGACGAGAAATGGGCCGAGGCAAAAAAGATGATCCAGGAAGTCGCATCAGAATAACACTAGCCTGTTGCCTCTTGACTAGCGCAGATCAGCGCGACTGACCTGTTTTTTTTCCGCGCAGCCTTATCTCCCTGGGAGTCATCTCTCTGATTATAATACTCTCAGGATGAAAAACTGTTGTCCTCCCCTCGATCCTGGAAAACTGGGCTCCGGTAGTCTCATCAAGCAGGTAAAGAATTGGCACCGCCGGTAATTTCTCAGATGAACCCAATGACACAAGATGCTGCGTAAGTATAAAGCTTTCCTGTGCAACAGCCAGAGCCTGACCGGGGTATACAATCATCCCCTGACGGATTGCCGGGAGTATGGAGGATAGATTACCGTACACCATAAGCGTGCCGTCATCATGCAATATCTCCAGTGAACGTGAATCGGTTATCCTGAATGTATTCCCCTTAACTCCGGGTAAGGCTGCCACCCTTCCTTTCCTGGAACAGAAAACTGTATCTCCCTTCTCCAGTACGAAGGAATTGTTAATCTTGATGTTACCCAGTACTCCGGCTGTGGGAACAGAACCGGGCTTTAAAGGGACGAGATAAATGAAATCCTGCGCGGGCTCAGTTCCAGGTGTCCCCAGTTTAAACGAGAATTCATAATCCAAGACAAAACCTCTGTCCGGATCCTTAACAGTCAGATCAAACAGGATGTTTTTCCCGTGCGTTATGTTGGCATCCCTGGATTTATATACAGTCGTGAAGTTCTCGAGCTTCCTGAACCTTACGGTAACCGTAAAAGGATAATAGGTGTCATTGGAAGCAGTGAACCTGATGACTCCCTTCTCGTTTTGTTCAGCATTCAGCGTTACAGGATGAAAAGAATCGACGGTTGATGTATAATGGATCAGTTCCATATCGTTGAACTGACCGGCAGCCATCACTGGGAATGCAATCACCGCCAACAGTGCCGCAAGAAGCCTGTACAGAAAGCATTCTGAGTTGAATATATCAGCCATATTTCAGGACTATTAACCTGTATTGCCTTTACCAGAACAGTAAAGTTAAGCAATTTTGCAAATCAGGACATAACAACCGGCCTGCTTACCTTCTGCCCGGAGAATTGTCATCCGGGCAGTTGCACTTGCCCAGCCTGATAAACCTGTACCCCACCCCTGCAGTTACACCGGCATTTGTCATCGTCCGCGGATAATTCTCCGGAATGAAATGCAACAACCCGTACTGGCTGGCATAAGCCTTGACCCTGACAAACAGGTCTGATTTGAAATTATACTGGAAACCCCCTCCCACCGTCGCCCCCAGGCCGGACATGTTGTCAATGTCAGACAGCCCCGCCTGAAAACCAAACAGCACCCCCGCATCTGCAAAAAACCACTTCAGGAAATCGACTCTCGCCGTCACCGGCACACCTATCATACCGAAGCTCCCCGGTCGGTCTTCCCCGGGAATACCCGGCGCCGGACTTGTATAATAATACTGATGGGAATAGGACAACCCCGTGCCAAAACTGAAGTGATCCCCCACCAGCCTGCGAATGTCAGCACCAGCTGTCCAGACCCCGGTGCCTGTGACAGACCCAGCCCCGAGAAGCTCTTCAAACCTGAAGATTTCATTGTCCCCGCCCCCTCCGTAAAACGAATATTCACCCCACCAGGTCTTCTGGCCGTAGCCGGAAAACGAAACTAACAACAACGTAAAAACTATCAAAAATGTTTCATTTCTAAACATGCGAATGATATTATTTAGTAAAAATAATGCCACTCTTCGCCCTGTAAAAGGCATACCAGGCGATAAAGGCGAAGCATACAAGCGGCACCACGAACCCCAGAGCCATCCCCGAAATATCCGCAATTCGCCCCATGACTATCGGACAGACAGCCCCGCCGACAATAGTCATAACCAGAACCGAGGATCCCTTTTTCGTCATGCCTCCAAGATCTTTTAACCCTAACGCAAAAATCGTGGGAAACATTATAGACATGCAGAAGTAATTCAGATATAGAGCTATGACAGAAGGCCACCCGAGGCCAAGCATCACAAGAGCCATGGCGGCGGTATTGACCAGAGCATAAACACCAAGCATCACGCGCGGGCTGAACCAGCTCATGAACAGCGACCCGATGAAGCGTCCTGACATGAAGAAGACAAAACCCAGCGAAAGCAGGTAGGCCGCTTTCTCCGGTGAGAAGCCGGGCATGGTCTCAACCACATAGTTGATGAAGAAGCTGTTTATCCCTGTCTGGGCAGCCACATACAGAAACTGTGCGATTACAGCATACCTGAAATGCTTTACCCGGAGCAGCCCTCCAAAGGTTCCTCTGTCACCGTGGACATCATGCTCTCCCTCGTGGATGTCAGGCATCCTCGTGATCATAAACAAGAAGGCGATTACAAGCACCACCCCTCCTATCAGCATATATGGCAGTGCCATAGAGGAGAACTTGTTTGCATCTTCAGCTCCGTCGCCACCAAGTATCAATATCCCGCCAAGGGCAGGACCGATTATCCAGCCCAGGCCGTTGAACGACTGTGAGAGGGTGAGGCGCTGCTCAGAGGTATCCTTCGGACCCAGGACACTCGAATAGGGATTCGCTGCTGTCTCCAGAAAAGTAAGTCCGCAGGCAATTACAAACAGTGAAAAAAGGGTGAATTCAAAGGTCTGGATATAGGCGGCGGGAAGGAAGAGGAAAGCGCCGGCGGCATATAGCAGGAGACCGGTGATGATCCCTTTCCTGTATCCCAGCCTGTTCATGAAGATTCCCGCCGGGATCGCCATTATGAAATATCCGCCGTAAAGAGCTGCCTGAACCAGCCCGGACCTGGCCCTGGTGATGCCAAGGATGTCCTGAAAATGCTTGTTCAGAACATCCAGGAGACTGTGAGCCACTCCCCAGAGAAAGAAGAGGCTTGTCACTAATATGAACGGAATGATAAATTCCTTCGTCACCAGGCGTTTCGTAACCCCGGAAAATGTCTTGCTGCTCATCTGTAGGTCATTGAACCACAATATTTGTCATTATTTGCCAATAATACAATAATGATTGTCAGCCTCTTTCAGAAAAAATTACTTTTTATTAAGTTGCATCTGCTAACCTGACAGGATATGAAACCAAAAACACTGTTTCCCGTCTTTAATGCATCACTCGTAGCAGCAGTTCTGATGATGACCGTCTCATCTTGCAACCGGAATAGCTTTATCCTCAGTCCTGAATACACCTATTCAATCGTTACCGGTACCGGGGCAGATTCACTCTCGCAAAAGGCAGCGTCAGAGCTTAAAGACTATTTCTTCCGCATAACCGGTAAACCGCTGCCTGTAACTGAGACTGCCGGAACAGGAACAAAAATCATCTTCATTGGCAAAACAGGACTGGGCGACAGTTCCCTCAAAACTGAAATTACCGGCCTGAGTCGTGACGGTTTTGTAATCTCATCATCTCCTGATACCCTGGTCCTGGCGGGCAACAACGGAACCGCTGACCTTTACGCAGTATACACTCTCCTTGAAGAACATGCGGGATGCATGAAGTTCACCGACACGGAGGAATTTGTCCCTGAGGCTGAAAAAGTGGAGGTCCCGGTCAAACACACGGTCTATGAGCCTGCATTCAGCTTCAGGGTGGCCCACTTCCCTGACAGGCAGAAACCTGGCTACACCACCTGGAACAAGCTCAGCACCTTCAGCGACTGGGGGATGTTTGTTCATACGTTCCCGCAGCTAATGGCTCCTTCACAGTATTTCAGCGAACACCCGGAGTATTTTTCCCTGGTGAACGGAAGGAGGATTCAGGACGGCCAGCTTTGCCTCAGCAATCCCGATGTAATAAGGATTCTGGCGGAAAACCTTGCCATACGAATGGCTCAGGCACCGGAAAAGACTTACTGGTCGGTCTCGCAGAACGATTGCATCAATTATTGCGAATGCACGGAATGCAAAAAGCTCTATGAAAAATACGGTGCTGTCTCCGGGGCTTACATTGAGATGGCGAACAGGATCGCGGAAAAATTTCCTGACAAGCAGATATCAACGCTCGCTTACCAGTTTACCCGGCAGGCCCCGGTGAATATCAGGCCTGCGGAAAACGTAAATGTGATGTTCTGCTCAATAGAATGCAACCGGAGCATGCCGCTGGCTGATGACCCCCGAAGCGCCGGTTTTGTAAAGGATCTGCAGGACTGGAGCAGCCTTACTGACAATATCTTCATGTGGGACTACGTGGTGCAGTTCCGTACCTACCTCTGTCCCTTCCCCAACTTTCACGTGCTGCAGCCTAACATTCAGCTGTTCCACAGCCAGAACATTCCAATGATGTTCCAGCAGGGAAGCGGCGATTCATGGTCGGACCTGGCAGAACTCAAACAATACTTCATATCCAAACTGCTCTGGAACCCGGATCTTGACGGTGATTCGGTCATCAGCCGGTTCATTGACAAATATTACGGCAATGCCGCCCCTTTTATCAGCGAATATTTTGAACTCTCTCACTCCCGCCTGAAGGCGGCAGCAGATACGGTGAACCTTGACATTTACGGGTTGCCTTCATATTATTTCAGGTCATTCCTGACCCGTGACCTTCTGACTCAATACCATGATCTGATGAACAGGGCAGAGCAGGCTGTGGCAAATGACTCCGCCAGGCTGGGCAGGGTAATGAGGGCAAGGATGTCCGTTGACTATGCATGGCTCGATTATGCCCTGAATGCCGGTGACAGCACACTGTCATTCATCAGGAGAACACCGGCCGGGAAGGTCGTCAATGAGGATATGATTAAGGAGCTTGAACGGGTGGCGCAGAACAGCCTTAAGAGCGGTATAGCAACCGTCAGCGAGCATAACTATTCAATTGCGGATTACCGTGAACATGTCAGCAGGCTGGTCAGCATGGGAGTAAAGGATAACAAAGCAGACCCGGACAACTACCGCTCACTGTCACCCATCCACCCGCGCTACAACGGAAAGGGTGCCGCCGCCATGGCCGACGGTATCTTCGGCGGAAGGACATTCTCATCAGGCTGGATCGGGTATGAGGGAGAAGATATGATCATGGAAATTACCCCGGAGGCACCTGTCATGGTAAGCCGGGTAAGCATGAATTTCCTGTGCGATCATGTCTCATGGATATTTCTTCCGTCAGAGGTGATCATAGAGACATCTGAGAACGGAACAGACTGGCGAGCCGTGGCCTCCCGGAAATATGAGACCACAAGGTTCAACCAGGATATCGTACCCGTTAACATGGAGTTTGAATTCGCCCCTGAGGAAGTGTCAAAACTGAAGATCACAGCAAGGTCGCTTAAGAGGTGTCCCGAATGGCACCGCGGGGCAG
>JAVEZX010000144.1:0-6208 GCA_034002785.1 Bacteroidales bacterium
GATAATGTGATGTAATGGATATTGCTCGTAGAGCAATAAAAATTGTAGAAGACAGATATATAACACCCCCCTGTTCAGAAATATCAATATGTCATACATAAAACATCAAGAAATAATGCGTATAATTGAGGTCAAAAAGCTGAAGAGAGACAGTCCGGTACCGAACATGGCAGAAAGCATGGCACAGCCGGAGAACCCGGTAAGCCTCCCGACAATGGCTGAGGTGTCGGCACGGCTCGATGAGCTGGGTCAAGGCCACGAGATAGGAACAGTGAACTGGCAGAGTCATCAATACAAACCGCAGGTGAGATTCAACATCGCATACGGCTCGCAGGAGATATATATCAAATACTATGTCCGCGAGGCTCATGTCAAGGCCGAGAAAAACCGCACCAACGAGATGGTATGCGAGGACTCCTGCGTCGAGTTCTTCGTCTCACCGGAGGATGACGGCATCTATTACAACTTCGAGTTCAACCCTATCGGCACGGCACTGATGGGCTCCGGACACGGCCGGCATGACAGCGCACGCACGGACCCCGGGGTGGTTGACGGTATCCGCCGCCTCACCACAATGGGCCATGAACCATTCACTGAAATCAGCGGTGATATAAGCTGGTCGCTCACCGTTGCCATACCCCTGGCAACCTTCTTCCGCCATAAGGTCGACAGCCTCGCCGGCAAAAGCTTCAGGGCCAATTTCTACAAGTGCGGCGACAAGCTCAGCAACCCGCACTTCGTCACATGGAACCCTGTGGAAACCGAAAAACCCGATTACCACAGGCCTGAATATTTCGGCTTGCTTAAATTTGTATAAACAGAGGTAAAGTTTTTATCTTTCAGCTTCATGAAATTATATCAAACACAACAGAATATTTATCAATGATCAGGGGAAATGCAGTAATAGGCCAGTCAGGCGGCCCAACCACAGTAATCAACTCGAGCCTCGCGGGAGTCATTGACGCTGCAAGGCGCTCAGACGCAATAGCAGACGTTTACGGCATGAACTACGGCATAGAGGGATTCATGAACGAATGGCTCTTCGACCTGATGGCACAGCCGCCGGAGATCATCCACGGCCTGCGGCGCACACCGTCGTCGGCGCTGGGCTCCTCGCGCCACAAGCTGAAGGATGAGGATTTTCCCAAGATCCTCAGCGTGCTTCAGAAATATGACATCAGGTACTTCTTCCTGATCGGCGGCAATGATACAATGGATACAATCCACCGGGTGGAGGCATACTGTTGCAGCCAGGGTTACGAACTCACCGGTGTAGGTATTCCCAAGACCGTTGACAATGACCTCTTCGGCACTGACCACACCCCCGGCTTTGCCTCGGCGGCCTGGTCCAACATACTGAATGTCAAGCAGGCAGGGATGCTTGCGCGGGACATGAAGCAGGTCGACCAGTTCGTCATCTACCAGACAATCGGGCGTGATGCAGGCTGGCTGGCGGCAGCCACCGCAATGGCGAAGCGCGATGAGGACGATGCCCCGCACCTGATCTATGCCCCGGAACATCCGTTCGTGAAGGATGAATTCCTTGCCGCTGCCGATCAGTGCATCAGGAGGTACGGATGGGTCTCCGTCGTTGCCGGCGAGGGGGTCAAGTACGAGGATGGCACCCCTGTAAGCGCGTCGGTCGTAAAGGATAAATTCAGCAACACGGAGTTCGGCGCCATGGGCGGCGCCAGCGTTGCGATCACCCTTCACCGCATGCTCTCCTCGGAGTTTGGCATCAGGGGTGAGTTTCAGGTACCGGAGTCTCTGATAATGAGCGATTTCGTCAGGGCAGTCCCGGTTGACCTCGAGGAGGCTTACCGCTGCGGCATCGAGGCCGTGCACCTTGCCGAACAGGGGGAGTCGGGATACATGGTAACAATTGAGAGAAAATCGGATAATCCCTATGAGGTGGTCTATGGCAAGGTGCCACTGAGCAATGTTGCAATCGCCGCCAAACCGATGCCGAAGGAGTACTTCAACGCCGCCGGCAACTTCGTCTCCGACGCATTCATTAAATACATGAAGCCACTGACCGGTGATATTCCTGATTTTGTGAGGCTTAAAAAAATAATGGTTCTAAAGTAAAACGATAACGAATGGCAACTGAATTCAACAGGGTGGCCCTGTCTGTCAATGCGCACCCGGATGATGCTGAGGCATGGAACGCCGGGGTGCTCAAACTGCTTCACGACAGGGGATACAAGATTGTTATTGCAACCATGACCGGGGGTGATCTCGGGGGGTGCAACATGGGTATGGAGGAGACGGCGCGTCTCCGCTTCGGTGAGGCGAAGGCTGCCGCCGCAGTACTGGATGCAGAGTACTACACGATGGGAGGCATTGACGGCTCCCTCTTTGACAGCCCGGAGATGCGGCTGAAGTTGATCTCGCTGATGCGAAAGGTTCGAGCGGGTATCGTCTTCACTCATCTCCCCAACGACTATCATCCTGACCACCGGGCCACGGCCGCCATCGTGGAGGCCGCTGCGATGGTCGCCTCCCTTGACCCGGTGCCGGTGCCCGAGAAACCGCTGGAGGTGACGCCGCTGCTGTATCATACCTCGCCGCTGACGCTCAGTGACCCCCTTGGGTCGCAGCTCACCCCGCCGCACTTCTTCGTGGATGTGACAAGTGCCGTGCAGACCAAGATAGAGATGCTGGGCAAGCATCAGTCACAGCTTGACCTCATGAAGCACATGCACAAGATTGACGACTTCTTCGGCTATGTGCTGGAGGGGAACAAGAACTACGGTAAGATGGCGGGAGTGGAGTATGCTGAGCCCTACTGGCAGCATCTTGGCGGAGGCTTCCAGAAAGACCCGCAGGTACAGCGTGACCTGAATGAATTCATTGTTAAACTGTAATAAACCTGATCATGAACCTGACTGATAAGAAATACAGCAAGTTTGCGCTGGTGCGCGAGATGATGGAGACGCCCGGCATCGTGAAATCGTTCCGTCCCGAGTCATCCATTCCCTTCATCCCGGCATTCAAAAATAAAAAGGGACTCTTCCTTACCGGTGAAGGCAGCAGCCGTCTCTTCCCGGCAAAGCGGGCCATCTTCGCCAATCTGAAGCGGGAGTTTCTCCTGCCGGTACTGACGGAGGGCTGCACGCAGTCGCTGGAGTACAACCTGAAGGACTTCGTCGTTTTCGCTGCCTCCAACTCCGGTCAGACCAAGGAGGTGATCCGGCTGGTTGAGGCCCTGAAGAAGAAAAAGCATGATGCCATCTTCGGTCTTACGGCCAATCCCGGCACCAGGCTGGAGAAGACAGCCCATGCGGCACATGTGCTAAGGTGCGGCAAGGAGAACGCCGTCGCTGCCACAAAGTCAGTGGTTGAGCAGGCTCTCTTCTATGATTCGCTGTTGCGAAACCTTCGTGGCATGAAGATGTCAGGCCTGCGCAAGGCGGCGGAGCAGATGGAGGAGGTGCTGACGGCGAAGACCGACAAAAAGATAATTGACAGGGTTCGCAATGCCGGCATGATCTGGTTCGCGGGACGCGATAACGGCGTAGCCGCCGAGCTGGCGCTGAAGACCAACGAGATCACCCGCAAGAAGTCGGGCTTCCTCGAGGGCACCTTCGCCCTGCACGGTATCGAGGAGGTGATGAACAGCGATGAGGTGCTGATCTGGGTCGGCCCGTTCGAGCATGATCATGACAAGTTCATGGAGTGCATCGTGAAAGGCGCCGGGGTGCATGTCATCGCGATAGCAGAGGAAGAGACAATTTTCCCGACCATCGTCATACCGAAGGGAGGCGATTATGCCGAGTACCTGCAGCTGGCAGCCGGATGGAACATTCTGGTTGAGACCGGCATCGCCCTCGGCATTGATCTTGACCATCCCGTGCGCGCAAGGAAGGTAGGGAACGAGTACGTCCCCGCCGGGAAATAGACCAGGTTGGCAATGCCTGCCGGCGAAATAATTTCTCCGGTTAAATCTAAAATGTATATTTACGTTTAGTAAACTCTGTATATAAATGGATAAGATCAGGACAGTTGCCGGGATTGATATAGGTGGTACAAACACAATTTTCGGGTTTGTGGACCGGTCGGGCAAGATACTTGCCGAGGATCAGATAATGACTAAACATTACGATGAGCCCGAGGTGTTTGTAGCCGCACTCTATGAGAAGATGATGCTTACGGTGCAGAAGGCCGGGATGGATCTTGAGATCCTCGGTTTTGGCATCGGGGCGCCCATGGGCAACATCAACAAGGGCACCATTGAGTACCCCGCTGACATGCCCTGGAAGGGGATCATTCCCCTGGCAGACATCTTCGCACGCCACACCCAGCTGCCGGTGATTGTTACAAATGATGCCAACGCCGCAGCCGTAGGTGAGATGATTTACGGCGGTGCCCGGAACATGAAGAACTTCGTGGTAATCACGCTCGGTACCGGTCTCGGCAGCGGTTTCGTCGTTGACGGCAAGCTGGTCTACGGCCACGACGGATTTGCCGGCGAGATAGGTCATACTATCATCAGGCCGGGGCAGTCGAACCGCGACTGCGGGTGCGGGCGCAAGGGATGTCTTGAGACCTATGTCTCAGCCACAGGTCTGAAACGTACCGTCCTGAAGATAATGGCTGACAGGCTGGATGAGAGTGAGTTACGCAGGCACAGCTTCGAGGAGCTCGATTCAAAGATGATTTATGAGGCAGCGCGAAGGGGGGATCCGATAGCCCTGGAGGCTTTTGAGCATACCGGGGCGATGCTGGGGTTTAAGCTGGCAGACGTTGTGGCGCACACGAACCCGGAAGCGATATTCCTTTTCGGCGGACTCGCCCTTGCGAAGGAGCTGATCTTCGAGCCGGCGAAGAAGCATATGGAGGAGAACCTGCTATATATATACCGTGACAAGGTGAAGCTTCTGCCGTCGGAACTGAGCACTCAGAATGCCGCTGTCCTGGGAGCCAGTTCACTTGTATGGTCATCGCTTGAGACGGCCTGATCGTTAATAATGCGCGAAAGAGTGAATGAGTAAGTTAAACCTGCCGGAAATGATGAGTTATATTATAGGCGCTGTTTTTATGGTGATAGTCTTCTCCATCGCGTATGCCTATCTCAAGCCTCACCGGATGCATCATGCCAGGCCGCTGTCGACCCTCGCTCTGAAGGGCAGCTACCTGATTTATCTCCTTGCGATTCTGCTGGTGATCTACCTGGCAAGTCTTCGCGGAGGCGGAGTAAGCCAGGTGTTTGACGGACCTGAATTCTTTATCTTCCTGGTGGTGCTGTTCGTACCTACCGCAGGGATCTTTTCACGGAAGATAGAACGGTTCAGCGGAAAGAGGATCAGGTACAATCTCATCTTCACGGCAGTGAACCTTTTGATGGCGGCAGTTGCGCTGGTGCTTTACAGGTTCTGACACAACATTATTTTAAAAGCTTAAATTTGCTTCATATAAAAAAGAAAACTCCAAAATCATGATCAAGGAAAGATTTATCTCCTACGTTGAGGAGAGTATCAGGAAAAACTGGGAAAAAGAGGCTCTCTCGAATTACCGCGAGAAAGGCTATTCCTACAGGCAGATTGCAGAGATGATGGTCAGGCAGCATATCGCTTTCCGGGAGTCCGGCATCAAGGAGGGCGACAAGATTGCGCTTCTTGGCAGGAACTCGGCAAACTGGTGCGCCATGTACCTCGCCGTGGTGACATACGGGGCCGTGGTGGTGCCGATACTACCCGATTTCAAGCCTGATGATCTGCACAATATAATCAATCACTCGGACTCGAAGATCCTGTTTGTTGATGACAAGCTGTGGGAGTCGCTTGAGCCGGAAAAGATTAAAGAGATACAGTTTGTCAGGAGCCTCGATTCATTTGAGATGCTTCTGAGCCGCTCAGAAAAGATCACGGAGATTTACAAAAGCCTTGACGAAAAGTTTGCACAGGAGCATCCCTCTTTCAGTCCGGAGGACATTAAATTTTCCGCCATTGACAATGAGCAGCTGGCGGCTCTCAGTTATACATCAGGCACCACCGGATTCTCGAAAGGGGTTATGATACCTCACAGGAGCCTTGCAGCCAACATCCGCTATGCTCAGACGAACATGCCGCTGGAGTCGGGTGACCCGGTTGTTTCGTTCCTTCCCCTTGCACACACCTACGGGGGCGCTTTCGAGTTTCTCTTCCCCTTTACCTATGGCTGTCATATAACCATTCTGACAAAAACCCCTTCGCCGCAAATACTCATA
>JAVEZX010000145.1:0-6159 GCA_034002785.1 Bacteroidales bacterium
ATACAGGCTGAAGGTTGCGCCTGACAGGGCTCACTCGCTGCTCAGTCATGCAACCATGTTTATAGGAGACAGCCAGACGATGACATCAGAGGCTGCCGTCCTCGGAGTCCCTGCCTTCAGGTGCAACTCTCTTGCCGGGTCCATCTCATATCTGCGTGAGCAGGAGGAAACATATGGGCTCACTTATGCGTACAAGCCTACAGAGTTCGACCGTCTCCGTGAAAAGATCGGAGGCCTTCTGAATAACCCCGGTCTTCATGAAGAGTGGCAGCGACGGAGGATGGTGATGCTGGAAGAAAAGATTGACGTTACAGCCTTCATGGTCTGGCTGACGGAAACCTTCAGAGAGAAGCAAGAACTGGCTGAATTCAGGGAGATTGATTTTAACCGTTTCAAATGAGTTTAACAGGAAAATGTGATTTTACCCCGACGACGTACCGCAAGCTCCTGAAAGCTTTTAAGGAGGCAGGTTATTCATTTCTGACATTTGAGGAGTATTGTATTACTCCGGGGGGTAAGAGCGCTGTCCTCAGGCATGATGTTGACCGCAAGCCGGAGAATGCACTTAAACTTGCTGAGATTGAGGCAAATCTTGGAATTAAAGGGAGCTATCATTTCAGAGTTGCAGGTTCTTCCAATGCTCCTGGCATAATTAGGCAGATCGCAGGTCTCGGTCATGAGATTGGCTATCATTACGAGGATATGACACTTGCAGCGGGCAAAAAAGGGGTGATTACCCCAGAGCAGCTTGCTGCTGAGGCTTTTGACCGATTTAGTGCCAATCTTGAATATTTCAGACAGTTTTACCCTGTAAGGGTGATCTCGATGCACGGAAGTCCGACGGGGCAAATTGACAACCGCCTGGTCTGGAAGCACTTCGATTACCGTGAATGCGATATAATCTGCGAACCCTATTTTGATATTGACTTTTCAGAGACGCTATACCTGACCGATACAGGCAGAAGATGGGACGGCGAGAGGTACAGTATCCGGGACAAGGCCATCACTGCAGTCAATGGGGTGCAGGGTTCTGGATTCAGTGACTGGAAAGTCATGCCGGTAAAGGGAAGCCTGCTAAGCATGACAAATGCAGGGCTTGCCCTCATGGATCGGTATAAGATTCATTCGACCAAAGAAATCATGAATCTCGTAGATGCAGGTTATCTGCCTGACAGAATGGTGATTAACACGCATCCACAAAGATGGAACGATAGCTTTCTCCCATGGGTTTGGGAGTTGGGAGCGCAGTCTGTCAAAAACCATCTGAAAAAATTAGTTATCAGATTCAGGGCGCACAGGACAATAAATTGATTTTTAGTTAAAGTAGTTTTCATAAAATAAGTTCTTATGTTGTTGAGTTCTAATAGTCAGATCAGATCAGAATACACCCGTCGGCAAGATATTAAGGCCTTGCTGACCTATTGATTTAGTACCAGATTGAATAAAAAGGACCAGTCATGAATATAATTCAGGTTTCAGCGGTGTCTGAAAATCTTTGGAGCAGGATCCGGAAGCTGATGGTTTCCGTGATCATCCTCGCCTGTTGCTCCGGGATAGCAATTGCCCAGACACCCACGTGGGTGGCAGGAACTCCGTCAGTGGGAGCACCGGGACCGACATCGATTCCAGTAAACTATGGGATCAATATGACCGGTACGGTTTATATAATCGTATTCAACTACAACTACGGAGGAATACTTACCTCAACCGGTGTGAGGAATTCGGCCATAGCCGGTCCCGCTGGATCATTGGTTGCCACGGCCGTCATACCTGTTGCCTCCATTAACACAACCTTACAGCATATCGTATCAGGACTTGCATCAGGTACTCTGCACTCGATCTACATTGTAGCTGCGAACTCATCAGGGACACTGCAGCCCTCACCTGTTAAAATGATTGCCACTACTCTTCCCTGTCCGAAGATCCAACTGTTCAACTTCTTCGGTAACCTGGGCGAGTGCGTGAACCTGGGAGCACAGGGGATGTTCCAGGTAGCTCCTCTCGGGGTACTGCCAACAGGTATACTGGCGGGAAGTACCTGGACTGTTGACTGGGGTGACGGGTCTCCGATCTGGACCTATACCTCCAGTGCAGATAATGATCTGCCTCCTCCTCAGTTCCATAATTTTTCAACTACAACCAACTGTGCCTACGTCGGGACATGGACGGTCAAGAACCCCTGTAATGAGTTTTATGCCTCACAGGGGGTTTTCGTGGTTCACGGACGCGATATACCTGCTGACGGTGACGGCCTGCTGGAACTACAGGAAACTACTACCGGCGATGTTGACATCGTATACGTTTGCGAGGGAAGTGAACACAACCTGGTACTCAGGGATGTGAGCATATGGAATTGTCAGAATCCGAATGTGCCGCCACCGCTTAACCCATCTGACTATGACAATGAGTCTCCCAGGACAATACAGTTTGTCTACGGTGAGACGCCTGCAGGCGCCGTCATGAACACTATTTCAGGGAACGTACTCATAGGGGGCGCTAACGTGGCCAACGGAGCAAACGGATTTGTTGGTCCTGTTATTGGTCCTCTGAACCCGCCCAACCCTGGTACGCTTACTGACGTAATAACCATCCCGGCAACATGTCAGGCCGGAGAGCGATTCTATGTATACATCAAGGACTGGAACAAGTGTAATCCCTATATTGATGAGAACACCGATTATGTATTTGAGCAGTTCATAATTGAGGTTATTGATGCACCTCCAGCGCCGACAGTAATCACCCCGCAGGTCTACTGCTTTGGCGGGGTGGCCCCCACACTTACTGCAACAATCAGCCTTGCAGGCAACACTCTTAACTGGTATGACGACGCAGCCCTCACCACTCTTCTCTATACCGGTACCACCTACACCCATGGCATCACCGCTCCGGGCACCTATGATTTTTATGTTACCGAGACCAGCGGTGTCAACGGCTGTGAAGGCCCGCCGTCACGGATTGACCTGATCATCAGGGAGGAGCTCTCAAGGCCGGGTATTATATCAGGCCCCACGGAGGTCTGTATCAATGCCACGGGGCAGGTATTTTCCGTGGCAAACAATCCTCCGACAATGCCAATCGGAGGAACAACGGAATATATCTGGACTGTACCTGCCGGATGGACAATCACCGGAGGACAGGGTACCAGGCAGATAACAGTCGATGTGGGCGGTACTGCCGGCAGCAGGACTGTCAGTGTCATCAACAGGTATACAAGCGATCCCCGTTGTCCTTCACCTTCAAGGACCTTTGCAGTCACAGTCAGCCCGCTTTCTGTGGGCGGTACTGTTGCCGGAACCTCACCAATATGTATAGGGTCACCCGTAACACTTACCCTGTCAGGGCATACCGGTACCGTACAACGATGGGAGAGAAGGCTTTTGCCCTCTGCCACCTGGACCACTGTGGCAAATACCACTACAACGTATACTTATACACCGGGATCAATAGGAACATGGGAGTTCCGGGCTCTTGTAAGGAGCGGTTCATGTTCCAATGCCTATTCTTCGGTATACAGTGTCCAGGTTGATCCCACTTCAGTTGGCGGAACCACTTCAGGCGGCAATAGCCCGATTTGTATCAACACCCCGACAGGCAACATAACCCTTTCCGGTCACACCGGCAATGTGGTGCGCTGGCAGTGGCGACGTAACGGGGGAGGCTGGAACAACATTGCAAATACCACTACCAATCTGAACTATACTCCGACCAACTCCGGGACATACGATTTCAGGGCAGAGGTAAGAAGCGGTTCATGTCCTTCTGTATATTCAACCCTTACAACAATCACGGTTAACCCCGCCTCTGTAGGCGGTGCCGTCAACGGTGGCATGACTCCGATCTGTCTCGGATCACCTACAGGTGTAATGACCCTCAGCGGTCATACCGGTACTGTAGTCAGATGGCAGCGCAGGCTTGGGGCTGGCGCATGGTCTGACATCGCCAACACAACTACTACATATAACGATACTCCGCCCTCTGCAGGAACCTGGCAGTACCGCGCAGAAGTCCAGAGCGGCGTCTGCTCATCGGTCTATTCCACTGCGAGGTCCATTGTTGTTACTCCTCCTTCTGTGGGGGGCTCAATAACTGGTGGTACTACACCTCTCTGTCCCGGGGTCAATACCGGTGTAATGACTCTTTCGGGTCATACCGGAGCCATCGTGAGGTGGGAAAAGCGCGTTGACGGAGGTTCATGGAGCACGATATCAAATACAACTGCAACATACTCGGAGGTACCCTCTTCATCAGGAACCTGGGAGTACCGGGCCTTTGTCCAGAATTCACCCTGCTCGGGAGAGTACTCTTCAGTCCGGACAATCGTTGTCAGGCCGGAGTACACTGCCCAGCTTCATGATGACATAAGCATATGCAACAACACAGCGGCCAATTTCAACATTATTCTTTCAGGAGGTGTCTCTCCCTATACAATTAATTATACAAGGAATGGCGTTGCCCAGGCACAGCTTAGTAGTTACACCAGCGGAACCAATGTCTCCACCGGCATACTATCAACGGGCAGCTATGTCTATATTCTCACGTCTGTGGTTGATGCAAACGGCTGTAACGCACAGTCGCTGGGAACATCAATCACGGTGACAGTAGGTGCAGCCCTTACCGGTGCTACAATTTCCGGCAGCGGCAACGGATGCGACGGCTCTTCGAGCTGGTTTGCCCTCAATGTCGGCGGCGGTGCTCCGCCTTACAGGGTCACATATACCCTTGACGGCGGGGCCAATACCCTTTATTCAGGCTATAACAACGGAGATCATATCAACCTTGGGACACTGGGTGTAGGCAATCACACAGTACATATCGTTTCGATACAGGATGCCTGTAACAACTTTGTCCCCTCGCTTCCGGCGAATTACCTGTTCAGTATAAATGCTCTGCCTGATGCCAGTGCAACGGTCAACAATACGAATGCAATCTGCAGTGGTGGTGCAACTGACATAGTTCTGCAGTCGACTGTGCCGTCGACTAACTTTACATGGACTGTTTCGAATGCTCCGGCCGTTACCTGGACCACTGCTCCTGCCGGCGGCACAAGGAACAACGGAAACAATACGTCCATCACGCAGACACTTGCGCACAGTTCAACATTACCGACCACCGTAACCTATACAATCACTCCTGCCGGTCCGCTTCCGACATCCTGTCCCGGCCCTGCAATCACTCGCACGGTGGTTGTCAATCCCTCAGCACAGGTCAATGACCCCGCCAACCAGGTTCACTGCGGCGGAGATGCTGTACCTGTGCTTAACTTCTCTACAAACCGCACAGGCGGTACCACCACCTATGACTGGAGCAACAACAACACAGCAATCGGTCTCGGAGCCAGTGGCAGCGGACCGCTTCCGGCATTTACAGCCACTAATGGCGGTACATCGCCTATAACTGCAACAGTAACGGTAACCCCGACATTCACGAATGCCGGGCAGACCTGTTCCGGCACTCCCCAGACCTTCACAATCACAGTCAACCCCTCGGCACAGGTCAATGATCCGGCTGATCAGGTTCACTGCAACTCCGCAGCAGTACCGGCGCTGACATTTACAACCAGTCGCACCGGAGGCACAACCACCTATGCATGGACCAACAGCAACACAGCGATAGGTCTTGCCGGCAGCGGCAGCGGTCCTCTTCCGGCATTCACAGCGACCAACAGTGGTACGGCACCGATAAGCGCCACAATCACTGTTACACCAACCTTCGCCAATGGCGGCGCGAGTTGTCCGGGTACAGCTCAGACCTTTACGATCACTGTCAACCCGTCGGCACAGGTCGATGACCCTGCCAACCAAGTTCACTGCAATGGCGCTGCTGTCCCGGTTCTGAACTTTGGCACTGACCGTACCGGTGGTACCACATCCTATGCCTGGACTAACAGCAACACTGCGATAGGTCTTGCAGCCAGTGGCAGCGGTCCGCTTCCGGCCTTCACCGCTACCAACGGCGGCACATCGCCCATCAGCGCAACTGTTACGGTTACTCCTACATTCAGCAACGGAGGCCAGAGCTGCCCGGGCACTCCCCAGACATTTACAATCACCGTCAACCCGTCGGCACAGGTCAATGACCCGGCTGACCAGGTTCGGTGCAACAATGCAGCGGTGCCGGCCCTGACCTTTACCACCACCCGCACCGGTGGAACCACAACCT
>JAVEZX010000146.1:0-6146 GCA_034002785.1 Bacteroidales bacterium
GGGAGGATCGACCCGTTCAATCACCTGTGCATATGCCGGCAACTGCGCCGCCAGCATCAGTAAAACCAGTGCCTTGATTGTTCTTTTCATTATTTGTCAAATCTTTTTTCTTCCCCGGGCTGCAGGGTCATCTGTTCACCGTAAACTGCAATCGGGATGGCAGCCGCTGAGAGGTTGACCACGTTGACTTTTGTTCCGTTGACCTCCACCCGTAGGGGATTGTTCCTGTACCTGATTATAAATGAGAATGACTCCCACGCGGCAGGGATAACCGGGTTGAAGCAGACCCTGTCATTGCGTATCCGCATGCCGCCGAAGCCCTCCACTATGGCAAGCCATGTTCCGGCCATGCTGGTGATGTGGAGTCCGTCCTTTACCTCGCGGTTGTAGTCGTCAAGGTCAAGCCTTGCGGTTCGCAGGTAGAGTGTATAGGCTATTTCGGTATCGTGGAGCCTGGCCGCCAGTACTGAATGGATGCTGGCTGAGAGGGATGATTCATGTACGCATCGGGGCTCGTAAAAGTCGAAGTTACGCCTGATTGTCTCCTCGGTGTATTCATCCTCGAAGAAGTAGATACCCTGGAGCACGTCTGCCTGTTTGATAAACACGGAACGAAGGATGCGGTCCCACGACCAGTGCTGGTTTAGAGGCCTCTCAGCCTGGTCAAGGTCTTTTACTGTTTGCTGAACCTTGTCCATGAAACCGTCCTGCTGCAGGAAAATACCGAGGTCATGATGCACCGGGAAGTACACGTTGTTGATTATTTCCTTCCAGTGACTCATTTCGCACTGCGTATCGAGGCGGGTACGTGAGACTACCGAGTTGTACTTCACCGGGCTGGTTGATTTCAGCCATTCGAGTGTCTCGGAGGTATACTTCAGGGTCCAGTGTGCCAGTGTATTTGTGTACCAGTTATTGTTGACATTGTTCTCGTACTCGTTTGGCCCCGTGACTCCCAGGATGACATACTGATTCTTCTCCTGCGAGAAGCTGCTGCGCTGTGCCCAGAATCTTGATATTGCAATAAGCACCTCAAGACCGTACTCCGCGAGGTAATCCTGGTCGCCGGTGTGCCTGACATAGTTGAAGATGGCAAAGGCTATTGCACCGTTACGGTGAATCTCCTCGAAGGTAATTTCCCACTCGTTGTGGCACTCTTCACCGTTCATGGTGACCATGGGATATAGTGCAGCACCGTTGGTAAATCCCAGTTTCTGTGCGTTTTCAATCGCTTTATCGAGATGCTTATACCTGTAGATGAGCAGGTTGCGCGCAACGTGCGTATCAGCGGTGCTGAGGTAGAAGGGAAATACGAAGGCTTCGGTATCCCAGTATGTGCTGCCGCCGTATTTCTCTCCCGTGAATCCCTTGGGCCCGATGTTGAGGCGGGGATCCTCGCCGGTATAGGTCTGGTTAAGCTGGAAGATGTTGAAGCGGATCCCCTGCTGGGCGGCTATGTCACCCTTAATTACTATGTCACCGTGTTCCCACTTCTTCTCCCATGCTCCGCGATGATCGGCAAGCATTGCGTCAAAACCCCTTGCGGCTGCTTCGCCGGCTGTGGCCATTGCTTTATCAGTCAGGCCTTCAACCGGATGATTGAAGGATGAAAGCACTGCTGCGTATTTGGTAACAGTAAAAGTGTCACCGTCAGCGTATTCAGACGTGAATGCACTGTGAGCCGTTCTATCTGTTGTGGTAATCTTCGTAGAGCCTTTCGCGGGCTTGCCGTTCAGTGCAAAGGCATTCTCCATGGCTGTAGCAACAACGAATGCAGTCTTGCGTGTCTGTGCCACAACGACTGTTCTTTTGCCGTCGCTTGCCGAGGATTCGTTTTCCCAGAACCTCTCGTCATAGTTGGCGTCCTCATTGAAGACATCGGCGTTGAGCCAAGGGATGAGCTCCAGTTTGCCGCCTCCGCCGGTAATCCTGACGGAATATCTTATAGCTGCTTTTTCAGGTTCGTGCATTGAAAGGAATCGCTCTGCGACAACTTCTGCCACCCTTCCCGAGGGCATCACTGCCGTGAAGGTACGGGTCAGCAGGCCCTGTCTCATATCGAGTTCCCTGCGGAAGCTCCTTACTTCGCATTTTGCAAGGTCAAGCTCCTCGCCGTCTATGCGGACGATGATGCCGGTCCATGAAGGTGCGTTGGGCACCTTGGCAAAATACTCGGGGTAGCCCACTTTCCACCAGCCCACGACGGTTTTGTCAGGGTAGTATACCCCGGCTATGTAGGAGCCCTGCAGGGTGTCACCGGTGTATGTCTCCTCAAAGTTTGCCCGCTGTCCCATCATGCCGTTGCCGAGGGCAAAGATGCTCTCGGAGTCGCGGCCTCGCCCGGGCTCGAATCGTGTCTCGATGATTTTCCATTCATCGGACTGAAATCGTGTATCAGTCATTTCGAACTATAGGTTTCTCAGTTGTTTGATTGTAATTTTTCTCAGGTTGGGCACCACCAGGTCTGCTCTGCCGAGCAGTTCGGGGCTTCCCACGCCGATACATTTCATTCCTCCGGCTATTGCAGCTTCGATCCCCGCCTGAGCGTCCTCGAATACTATGCATTCTGAAGGTTGCAGCTTCATCTCCTCCGCACCCTTCAGGAAAACCTCCGGATCAGGCTTGGCTTTATGGATCTTGTTGCCATCGACTATCACGTCGAACATGCTGCGGAGCCCGATGCCGTCAAGTATGGTGCCGGCGTTTTTGCTGGCCGACCCTATGGCTGTGAGTATTCCTTCCTTTCTGAGGTCCTGCAGCAGTTTTACGCTGCCCGGGAGGATCTCATCAGGGGTCATGCCGGAGATGAACTCGACGTACCAGCCGTTCTTGCGGGCAGCAAATTCCACCTTCTCCACATCGGTTGCATGCACTCCGCCTTTTGCCAGTAGGATCTCCAGTGATGCCATCCGGCTTACTCCCTTCAGTGCCTCATTATCCTCAAGGGTGAATTCGAAACCCAGCTCCTTCGCAAGGCGACGCCAGGCCATGAAGTGATATTTTGCAGTGTCAACGATGACCCCGTCAAGGTCGAAGATACATCCCCTCAGATTCATGCTTACCTCCTGTCGTCGACGTCTTTAACGAATTTCACGGCCAGTGCGGCGATAATCATGGATATGCCTCCGGTCACCAGCGCCAGCATCGTATTGCCCCCGAAGAGATGCTTTACCATGCTGCCGAGGATGCTGGCTGCAAGGATCTGCGGGATAACGATAAAGAAGTTGAAGATACCCATGTAGATACCCATCTTGTTGTGAGGCAGTGAGCCGGTAAGGATGGCATAGGGCATTGAGAGTATGCTTGCCCATGCAAGGCCTATGCCCAGCATCGGGAGGATCAGCATACCCGGTGTCTGGATGAGGCTGATTGACATCAGGCTCAGTCCGCCGATCAGGAGACAGATGGTGTGTGTCAGCTTGCGCGAAGTGTATTTTGCCAGTACCGGAAGCAGGAAGGCTACAAGTGCCGAAAAGCCGTTATAGACGCCGAAGAGTACTCCCACCCAGTTGGCGCCCTCGTTGTATGCCAGGGATGTGGTATCGGATGTTCCGTAGATTTTAGAGGTCACTGCGGAGGTTGTGTATATCCAGAGAGAGAAGAGAGCGAACCATGTAAAGAACTGTACTACAGCCAACTGCCCCATTGTTGAGGGCATATGCCTGAGATCGGTGAGGATGCTGTTCAGTCCGTTGCCACCTTTACCTGCCGATTTCAGCCAGCCTGCAATTATCTGCAGCAGCCCGAATATGGCGACACCGCCGGTAACGACATAGAGCTCCTTCTCCAGGTTGGCCCTCGAAAGGATGAAGGTGAGCAAAAGACCAATTGACAGCCAGATGATTCCGGGACGGTAGAAATTGACCTCTTTCCCCTGGTCTGCGGCTTTAACTGAGCCTTGCTGGCCTGCCACCTGTGCTGCTGCGGGAGCGGGGATATCTTCCGGGAGCTCTCCGCGGGCGATTCTTTCGCCTTTTTCAAACTCTTCAAGCTCAGCAGGTGAATACTCTTTTGTGCGGATTATGGTCCAGAGCACTGCCAGCAGCAGCACCGCGGCCCCAATATAAAACGACAGCTTCAGGTTGAAGGGTAATAGCTTGCCCTCGGCGGGTACCTCCGCCACATTGAACCAGTTTGCAAGAATCCACGGCAGGAAACTGCCGATAACGGCGCCAATGCCAATGAAGAAACTCTGCATGGCAAACCCCGACGTTCGCTGCTCGGATGAGAGCATGTCACCAACAAATGCACGGAACGGTTCCATCGAGATGTTAATGGAGGCGTCCATGATCCACAGCATCACGGTGGCAAAGATCCAGGTGGGGGAGTTGGTGATGATTGCAAGCGCCAGGGAGGCGAGTATGGCTCCTGTGAGGAAATAGGGACGCCGGCGCCCGAGCCGGTTCCATGTACGGTCACTCATGTGGCCCACTATTGGCTGTATCAGCAGGCCTGTCACCGGCGCTGCTATCCAGAGTATCGGTATGTCATCAATCTTTGCCCCCAGGGTCTGGAAGATACGGCTCACATTACCGTTCTGAAGGGCAAAGCCAAACTGGATGCCCAGAAAACCAAAACTCATGTTCCAGATTTGCCAGAAAGAGAGCTTTGGCTTGCGTCTGTAGATCACATTCATAGTAAGTTTGCTGTTAGTTTTATTACCCTGTTCCGTTAACCTATTCAAAATTAGTTGAAAATCCGGTTCCACAATAGGGCCGGGAGGCTTCTAAACGCTGATTTTTCGGGCGTTTGCGTTGTGTCAGTTATTTCAAACGTTTTCGGCCTGACGAATAATTTTATATAACCCGGCTTATTTAGACACATTCCAAATAACATAATTCACTATTGCCTTCCCGATCCGCCTGTTGGCGGATACGGGATTGAGACACCTCCGGCGTCGGAGGTGTCTCAAATTGCTATTGCTATTTGACTGTTGCCTTCCTATCTTTGATAGAATAAAACACAAAACCAACCAGCACCATGGGTGATTTCATTTATGAAAAACCTTTCCAGCACGGGAAGGATGCGACAAAGTACCGTCTTATCACCACTGACCATGTCAGGATGACTGAATGTTGCGGCAGGAGGATCCTGCATGTTCAGCCCGAAGCACTAAAACTACTTGCCAGGCAGGCATTTATCGATGTCAATTTTTACCTGCGAACCTCTCATCTTGAGAAACTGGCGAAGATTCTTGATGATCCGGAAGCCACCGACAATGATAAGTTTGTGGCATGGGTGATGCTTCGCAACTCGGTTATCTCGGCTGAGGGCAAGCTACCCTGGTGCCAGGATACAGGAACGGCAATAACTATGGCGTGGAAGGGGGAGGATGTCTTCACCGGCACCGATGATGCCCTTCATCTTAGCAGGGGCATCTGGGAGACCTATAACGAAAAAAACCTGCGCTATTCGCAGATTGTGCCTTCTTCCATGTTTACGGAAAAGAATACCGGCAGTAACCTCCCGGCGCAGATTGACATCGCGTCCTGCCAGGGCGACGAGTACAGGTTTCTGTTTATCGCCAAGGGCGGGGGTTCTGCCAACAAGACGTTCCTGTACCAGCAGTCGAAATCGCTCCTGAACGAGGCTTCGCTCCGGAAGTTTGTAAGTGAGAAGATAGGAGACCTGGGTACCTCGGCATGTCCGCCATATCATCTCGCACTGGTCATTGGCGGGACATCGGCGGAGATGACGTTAAAGACTGTTAAGCTTGCCTCGGCTGGATATCTTGATGATCTGCCAACCTCAGGCAATGATGCAGGCAGGGCCTTCCGCGACCTTGATTGGGAGGAGAAGATCGGTAAGATTTGTGAGGAGTTTGGCGTTGGCGCACAGTTCGGGGGGAAGTATTTCGTACATGACGTCAGGGTCATCCGCCTGCCGCGTCATGCTGCCTCCTGCCCCGTGGGGTTAGGGGTGAGCTGCAGTGCAGACAGGAACATCAAGGGTATGATTACTGCGGAGGGGGTATTCATTGAACAGCTTGAGGAAGAGCCGAAGAGGTTTATGCCGGATAAGGCGCCCGAGCTAGACAAGCCTGTGGAAATTGACCTTGATCGTCCCATGAAGGAGATACTGGCTCAGCTGACCAAATATCCGGTCAAGACGCGGCTGAGTCTGAGCGGAACCCTTATAGTGGCGCG
>JAVEZX010000147.1:0-1368 GCA_034002785.1 Bacteroidales bacterium
CATGGGTGCCTGCAACGGCGATGGCATCAGTGTCACGCGAGATGATGCCGAGTATCTCGGCCCTCTTGTAGATGCTGTAACCGTTGTTTTTGAAGTAGTTGAACAGGATGTTATCCTTCGGAATGGCGGGGGTGTAGACAATCAGTACCCTGTCGCTCTCCGACGGTTCAGAAAAGAGCACGGGCAGCGAGTCGATGTTATCCTCGTAGGTCACTGCACAACCCTCGTCTGCCAGTGAATTGGTGAGTGGGCTCTCAGTGCGGTCATAGCCTGCTATGATAAATCCCTGCGACAGGAAGTAGCGTGCCAGGGCGCTCATCCCGATGCCGCCTATCCCGAGAAAATATATTCCTTCTATGTTCGATAGTCCCCTCATCGCTTGACAAGTTTTAAAACCTCGCGTGCTATCACCTCATCGGCATTGCGTATTGCCATTTTTGTTATGTTCTCCGACAGCGAGCTTCGCTTTGCGGTGTCACCAAGCAGCTCCAGCGCGGCCGGTATCAGCTCTGTCTGTGCGTCAGCATCCTTCACCAGCTGTGCCGCCCCGCGGTTTACGAGGGCCATTGCGTTGTGTGTCTGGTGATCCTCGGCCACATTGGGCGACGGTACGAGGATGACCGGCTTGCCCACCAGCGCCAGCTCGGAGATGGTACCTGCGCCGGCACGCGAGATGATCACATCGGCGGCGGCATAGGCCAGGTCCATGCGATTGATGAAGCCGGTGACCCTGACGCCGGCGGGGGCCTGAGCCTCAACAACCTCGCGCATGCGGTCATAATAGTGGCTGCCCGTCTGCCATAACAGCTGCACCCCGGCAGCTTCGGTGAGGCCTATGCCGCCGCCGACACTGTTGTTCACCGTGCCGGCGCCGAGCGACCCGCCCAGCACAAGTATCACCGGCGCGCCGGACCTCAGGCTGAAATGCTGCAATGCCTCATCGCGCAGCCCTGCGAGATTGTCATATGAATGTCTGACGGGATTGCCCGTCAGCAATATCTTTCCGGCGGGGAAATACTTCTCCATCCCCTCATAGGCCACACAGATCCGCTTCGCCTTCTTTGCCAGCAGCTTGTTCGTGACACCGGCATAACTGTTTTGTTCCTGTATAAGAGTGGGTATATACCGCTGTTGTGCCTGTTTCAGGACAGGTCCGGATGCGTATCCGCCCACCCCTACAACCACATCCGGAGAGAAGCGGTTGATGATCCTTCCGGCCCTGGCCATGGAGATGAAAAGCTTGAAGGCGACATTCACGTTCCTGATGCTGCCACCGCGTACCATGCCGGCCACGGGCAACCCTTCAATCTCGTAACCGGCTTCGGGCACCTTCTGCATCTCCATCTTCCCTTCCGCTCCTACAAACAG
>JAVEZX010000147.1:1468-6129 GCA_034002785.1 Bacteroidales bacterium
TGAAGGCGACATTCACGTTCCTGATGCTGCCACCGCGTACCATGCCGGCCACGGGCAACCCTTCAATCTCGTAACCGGCTTCGGGCACCTTCTGCATCTCCATCTTCCCTTCCGCTCCTACAAACAGTATCCTGACCGAGGGCTCCAGGCGCCGCAGTGCATTGGCAATGGCAATGGCAGGAAAGAGGTGACCGCCGGTGCCGCCCCCGCTGATGATGATTCCTATATCGTTGCCCTCTGTGTTCATTCAGTTATCTTATCTGGCAATGCAATCATTATACTGATTATCAAGCCATTCTTACTCCAATATCTTCCACACGCCACTCTCATGCCGGTACCCTGTCTGTCTGTTCAATATCTGAAAGCTTTTCCTTCCGCTCACGCATGTTCATCACCCTCGAGACGCTGAGTATCGCTCCCAGAGAGAAGCTGATGACCATCACCGATGTACGTCCCCAGCTGATCATCGGCAGCGTCTGACCCGTCACCGGGAAGAGCCCTACGGCCACAAGCATGTTCAGGAACGCCTGGAATACTATCATTACGGTAAGGCCCAGCACCATCAGGGCCGGGAACGCATAATCGCATTTTCGCGCTATCTGCACCCCCCGGAACATCAGCGCCAGGTATGCCATTATCACTATCACCGCCCCGAACAGCCCGTACTCCTCAACAATGATGGCAAAAATGAAGTCGGAATTCGACTGCGGCAGGAGATTCCGCTGTGTGCTTTTTCCCGGCAGCTTGCCGAAGATCTTGCCGGTGGAGATCGCAATCTTGGCCTGGTTGGCCTGGTAATCGGCATCGGGATTGCTCTCGCCGCTGAAGTAGGTCTCAATACGGTTCTTCCAGACCTGCACCCTGTTGTCATCCTTCTTGAAAAGCAGCAACAGCGAGGCGAACAGTATCACTGCTGCCAGCCCCAGCCCGGCATATGTGAGAAGGAACTTGAAGGGTACACGACCGATATAGAGGATTATCATGCTGATCCCGAATATCATTACGGCGGTGGAGAGGTTCTCGGACATGATCAGCACGCAGACGATGCCTATCGGCACCACCAGCTTCATCGTCACCACACTGAAGTTGTTCAGCTCATGCTGGTATACCGTCAGTCCCCTCGCCAGGTATATCACCAGCGCCACCTTGGCCAGGTCAGATGTCTGCAGCCTCAGCCCGATGACGGGAATCTCGAGCCAGCGGGTGGCCGAGTTGATGCTCACGCCGGCAAAAAGTGTCACAACAAGCAGCGCAATAGCCACTACCAGCCCGATGGTGGCAAACTGCATATATTTAATATAAGGTATCCAGTGTGTGACAACTATGATCAGCAACCCGAGCATCAGCATGATGAACTGGGTGCGGAGAAAATAAAAGGTGTTACCGTGATGCGACGAGTAAGCCACGCCCACTGACGAGCTGTAGACCGACAGCAGCGACAGCAGCATGAAAAAGGCGATGAGTCCCCACAGATACCTGTCGCCCCTGAAAAACCTTCTTATCGTTACATCAGACATAGTTCCCTACAGGTTTCTTACACAGTTTTTAAACTGCCGTCCGCGGTCCTCGTAATTCTGAAACAGGTCGAAGCTGGCACAGGCCGGTGAGAGCAGCACCGTATCGCCCTTGTGTGCCAGGTAATAGGCTGACCTTACGGCCTCCTCCATTGAGGAGGTCTCGACAATTGTCGGCACCATATCGCTGAATGCGCTGATAATCTTGGAGTTGTCCTTACCTAGACAGACGATGGCAGTGACTTTCTCCTTCACCACGCTGAAAAGCTCGGAGTAGTCGTTCCCCTTGTCAATCCCCCCGGCAATCCATACCACAGGTGTCTTCATGCACTCAAGGGCATACCAGGTTGAGTTGACGTTGGTCCCCTTCGAGTCATTGATGAAGTTGATGCCTGCCACCATGATGACAGTCTCCAGCCTGTGCTCCACCCCCTGGAAGTCTGTCAGACTATCACGTATGGTCTCCTTGCGGATATTGAGAACCTTGCCGGCAATGGCCGCGGCCATCGAGTTGTAGGTATTGTGGCGTCCTTTCAACGCCAGGTCGTGAATGGTCATAAGGCTGGTTTTTTCGGTTATGTCAAGAATAAGGTTGTCATTGTCAATGCATGCCGCCATACCCTCGCATTTGTCGATGGCGAAGGGGTGAGATTGTGCGGTGATGATACGGGCGGCCACCTCTTTTGAGGTCACCGGATCGTCGGCGCACCAGATGAAATGATCTGCAGCCGTCTGGTTGCGTATCACCCTCATCTTGGAGTCTGTATAGTTCTGCATCTCGTGATCGTACCTGTCGAGATGGTCAGGGGTGATGTTCATCAGTACTGCGATATCTGCCCGGAAGTCATACATTCCGTCAAGCTGGAAGCTGCTCAGCTCGATGACGTAGTAGTCATAGCCGCCCTCCGCCACCGCCATCGCGAAGCTGTTACCCACATTTCCGGTCATGGCTGCGTTGAGCCCTGCCTTCTTCATCATGTGATATATCAGGTTCGTGGTGGTTGTCTTCCCGTTGCTTCCGGTCACGCATATTTTGAAGGCATCGGTATATCGCCCTGCGAATTCGATCTCCGAGATCACCGGGATGCCTTTTTCGCGGATGGCAACAACGAGGGGGTTATCCTCGCGCAGGCCGGGACTCTTGATCACCTCATCAGCATTCATTATCAGCTCCTGGGTGTGCTGTCCCTCCTCGAAGGCGATGCCGTGCGAGACAAGTATCTCACGGTATTTATCCTTTGCCGTACCGCTGTCGCTCACGAAGACGTCAAACCCCTTCTGCTGAGCCAGCACGGCCGATCCCGCTCCGCTCTCTCCCGCTCCAAGTATCACAATTCTCTTCTTCATTCTCTTTCAATCTTCTCTGCTGCCTCGCCCGTTGCATTCTCCGGAAAATCCTCAATGCCCGCGGTTCAGCTCTTTTTCTATCGTATCTTGAGTGTCACCACGCTCAGCACCGCCAGGATGATGGCGACGATCCAGAAGCGCGTGACTATCTTTGGTTCAGCATATCCTTTCTTCTGATAGTGATGGTGCAGCGGCGCCATGAGGAAGATACGCCTCCCCTCGCCGTACTTCCGTTTGGTCCGTTTGAACCAGCTCACCTGCAGCATCACCGATAGGCTCTCCACGAAGAAGATGCCGCAGAGGATGGGTATCAGAAGTTCTTTTCTTATCACTATGGCGAAGACGGCGATGATCCCGCCAAGGGTCAGGCTTCCGGTATCACCCATGAATACCTGCGCCGGATAGGAGTTGTACCACAGGAACCCTACGGTAGCTCCGGCGAAGGCAGCGGCGAAGATCACAAGCTCGCCGATATTGGGCAGGTACATTATCTGTAAATAGTTGGCGTATATGACGTTACCTGAGACATATGCAAGTATGCCGAGGGTCACCCCTGCCACGGCACTGGTACCCGTAGCCAGCCCGTCGAGCCCGTCAGTCAGATTGACACCGTTGGAGACAGCCACCACCACAAATATCACCATGGCCATGAAGACCAGCCACCCGAGGAGTTGCTTCGTCTTGCCCTTTGCGAAGGGGACCAGCCACGAGTAGTCGAACTCATTGTTCTTCACGAAGGGAATTGTGGTCTTGGTTGATTTGATATTGACAGCTGTGGACTGCTGCTGTACGGCTTCAGACCCATATTGCATGACTCCGGTCGTTCCTTCCTCAGCGGTACCGGACGGTTCATCATATATGGCATCCGCAGAAGCTACCGTGATACCGGCCGGAGGAGTGACATTGACACGGACGACCACATCATCACTGAGGTAGAGTGTGAGAGCCACAATGAGGCCCAGCCCTATCTGCCCGATGATCTTGAACCTGCCGGCCAGTCCCTCCTTGTTCTTCTTGAATATCTTGATATAATCGTCCGTGAAGCCAATCAGTCCCACCCAGATCGTAGTAATGATCATCAGGATGATATATACGTTGTCAAGCCTCGCGAAGAGCAGCACCGGCACCAGGATCGACGCAATAATTATAATGCCGCCCATTGACGGGGTGCCCTGCTTGCGGTACTGTCCCTCAAGGTCGAGGTTGCGGATTGTCTCTCCTATCTGTTTGCGCTGCAGGAAGTATATTAACTTCTTGCCGATGAGCATGGCGATGAACAGGGAGGTGATGACGGCAGCTGCAGACCTGGTCGACAGATAGTTGAAGACCCCTGCGCCGGGGACTCCGAGTGAATCGAGATATCTGAAGAGATAATACAACATATCAGCTCATTTTAAATGCTTTTCGTAACTCTTCCCTGTCGTCAAAATGGTGCCTGACGCCGTTGACTTCCTGGTAGGTTTCATGTCCTTTGCCTGCTACGAGGATGATGTCTCCCGGTGTGGCCAGCATCACTGCAGCCCTGATTGCATCGGCGCGACCGGTAATCCTTATCATCTTAGGTATGGCATCCGGGGTCAGGCCTGCCTGCATCTCGTCTATTATGATCTCAGGGTCCTCGCTGCGGGGATTGTCTGATGTGAGGATCAGTCTGTCGGCTCCGGCGGCGGCAATGCGCGCCATGACCGGACGTTTGGTGCGGTCACGGTCGCCGCCTGCGCCCACTACAACTATAAGTTTGCCAGCTCCCTGCCTCAGCCGGTTGATGGCTTCGACCACGTTCTCGACAGCATCGGGGGT
>JAVEZX010000148.1:0-6096 GCA_034002785.1 Bacteroidales bacterium
ATGATCTTAATGTAAGCAACAGGGCCATCTTCAATGCCAACGGAAATGATGTGACCGTTGGAAGGAATTTCAATGTTGATGCCGGCTCTGAATATGAAACGGGCAACAACACAACGACTTTTAACGGGCAGACCGGACAGAGATTCACCAATGCCGGGACAATGAATAACGGAACGGGTATTTATAACCTTGTAATTGCCGATAGTTCGAACACTGAGATTTATTCGGCAGCTCTCATCCTGAGAGGTTCGCTGACCATAGGTAGTTCCGGCATAATGAACGATGTCGGCCACCCTGTAATGGTAACCGGTGACATCTTTAACTCGGGTACTCATGTAAGCCAGGCCGGAGGATCGGTAATCCTTAATGGCGGAGGCAATCAGCTTATCGGGGGCTCCGGTATGGGACAATTCGCTAACCTCACCCTGAACAAGGCAAGCGGTACAACAACACTCCAGGCCAATCA
This sequence comes from Bacteroidales bacterium, assembly GCA_034002785.1. Lineage (GTDB taxonomy): Bacteria > Bacteroidota > Bacteroidia > Bacteroidales > VadinHA17 > SR-FBR-E99. The sequence continues at coordinate 467 of JAVEZX010000148.1, forward strand.
GTCAGTAACAGGCAATCTGCGACTGGCTTCAGGGATACTCGATATTGAGAGCTTCAATCTTACCCTGGGTCCTCAATCAAATGTTTATGATGCTCTCAGTGGTACTACTTCAGTCTTTTCAGCCACCAGGATGATAAGGGTGGCCGGAAATCACAGCGATCCCGGAGTAACCCGTATCTTTGATTCTCCTGTTTCTTTCCTGTTCCCGGTCGGAACCGGAACAGACTATACTCCGGTAACGACGGCATTCTCTTCTGCTCCCACACAATGGGGTTCAGTATCTGTACGTCCTGTCAACCTTACCCATCCCTTTGCCACATCCCCATCACTGCTCAGCTATTATTGGGTTGTTACATCCCAGGGATTCAGTGGTATTCAGGCTGGTTCAGTGTCCCATACCTTCAGGTATCAGACAGCTGACATCACCGGTTCAGAGGCTGCTTATATACCAGCCGTTTACCGTCCCTTTGCATGGGCTCCCTTTAACGATAACTCCAGGGTGGTCGACGCTTCAAACACCATACTGTTTCCTTCAGAGAATATCATTGACGGTAACTATACTGCCGGTGAACTCTCTGCCTTCTCAAACATAAAGGTCTATTACAGCAGGCAGGACGGAGCGTGGGATGATCCCGATACATGGAGTTCAACCGGTACCGGTGGTGCTCCGGACGGTTCTCTGCCCGGATCAGCCAGTCCGGTGGTTATAGGCGACGGGATAATCAATCACACCGTTACCATCCCGGAAAGCCTCAACAATATTGCAACAGGTTCGATCCGTATTCACCATGGCTCGGTACTTGATATTTCCACTACAACCGGACATGACTTCGGGATTTACGTAAATCCTGAAAGTGGATCGGGTACATTGAGAATATCATCCTCTTCCTCAACCGCCACATTCCCCGGCGGTGATTTCGGAGCTTTCCTTGCAACCGGAGGCGGAACCGTTGAATATTACAGTTCCCCTGCTGTTGGTATTGCCTCATTCACCCTGCCGGCTGATTACCTTTATTCAGGGAACACCATTACCCTGGATAGATATAATAATCTTTCCCTTTCTCCGGGAACAGGGAAAGATATAACCTTCCCTGACGCAGCAATCCATGTCACTGGAGATCTGCTTATAGCAGGAGAAGGCCTATCCCGGTTTAACACCTCTGCTTCAACAAGGATAGTAACAGTTGACTCTAATCTTAATATTCAGGGAGGAACCTTAAGGTTTATGAACTCCCTGAACACCCCCCAGAATCTGGTTGTTTTAGGAGATGTAACGGTCAGTGCCGCGGCAACCTTCGATGTTAACACCACAGGAACGGCGGCAAACACGATGACGATCCACGGCAACCTTATCAACAACGGTATTTTCAATATGCGCACCGGTATCTCACAGGTATGCAACGTCACCTTTGCCGGAGGTGTTAACAGACAGATAGCAGGTTCGGGATCAACAACCAACTTTAATATTATTGAAGTCAATAAAGGCAGTTCAAGAAATACTGTTCTTGAAGTAGTTTCCGATGTCCTCACTCTCAATACCGATCTTCCCACTGCCCTCACACTTACAAACGGCACCTTCAGGCTCACCAGTCCTCTAACCCTGAACCTGACAAACTCCGGAAGTTTCACTATCCCCGTCACCGGTTCACTGTCAGCCAACGGGGGAACAATCAATATAGGAGGACCGGCTGCAACAAACTCAACCGATCTTTTCCTCGACGGAAGACTTGAGATAATGGCTGGATCCATAAACATCGGAACCCCCGGCACCTTGCTCAACAATGATATTGTCTATTCATCGGGCGGCGTTCCCGAAATAATCATAAGCGGAGGCTCATTGTTTGTCAACGGACAGATCAGGCGGGTAACAACCATCAATACCGGGTCGCTTAACTACACTCAGAGCAATCCTTCGAGTGTGGTTACAATAGCCGGGAAAAACGCGAATCCTGTGCGTGGGATCTTCGAAATATTAAATACAGGAAGTAAATTCACAATGAGTGGAGGTACCCTGGGCATATCCGGCTCATTTAACGATCCTTCGGTAATTGACTTCTACCTTGTACCCGACACAGGAAGTGTCACAGGCGGTACTATCAGGTTTGGATCAGCAGATACTCCTGCCTCAACAACATTCGGTATGGTAACTTCTGTACCACTGTTCAACCTCGAAGTTGACGCTGAAACCAATTCAAAAATACTTGACCTTAAGATATATCCCCTTACACTTGGGAACGACCTTGTTGTCAACGGCAACTCTTCTTTCAGGGCAAACGGTCTGAATGTCACAATCGGAGGATCCCTGGTCAACAGCAACAGTTCAGCAGCTGCTGGTCTCTCTTCGGGAGGTTATCAGCCAGGCTTTATAACACAGACAACCTTTTTCAACGGCTCAGCTGATGGCAGTATAACCGGAGCAGGATCGAATCTGACAAACTTTGCAAACCTCTCGGTTTCGATGGGCGACACCCTTACCCTGGCTGATAACACTTGTCTAAGAGTGAGCGGCAACATGTCAATACTCAACGGCGTTCTCGATGACGGAGGCAACGATATTTACCTTAACGGAGACCTTACTAACGAATCGGAGCATTACAGCCCCCTCGCCATAGGTGGCATTTGTTTCGATGGTACCAGGCCTCAGCTTGTTTCTGTCAACCTGGGCGGAGAACTGGGTAATATTATAATAAACAATACAACAGGAGTCAACATAACCGACAACTGTACAATAAACGGTATTCTGACCTTTGCCCGGGGTTTGCTATACATCGATGATTATCTCCTTACCCTGGGTATAAACTCGTCGGTTGAGGGTATCACCGATAACACAAAGATGATAGTCCTCAATGGAGTAATATCCGATTCTGGTGTCAGAAAGATTTTTCCGGAAGGTATTTCGACCTTTACTTTTCCCATTGGCTTATCGGGGAAATACACACCTGCAACCTTCAGCTTCACATCCAATCCCAACACAGGGGCTTCCATAACTGTTGAGCCTGTTAACCAACCACATCCGGTGATGGCTCTCCCTGCCGGCGATGAACTTAATTATTACTGGAGTATATCATCTGAAGGTTTCAGTCAGCCCTATACAGTCGACCATCATTATTTCTATTTATCTGAAGATGTGACAGGCGATGAATCGTCTTATCTTGCCGGCAGGTTTTACAACTATGAGTGGGTACCTGAAGGAGGAATCATCGGTACGGCAGTCGATGCCGTTGGCCACAGCATTAACTTGCCGGGAAGCGACTTTATTGACGGAGAATACACAGCAGGCTACAGTGCCAACTTCACAAATAAGTTCACCCTCTATAGTATAAAATCAGGAAACTGGTTTGGAGATAACACATGGTCGATTTCTGAAGGCGGTCCCCCCTGCGGTTTCGATCCCGACGGTCACCCCGTTGTAATAGGTGCAGGGCATACGGTAACCCTTAACAACAATTCAGCAACAGCCTACTCGGTTTTTATTGGAGGAACCCTGGATGCTGGTCTGACGACTTTTCACAGCCTTGGACATGTGAGCGGAGGAGGAACCCTTAAGCTTACCTCTACTCCTGAAGGCATGTTTGTATTCCCCGGAGGAGACTTTCATGATTTTGTAAGCACTGCCGGAAGTACAGTAAACTTCTTTGGTGACAATGAGGCCGTTCTGCCTGCGAAACCCGGAAACATATACAAACCATATCAGAATGTGATCTTTTCAGGGACAGGGAAAAAACTACTGTCAGCTGAGGTATTCAAAGCACTTGGCGATGTCACTATCGAAGGCCCGTCGACAGTGCTAAGCAATGAGACATACAGTAAAAGGGTTTTTATTGGAGGTGACTGGACCGACAACAACACCTCTGCTGCGGGAGGATTTATCCCGGGAAAAGGTAAGGTAGTATTTGATGGTACTTTAGTCCAGACTATAAATATTGCCGGAGGCCCGGTAACTGAAAAATTCTATAATCTTGAGATAAACAACGGGGCAGGGCTTATTCTTTCCGGGACAGGTATGGTCGAAGTAGCAGCGAAACTTATCCTGCAAAACGGTATCATAAGCACAAATGATATAAACCTTCTTTATATGCCGGGCTCCGGAAGTCAGGTAGACGGTGGAAGTGAGCTTTCATTTGTAAGCGGTCCCCTCAGGAAATGGCTGGCATCCGGATCGAAATTTTCCTTCCCCACAGGTGACCTGAACGGGGTAAGATATGGTCCGGTTCAACTTAAAGATGTATCTGTAGCCGGTGATTATACAGCCCGTTATTTAAGCCATAACCCACTTGAGGAGGGCTATGACCCTCTGGTTACCACTGCCCCTGTTGATGTTGTCAGCGATAATGAATACTGGACCCTTACAGGACCCGCATCATCCAACGGAACAGTTATACTGAGATGGGACGGTCAAAGCGGGATTATACCTGCTGATGCCGTCACAAGAGCCAAACTCCGTGTGGTCGAATGGGAGCTGTCGTGGGTCAACAGGGGCAACAGCAAATTATCCTGTAACCAGTCATCCGGTACTATAGAATCATCTCCGGGTGTTGGACTGGCAGGAATAAACCATTTCACCCTTGGGGCAGAAAGCCTTCCCACTGCAACCATTACAAGCGGCGATGCTTCAATTTGCGATGACGGATCATCTGTAACAGTAAACATTGAGCTTACCGGAACCGGACCATGGACGCTGAAGTATCTTATCAACGGAGCCTATGAAACCACTGTAAACAATATAGCCACTTCTCCATACACTCTTGTGGTATCCAATGCCCTCCCGGCACTTGCAACAGGAGGACCTGGCACCTATACCTTCACTGTTTCCTACGTTTCCGACGCCACAGGGAGTACAGGTATCAGGGACTTTACCACTGGGGCAGTCATCACACTCAATCTGACACCCTCGCCTGTCATATCAGGGCTCACCACCACCCCGGCAGGATCGCTGGTTACATACAGCACCCCTCAGGTCGATGGGATCATATACCAGTGGAGTGTCACGGGAGGCAGCATACAGTCGGGACAGGGGACCCATGCTGTTCAGATACTATGGGGACCGGGGCCTGCCGGAAGTGTTGTTCTCGAAGAAACAGCTGTAAGCGGGGGATGTTCCGCAGTTACAGATCCTTATCCTGTGTCGCTGACAGATATCCCCGATCCTGAGATAAGCGGCAGCAATGATGTATGCCTTAACGCTGTTGAAACTTATTCGACACCTCTTGTCAGTGGTCACACATATTCATGGTCAGTTACCGGAGGTAGTTTTGTCACTGGTCCTGACGGCGACAGTATCACGGTTACATGGAACCTTACAGGCGACATGAGTGTGAGTGTCACCGAGACAGGATCGGTGGCTGTCACCGAAACCCTGCCCGTAACTGTGAACCCGGTTCCTCCTTCTGACAATACGGTATCTGATCCTGTGGCTTGTCTTAATTCTCCCGCCCAGATAATAATTTACGGAGCTCCGGCAGGTATCACATATCAGCTCCGCCTCAACACCGACAACAGTCCCGTAGGACCTCCCGTAAGCAGTATGGGAGGAGGTGATGTGGCAATCACTGTAGTAACATCGACTTCAGAGGTATACAACATATGGGCATCAAATGAGTATGGCTGCGGAGTGATGCTCACCGACCTGG
>JAVEZX010000149.1:0-6049 GCA_034002785.1 Bacteroidales bacterium
ATAGGTATCTACCTCTCATCGCACCCGCTTGACGACTTCAGGCTGGAGATCAACACATTCTGCAACGCCTCCCTGGCTGACCTGCAGAACCTCAGCGAGTTTGCAAACCGCGAGGTATGCGTGGCAGGCATCGTCACAGACACCCGCAGCGGCGTGACAAAAAACGGCAAGCCGTTCGGAGGATTCACACTGCAGGATTATTCTGACTCATTCTCCTTCCTGCTGTTCGACAAGGATTACGTTGCCTTCAGCAACTATTTCAGGAACGATTACCAGCTGCTCGTCAAGGGCAGGGTGCAGGGACGGCACTTCAATCCCGATGAGCTCGAATTCAAGATAAAGGAGATCCACCTCCTGACAGCCGTCAGGGAAGATCTCATCAAATCGATAACAATCAAACTCAAACCGGAACTGGTCAACACCGAGTTCATAAAGAACCTGAAATCAATCATTACCGAGAACCCCGGGAACAAATCACTGAAATTTCTGTTGATAGACCATGACAACAAAATAACAATACCGCTCTTCTCGCGAAGCATAAAGGCCGGCATCACAGATGAGCTCATTGGATGGCTAGAAGACAATCCCGAACTCGATTTTAAGGTAAATTAGATTTTGCGGCTCGGTTAAGTCAGTTGATTTTTGTAAGTTTGAATAAATGAAGAAAAATAATAACAGAAACAAATAATACTATGGCACAGCAAGTTAACGACAGCAATTTTGATGAGGTTGTATTGAAGTCAGACAAACCCGTTATTGTGGATTTCTGGGCTGAATGGTGCGGACCCTGCAGGATGATTGCCCCGTACATTGAGCAGATAGCAGAGGCTTACAAGGAGAAGGCGCTTGTCGTTAAGTGTGATGTCGACAGCTCACCTGACGTTGCACGCAGGTTCAGCATAAGGAACATACCGACAGTCCTCTACTTCAAGAACGGCGAGGTGGTGGACAAGCAGGTGGGCGCAGCCGCCCGTTCGGCTTTCGAGGCCAAACTCACTCCACTGCTCTGATCAGCCTATGAGGGTTTGTGTTTTTGCAGCTTCCAGCAGCCGTATCGATGATGCTTACAAGAGAGCTGCTGAGGAACTTGGTGTGGCCTTTGCCCGCGAAGGAGTGCATGCTGTATTCGGCGGCGGCGGGATAGGACTAATGGGCATCTTTGCCGATTCGCTCATGGCACACGGCGGATCCGTCACCGGGGTGATTCCCGGATTCATGATGGATGAGGGTTGGGGACATGACGGGGTATCGGATATGATTGTTACACCGGACATGTCAGAGCGCAAGAAGACCATCTTCGCCATGTCAGATGCAGCCGTGGCACTGCCCGGCGGGGTGGGCACACTGGAGGAACTGACCGAGGTTATAACCCTCAAGCAACTGGGACAGTTCAATAAGCCAATTGTAATTGTTAACGTTGACGGCTTTTATGACCACCTCATAGAGTTCTTCGACCACATGGTCAGGGGCAATTTCATGAGGCTGGAGCACAAGGATATATGGCAGATAGTGACTACTGCCGACGAGGTGGTGCCGGCCATCCTCAATTACACCGGCTGGCATGCCGATCCGAAGGTGATTGCAAGGATCTGATCTGTGTCCTGTGGATGACCTGCAGGCGCCCGGCAGTGATACGGAGTGATTGCAGACGTCCGGTCTTCCTGTGCGGGAAAGGTCCCGTACCACCGGAGAGACCTACGGTATCCTGGTTCCGATAAACAGGATGTCATCAACCTGTGGTACGCTGCCCATCCACTCCCTGATGGCGCTTTCGAGGCGACGTTTCTGTTCGTCAACCGGTAACATGTATATCTGAGCCAGGAGCCCCCTTATATTGACCGTCTTGAATTTCTTCTCATGTTCGCCGCCGAACTGGTCACCAAATCCGTCAGTGAAGATATAGAGCATGTCACCGGGCATGACATCCACCTTTTTGTTCGTGAAGCTCTTCCTTGCCTGGCCGTCAATCATCCCTATCGGGAACCGGTCACCCCTGTAGATCGTCACAACGCCGGCGCGCACGTGGTAAAGAGGCTGATAGGCTCCGGCATACTCAACTGTATGCTCCAGGATATCATATGAGACAATGGAAATATCCATCCCGTCCCTTACAGCTTTTTCGCTTCGCTGAAGAAGGGCATGTACCACCTCGATGTTCAGGTGGTCAAGTATCTCTGACGGTCTTGAGATGCCGCTCTCCCTTACGATCTTGTTGAGGGAGTTGTGGCCGATGATTGACATGAAGGCTCCGGGCACGCCATGACCGGTGCAGTCAACTGCCGCAATATACTGCTTGAAGCCGCTGTCATGCATCCAGTAGAAGTCGCCGCTGACGATATCCTTCGGGATGTAGAGCACGAAGGTGTCATTGAAGTAGTTTTCAGGAGGCATCATGGCCGCCTGTATCCTCTCGGCATACCTGATGCTGGCGGTGGTGTCCCTGCTCTTCTCCTCCAGCTCAAGGCTCTTGCTTACCACCTCTGCGGTCCTCTCCTCCACCTTTGCCTCGAGGTACTCCTTCTCCCTCCGCAGAGTCCGCTCCCGGAGGGTTATGAACATGTAAATCCCCGCTGCGAGTACGGTAGCACATAGTATTATGAACCACGATGTGGCATAGACAGGCCCCCTGATTGAGAAGGAGAGCTTTGCGGGCACCTCGTTCCAGTAACCGTAGTTGTTCGATGCCCTTACCATAAAAGTGTACCTGCCCGGACCGAGAGAGGAGTAGGCAGCCCTGCTCTGATCCGTTGTTATCCAGTCCTCGTCAGCTCCTTCCAGCATGAACTGGTACCTCACGGCTCCGGGATTGACCAGGCAGATACTGAGAAAATCAAAGATAATCCTGTTCTGGGTATGCATCAGCCTTGCCCCGTCACGCATAGGGAATATCTCGTAGTTGACAAGGGTCCGCCAGATATGGGTGACAGGCTCGGTCACCATAGGAGGAATCCTTGAAGGAGTGAGCTTCATGGCTCCGTTGGAGGTCCCGAACCAGAGATCACCCATGTCATCCGTTAATGATGCATTTGGCCGGGTCTCGATACCGGTGAAACCGTTTTTCTCATTGAAGGATGAGATCTTCCCGGTATTGCTGTCGTACCTGTTAAGCCCCAGGTTGGTACCGATGAACAGGTTGCCGGAGCGGTCAGGCTGAAGCAGGTTCACGGAGTTCATCAGCAGGCCGTCAGACTCTGATATCTTCTTGATGACCGCATCGTTCAACAGACCGTAGAGACCGTCAATCGTCCCAACCCATACAATCCCGTCAGGAGTTTCCGTAATGGCTGTCGGATGGACGTCAGTCCTGAATGTCACGGATGTGAATTCATTACTTCCCGGAATATGCCTCGTCAGTCCGTTGCGCTCCTCGGTACCGATCCAGAGGCAACCGCGACTGTCACAGAACAGTGTTGTTATGTTATTGCCGGTCAGGCCGTTGATCTGTGTAAAGGTCTGGCTCTCCTTGTTCCGGACATCCCACATGATGAGTGCACGGTCAGTGCCTATCCATAGATTGCCCCGCTGATCGGTTGTCATTGCCCCGATCCTGAGTGAACGGAGGCTGGCATTGAGGTCCAGGTCATACCTGAAGGTCTTCTCATTCAGATCATACCTGTAAACCTCATCACCCGAAGTGGCAATCCATACATTCTCATTGCCGTCAGGCCTGATTATGTTAACCTGTATGCCTTCAAGGGCAGGGGGAAAACCGGTCAGCTTGATCCGGTCCTCCTCCTTCAGTGCAGGATTATAGAGCGACAGCCCCTTACCGGTGCCGAACCAATACTTTCCCATCCGGTCCTGCGCAATGGAGAAGACATCATTGGATGGCAGGAACTTAGGGGCCATGAAGGAGGTAAAGTGATCACCCTTATATATGAAAAGACCGGCGTCACGGTCAGCAATGAGTATATTCTTTTCCTTGTCCTCAATCATGCACAGAATATGCTGTGCCAGCAAGCCGTTGCTGGTGTTGAAGACCGTTGCTCCTTCAGGAGAAAATACCGTTATGCCTCCCCTGCTCTCCCAGTCTTCCATTGAGGCTACCCAGATGTTTCCGCGGTAGTCTTCCAGGATATAGGTGACGAAGTTTCCCCACAGGCCGTTTCGGGTATCGTAAAAGCCCATCTCTCCTGTCTCAGCGTCCTGGCGGTAGAGACCACCGTTAAAGGTACCGAACCACATATTGCCGCGGGAATCTTCAAAGATGGTTGTTGTCAGAAAATAACGGGTGAGTCCTTCAGGGTTGAACGGTATGAACCTGTCACTGGCGTGATCATACTTCTTGATTCCCATATCGGTGATACAGAAGAGATTGCCGCGACGGTCAGCATAGAAGCCGAAGGCATCATTGCTGAGCCCCTGGCGTCCCATGTACTGTTGTCCCGTCATCAGGACCGCCCCGTGCGCAGGCATGTCCAGGCGAAGAGCTCCGCCAAGGGATGTGGAGATCCATACTGAACCCTCGTACTCCACTATTCCGGTAACATCGCCGGTGAGGCTGGTAATCGGCCTGACCGGGTCACTGATCCTTGCAGAATCAACACCGACGAACATCCCGGGAGAGAATGAGATCCTCCTGATGATATTGTCTTCGATTACAGACATTCCCCCTCCAATGTGTCCGAGCCACAGTCTTCCCCTGCTATCCTCAAAGATGCTCTTCACCCCTCCGGGTGCCAGGCTGTCGGATGTTGAGAAATTCTCGAAGCGCAGACCGTCAAAACGGGTGACGCCACTGCCTGTCCCAAGCCAGATGAAGTCATTGGCATCCTGTATGACTGTGTATACCTTGGAAGCGCTCAGGCCCTCCTTGGAACCGTACTGTTCAAAGTAGTAGTTCTGGCCCCTGAGTACCGGGGTCATGATAATAAGAGAGAGAAGCAGCAGGGCTGTGATGAAGGGTGTTCTTATGCCGGAATTGCTGCTTCGTCCGTACATCAGGTTATTTCTTTACAAAGAAGAAGGTACCGTCTTCGTCCTTCAATCCCGTTATCTTGCCGAAAGTCGGCTTTTGCTGATTATTAAGAGATACTGCCTTGGTCACCTGCAGCACAATCTCCTCAATGGCAATGCATGTATTGGGATTGCCGCGAAGGGTGTTTGCAAAGGTGCGTGTGAACTGAGAGTCGTCAACTGCAAGCTCATAACCTGCAGATGAGAAGATCTGGCTCGATTTGAACTGAGTAGCCCGCCAGTCCGCGCAATTACGCGGTTTCAGCTCTGAACGCATCGCCTGGTAAAAACTGGGGCCCGATTCGCAGGCATCTGTAATTACAAGCACATGTGTCAGATAGTTCATATAGGTCTCCATCGAGGCTCTCAGCGTATTCAGGCTGTAATAGGTGAACTCCTCATCGCGACGGGCGTCAATCGGTATCCAGTAACCCACGTCATTGATAAACTTACCGTGCCCGGCAAACCATATGACCAGCGACTTGATCTGCTTTGCCCTCACCTCATCACGAAGGTCTATCGAGAAGAACTTCTCCATCTGCTGCTTGGTCTGGTTGCGAAGCCGCTTCACCGGCAATACCTGGTAATCCTCCTCCAGCACCCCGGTTATAAGGCTGGCATCCTTGGGTGGACCCTGCAATGCCGCAAAGTTATGATAGTCACTGTTTTCGATAAAGACCACCAGGGTGTTGCCCATCGGGTTGGAAGCCGATATGGTGGTGCCCTGACGGTTGAGGGCATAGTCCCTGATTGTCCTGTTGCCGTACTTGTCCTCAACAAGTATCGTCACCTTGTCATTGTTCCTTACATCAATGCCTCTGGCAACAAATGAAGGATTCAGGTTATCCTGTGAGAACTGGGCGCTAATGTTGTCAATCCTGACCGATTTGATCAGATTCTGGTCAAGCACCTTGCCTTCGATGTCAATGGACTGGGTTATACTGTCAATGACGAGGATATTATCCCCGACTATATAGGGAGCAAGTATCTGTATCTCAGGGGGATCAACCTCGGTCCGTCGTATGCGGTAGGTAAGCACTTTCTCGTTGTTGTAGACGTCCCTGGCCACAATGCGGAGCGTTTCATCGGATGG
>JAVEZX010000150.1:0-6029 GCA_034002785.1 Bacteroidales bacterium
ATTCCCAGGCATGGTCAATGAACTGCTCGCGGGTAAGCGATCTCTTGTCTATTCCCTCACTGCGCAGTTTGCCAACTACCTTGGCCTCGGTGGCAATGCTGGCATGGTCGGTCCCCGGCACCCAGCAGGCATTGAAACCCATCATACGGGCACGCCTGATGAGCACATCCTGTGTGGTGTTGTTGAGCATGTGACCCATGTGCAGCACCCCGGTAACGTTCGGTGGAGGAATAATGATTGTATAGGGCTCACGATTGTCAGGAATGCTGCGGAAGAAACCCTTCTCCATCCAGTAACTGTACCACCTGTTTTCAGCTGAGGCGGGTTCATATTTTGAGGGAAGATCCATTGGATTTGCGATTTGCGATTTGCGATTTGCGAATTTGATTAAGCGCACAAAATTAACATTTTGTTGTCAGTTTGGAAAAAGTCGGCGGGCATATGCCTGAAATCATTTTGATCTAAAATGAATTTGAATACATTTGAGACGCTAAGTTATCAGGGATTTAAAACATAAAGTCATGCCAAAGATTTCAGAAAAGGCCGGGATGATGCCGGCATCGCCCATCCGCAAGCTCGTTCCCTATGCCGAGGAGGCAAAACGCAGGGGTGTAAAGGTTTACCACCTGAATATCGGCCAGCCCGACATACATACCCCGGAAGCAGCACTGCAGGCGCTGAAGAATATGGACCTCAAGGTCATAGAGTATACCCACTCTGCCGGAAACGAATCGTACCGGCGCAAGCTTGCGGCCAGCTACACTAAGATCGGCATCGAAATTGACCATACTGAGATCATCGTCACCACCGGCGGCTCCGAGGCAGTGCTCTTCGCATTCATGTCGTGCCTCAACCCGGGCGAAGAGGTGATAACATTTGAACCCTTCTATGCCAACTATAACGGCTTCGCCACCACGGCCGGCGTAAAGATTGTGCCGGTAAGAACATACATTGAGGATGAATTTGCCCTGCCTCCCATTGCAGAGATCGAGAAGAAAATCACCCCGAAGACGAAGGCAATTCTTATATGCAACCCCAACAACCCCACGGGCGCACTCTACTCAAAAGAAGAGCTGATGCAACTGCGTGACATTGTGAAAAAGCACGATCTCTTCCTGTTCTCCGACGAGGTGTACAGGGAGTTCTGCTACGGTGCCGAACACTTCTCGGCCATGCAGCTTGAGGGTATAAGCGAAAACGTGGTACTGCTTGACTCTGTCTCAAAGAGGTACAGCATGTGCGGCGTGCGCATCGGGGCACTGATAACCCACAACAAGGAAGTGCTTGGAGCAGCGCTGAAGTTCGGACAGGCAAGACTATGCCCGCCGGAACTGGGTCAGCTGGTGGCCGAGGCTGCAATCGAGACCCCGAAAGAGTATTTCACCGAGGTTTATGATGAATATATTGCCCGCCGTGATTTCATGGTGAATGCCCTGAACCGCATGCCGGGAGTATACTGCCCTCTGCCTCGCGGTGCATTCTACACTGTGGTGAAGCTGCCGATAGATGACTCCGACAGGTTTGCAAAGTGGCTGCTGGAAGATTTCAATTACAGGAACCAGACAGTGATGGTGGCGCCCGCAACAGGCTTCTACTTCACTCCCGGCGCGGGCAAGAACGAGGTGCGTGTTGCATACGTGCTGAAGATTGACGATCTGCGCAACGCGATGGAGACACTGGCAGAGGCATTGAAGGTTTATCCGGGAAGGACAGACTGAATATTTGCGATTGTCGATTTGCGATTGTTGAATTAAATCGAAATTCGCAATTCGTATATCCTATTTGTGTACGCGCCTGATGAACTCCTCCACCTCCGGCACACCGCCCTGGTAGACAAGGTAACCGTTATATGGCTCGCGCTCGGTAATCTCACCGTTGACCGGTGTCAACATGATACGGCGCACCTCTTCAAGGTCATCCGTCTGCCCCAAAGCCCATCCAAGCTTGACCCAGGCCACCTCCGGGAGCATATTGCCAAGCGGAATGACACCCTTGGCCATCATATCCCGACCGGTCTCATAAACGAACATGTGAACATATCCCCAGATGGTCTGCAGGGTCATGTAAACCGCCACATTCTCCCTCTGAGCCCTCTCAAGCGCCGGGTACAACTCCCGGTTCACATGCCCCAGGCCTGTGCCCACGATGATGATCCCCTTGTAACCGTTGTCGATCAGTGAATGGATCATGTCCGCCTTCATGTGCGGATAGAAATAGATCATTGTCACATTCTCGTTGAAATACGGCATGATCTTTACGTTGCGGTCGGTGCGGCGTGGATTGTAATCCTTCTTGATCGGTCTGACCTCCCCTCTTCTGACAGTGGCTACGGGTATGTCACCGATAGTCCTGAAAGTCGACCTGTATGAGCTATGCATCTTGCGTACCCTGGTTCCGCGGTGGAGGAAACCGTATTCATCGCTTGTGGGGCCGAACATGCATACAAGGACCTCTGCAATGTCACCGTGCCCTGCAGCGGTGGAGGCATGTATCAGGTTCAGCGCAGCATCTGACGACGGCCTGTCCGATGACCTCTGCGAACCCACCAGCACTATCGGCACAGGTGAATCCTGGACCATAAAGGAGAGAGCCGCGGCAGTATGATGCAGGGTGTCCGTACCATGACCTATCATGATGCCGTCAATGCCGTTGGCGATCTCGTCTCCGATAGCCTTTGCAAGGATCTTGTACTGATCTGGCCCCATATTCTCGCTGAAAACCCCGAAGAGCTTCTCGGTGCGGATGTTGCAAACCTCGGCAAGCTCAGGCACTGCACCGTATAGCTCACCCGGCGAAAAAGCCGGTATGACGGCGCCGGTACGGTAATCGAGCCTCGAGGCAATGGTTCCGCCGGTACCCAGCAACTTTACGTTGGGCTTGTCATCTGAATAGGGAAACTCCTTTTCGGGGATCTTGTAGTTGGCCTTGTTGTAGCCAGTCTCAGTCATCCGGATAACAGTGGTTATGTCGATGCCTATGTTGTAGCCGCTCTCAATCTTGATTACAATATGCTGGTCGTCATTGTTTTCCGACCGTGGAAGGACTGTCCCACTGAAGAGACCGCGGGTGGTCTCTATTTCGGACTGGCCCCATACCCTGACATTGTACTTCTTGAGCACAGCAAGTGCCTCGCCCTTATATCCCTGGAAAAAATCTTCTGCCATAATCCTGATTATAAAATCTCCAAGACCTCCGACACTGCCTTCCTTACCTCCGAAAGCCTCACGGTGCCGATGGCCTTCATTCGCAGCTGTCCCATCACCCAATCCTCAATACCGGCCATGCTGCCGTTGTAACATACCTCAGTGAACCTTCCGGAATGTTCCTTTATCTCGTTTCTGAGCTCATCCATCGTTGTACGGCGTAACCCGGTGGCTTCGAGAATGGCTGCAAAATCAGGGGAAGCTGATGACACAACCTCCCGAAGCATGATTCGCGCCACCGGCGCAAGCAACTCTTCCTTCCTGAGGAAGGCGAAGAGGTCATAGAGCCTCTCATAACCGAATCCCGCTGCCACACTGCCGCGCCCCTCAAGGCTGCGGAAACGGTGGCCGATCATGGTTCCGACCTCGCGGCGATCAAAGCCAAAGTCGTTGCCGATCCTGTCGATGAGCCCCACCAGGTTCTTGCTCAAAAGGTAGTGCCATGTGTCCTCCGGCAGGCCCCAATCCTTCATCTGGCGATATCGCTCTGCGATTTCAACGGGAAGATCACGGCCCAGCCTCTCCAGCATCTCAGTGGTCACCGGGATGGGCTGTGAGTCAGTGTCAGGATACATGCGGTCACGACCGGGAAGAACCCTCTCGAACATAGTGGTGCCGTCTTCAAACGACTTACGGGTCTCATTCGGAACCCCCTCAAGGGCAATCTTTATTCGCTCTTCGACCGTCTCGAGGGCAGTGCGGATATCATCAGCAGGACCCCAGAATATAAGCTGGGCATCATCAGGTGCTGCTGAGAGCCAGATGGCCACTTCCGGGAAGAGGTTGTTGAAGCTGATGTCTGCAATCTCCTCCGAATGTATCATGTTGGGCTTCTCAATGCATGCTATCACCTTGAGCCTGTCACTTATCTCGTCGGCAAAGATGCAGCCCGGCTGGGTGAAGTGCGACAATATGCCGCGACACCCCGGGAGGTTGACGGCCATGACCTTCTCTCCGCGGTCAAGGGCTGAGCGTACCGGCGTAAAATGAAACTCGGTCTCTTTTTCAGTGATCTCCCGCGATTTTATCGACCATGCTGCAGGATCTGCAATAAGCTTCTGCAGCTTCGAGCGTATTTTCAGCAGTGCATACTGCCTGAATGCTTCATTGTGTGAGAGCTCAGGGATCCATTTAATATGCGCCACCCCCTTGATCTCAACCCTGTTGCCTCCTTCGCAGCTGACGTTGACATCTTCGCGCGCAGCGCCAATACCCGTGCGCACCCTGCCGGTGCTGCGGTTCAGGAACCGTATGTATTCGGCTGCCTCAGCCAGTTCATCCGGCGTGAGACAGTCGGGATAGGTAACCGTCTCTATCAACGGCATGCCCAGCCGGTCAGTCTTGTATATGCGCCTGTGCCCTATGTCAGACACCTCGCGGCATGAATCCTCCTCAAGGCTGAGCTGTATGAGCCTCACCTTCTTGTTTTTGAGCTGCAGACCGCCCTCCACGCTGATGATGGCCGAACGCTGAAAACCCGTGGGAATGCTCCCGTCAAGATATTGCTTCCTGGTGATATGGATCTCACCGACGATGTTCATCTTCGCCGCCAGCGCGATACTAATTGCAATGTCAACAGCCTCCCTGTCAACGGGAAACGGCGGAGTGTCATCAACCTCGTAGGTGCAGGCCGTCTTATTATTAATACGGTAGGTGATCTCCTTGCGCGTGCGAAACTCCATTAACGCCGTGCCGTCATAAACACCCATCTCACTCAGAGTGGGCCGCATATGACGTATAACCTCGGCATCATAATCATCATGATCATGATAGATGCCTGCCGGACAGCGGCAAAAAAGCTTGCTCTTCGTCTTAAGCTGCTGGTGCACCTCCAGCCCCGACTTGAAGCCTATTCGCTTATAATCATTAAGTGTTGCCTCGCGGCGACTGACATAACCAATCTCCTCCCTGGTCTGCTCGTAATTCTTTTTCGGATCAATAGTGGACATATTCCCGGACATTGCCTCTGCAATTTAAGCAGAAGCACGGAGAATTGGAAGTGCCCGAAGAAAGAAAGTTTGCGCAACTTTCAGCCTCTCCCTGTTTTGATGCAGAGCGATTGAATTTATATCGCAAACAGCGCGCGGATATTTATAAAATAAATAGTCCGTTAAAAAATTGCCATTTGCATTAAAATGCACCCGGCTTAATATTTTTAAGCTGGCAAATGATTGATAATCAGTCGTACCTGATTGCTTTGACGGGCGTAATACGTGCTATGAGCTGAGAAGGGATAAGAAGCATCAGGATGATTGCAGCCATCGTCCCGATGTTAAGCAGTATGATATGCAGCGGGTCAAGGTTGATGGGGACGCTCTTCAGGTAGTATGAAGAGGGGTCAAGGGCGATCATCTCAGTCTTCATCTGAAGCAGAGCCAGTCCGATGCCTATTGCATTGCCCCACAGAAGCCCCTTGGCAGTCAGCCAGGCGGCCTGGTACAGGAAAATGTTTCTGATCAGCTTGTTACCGCCGCCCAGCGCCTTGAGCACACCTATCATGTTGGTTTTCTCGAGGATAAGTATCAGCAGGCCGGAGATCATGTTGAAGCCGGCAACAAGTATCATCAGCACAAGGATGATGATCACATTCGTGTCCTGAAATCCCAGCCAGTCAAAGATCTGAGGATAGCGTCCGCGGATGTTTGTCACCTTGAGCTGTTCCTCTTCCTCTGCAACACGGTAACCGACAGCATCGCGGACAACGTCTGTCATGTAATCGAGATTGTCAAAGTCATTGATCAGTATCTCAAACCCGCTTACCTGGTCATCGGTCCAGCCGTTCAGGCTCCTGATGTGGTTTATGTCGCAGAAGAGATAGGTCTTGTC
>JAVEZX010000151.1:0-5942 GCA_034002785.1 Bacteroidales bacterium
GCATCGAGCAGACTGAACGAGACATTGGGTATCCCTCGTCTCTGAGCAGTCCGACGGGCTGTTGCGATCATTTCTTCTGAAAGATCAATACCCGTGACATGGTCTGCGCTGCGGGCCATTGCAAGCGACAGCGCTCCTGTACCGCAGGCTATGTCAATGACCTTCTCGCCCGGCAGTATAATCGAAGCAACGCGCCTCCGAAGCCCGCTGATCAGCGGATCAATGAAGACACGGTAGAGAAAACCTTTTATTGAGAAGTCCATAAAGATGTTTTGCTGTAACAAATATAGGTTATTAACGGCGGGTTCTGCACGGACAGAGAGACCTGGCTGCACTGACGGTCTCACCTGTCATTGTTTCATTTTATACTTTTCCACCCCCGGTAACGTTACATTGTAGTTAAGGGATTGACCCGTCAAGGGGGGGGAACATTTAAAGGGATAAGATGAGTGCAGGAGAGAACCGGCCGGACAACGCCAACCATGGCGTAAACTATTTATATGCTGTAAAATCAGCACTTTTCGGGGTGGCCGTCGGCGATGCGCTGGGGGTGCCTGCGGAATTCGAAAGCAGGGAAAAGATCCGTAGCGAACCGATTACCGGCATGACCGGTTATGGCACGTACGATCTGCCTCCCGGCACCTGGTCAGACGACAGCTCGCTCACCTTCTGTCTGGCCGAGGCGCTGACGCAGGGGTTTGACCTGGAAACAATCGGCAGGAATTTCGTAAGGTGGCACCGTGAGGCCTACTGGACCGCGCAGGGCGAAGTTTTTGATGTCGGCAACGCCACCAGGATAGCCATTGACCGCCTGGCACACGGGTCGCCGGCCGGCATGGCAGGCCTGAGCAACGAGGCATCAAACGGCAACGGCTCTCTGATGCGTATTATGCCCCTTCTGTTTTATATGAACGGCAAACCGCTTACTGAGCGGTTCGAGCTGACACGACAGGTATCCTCAATCACCCACGGGCACATACGGTCTGTAATAGCCTGTTTCTACTATCTCGAATTTGCGCGGCAGATCCTGGAGGGAAAAGAGAAACTTACGATCTACAGAGACCTGCAGAATGTGGTCTCGGGACATCTCTCCGCACTGCTTATAGACCCCGCCGAGGTGGTGATTTTTGACCGTCTCCTCAAGTATGATATCCACAGGCTTCCTGAAGCTGAGATCCGAAGCAGCGGTTACGTGATTGACACCCTCGAGGCGGCCGTCTGGTGTCTCCTCACCACTGAATCCTACTCCGAAGCCGTTCTCCGCGCCGTCAATCTTGGCCAGGATACTGATACCACCGCCGCCGTCACAGGCGGGCTGGCCGGCCTGCTCTATGGCTATGACGGAATCCCGGCAGAGTGGATAACACTGATCGCCAGGAAGGATGATATAGCAAACCTCGCAGAAAGACTTGCGGGGAAGCTTGCCTGATATTACTTTTACCGGTATGACAGGCAACCCGGTTATAAGAGACCTTCTCCCATCAGAGGCAGGCATCCTGAAAACAATGCTCTATAATGCAATCTATGTGCCTCCCGGCAGAGAGAAGCTCCCCCCTGAAATAATAGAAGAGCCTGATATTGCAGTATATATTGAAGGTTTCGGAAGAGAGGGCGATATTTGCCTCGTGGCTGAGACCGAAGGTGTCATTGCCGGTGCGGTATGGACCAGGCTTTTCTCCACAGAAGCGAAAGGTTACGGATTCATATCTTCGGATATCCCGGAGCTGAGCATGTCGGTGCTTGAGCAGTACCGGCGCCAGGGTATCGGGACCAAGCTGCTCGCCGGGATGCTCAAAAGGCTTGCCTCAGAGTGTTACCCTCAGGTCTCCCTGAGCGTTGACCTTGCCAACTATGCATACCACATGTATGTCAAATCCGGGTTTGAAGATTATGCCCGTCATGATGAATCGATGACCATGCTCAGGCAGATATAACGGACAGCAGATGCGATAGTGGCAGAATCTGCTGTATTCCTTCCTTCATGTAGTTTTGTCCTCCGTATGTTGCAGCACTGACCCTCATTTTCTGTCTTTGAAGAAATCTCCAATAAGTCGGAAACCATGAACAGGTTACTTACCCTGCTGCTCCTGTCCGGACTCCCGGTCATCATGTCTGCAAACGACGGATCCACTGATTACAGGCTTCCGGAACCGGTCACCCTTGAACACAACCGGATCACTGTGGGAGTATTCCCTCAGATTGAGCTGATTTCAATCGTGCAGACGGTCAGCAAATACCCTCAGACATTTGCCTTCCTCATGGCGAAAGATTCGTCGGACTACGCGATGGATGCAGCCCGGCACTTCGCCCCTTACCGCGATCACCCTGCCGTCAGGATGCTCGACAGGCTAAGCCTTCAGCCCGGAATGCTGAACTTCAGTGCACCGTCAAATATAATGCTGCTGGCTGATGAGTCGCTCTGCGTGAGGAATGACATAGAAAGGGACGATTTTGTCATCAGGCGCGCCGGTGGCATCGACTCACTCACTCTGTTCCTGGAACTGCTTCGTGACTTCGCCGTAAGGTCATCCTTCAGTGATTTTTTCGCCGGACACCGCGAATTCTACCTTTCACTGACTGAGAACACCGTCAGTTCGATGGGGCCGGTGAACTACATCACGGAACTGGAGGACTTCTACGGCACCAGCCAGAGATCATATAACATTGTTCTTGTATCACTCTACGGTTCTGTTGGCTTCGGCAACTCCCTCCTGCATGCTGATCAGAAGAGGGATATCTTCAACACAATGGGTCCGCGGGCGGTGAAGGATGGACAGCCGTTCTTCGGCGACGGGGAGTACCTTAAGCATATGATAAGGCATGAATTCAGTCATCCATTCATCAACCCCATGACCGAAAAGTACTGGGGTCTCATCAAAGACCGCCATGCGAACTATGATGCAATTCCGGAAGTGGCACGGAAGGGGGTATGCGGCGACTGGCAGGAGTGCATCAACGAGTTTGTGATAAGAGCCATCACAACCCATCTGGCATACTGTGAATCGGCTGAGGCCGGGGAACGTGCCTATGCCAGGGAATCCGGCCGGGGAGTGATCTGGCTTGATGAGTTGCTGAAAAACATACGGTTGTATGAATCTGAAAGGAATAGATTTCCGACATTTGACTCGTTCTATCCGAAGATCCTGGAGGTATTTCAGGATCCTGACTGAACGCTTGCAACCCCTCCATTACAGTATTAAATGAGCACCAGGATCAAGATATGCTGCATCAGGGACATCCGTGAGGCAGAGACGGCCATACGGCACGGCGCTTCTGCAATAGGACTGGTGGCAGCCATGCCCAGCGGTCCCGGCCCCATACCTGATGAGCTCATCAGGCAGATCGCCGCCGCCACACCCCCGCCGGTGGCAACCTTCCTCCTCACAAGCCGGACCTCGGTCAGGGAGATCATAGAACACCACCGTCTGACACATACGAATACAATCCAGATAGTTGATGCTCTGTCACAGGGTACTTACGAAGAACTGAAGGCTGCCCTGCCAGGCGTAAAAATTGTTCAGGTAGTTCATGTGCTCGGTGAGGCATCCGTGGAGGAAGCCGTAAGGATCTCACGGTCTGTGGATGCACTCCTGCTCGACAGCGGCAACCCCAATCTCAGGGTGAAGGAGCTTGGAGGAACAGGCCGGGTGCATAACTGGCAACTGAGCCGGAAGATCAGGGATCAGGTCTCCTGCCCTGTATTTCTTGCCGGCGGGCTGAAGCCTGAGAATGTAAGGGAGGCAATTGAGACTGTTGAGCCGTTCGCGGTTGACGTATGCAGCGGGGTCCGTACAAACGGCCTGCTTGACATTTCAAAACTCGAAAGGTTTATCAGCGAAATACACAGGGCATACAGAACAGATAATTGATTTGAATAACCAATACCACATATCCTCATATCTTTAATGAGACAAGTGAAATGAAGCTGAAAATTCTGGTCGGCAGCGGAAGGAAAAAGGTCTTGCTGCCATGGCTCCAGGCCGGATCTGATAAATAAACTTAAATTCCTTACTTGCAATGGACAAATCAAAAGAACTGACAGCCAGTCTGAAGCTGATCAATGACAAACTGCATTTCACGGGCCTTGTTGAGGGGAACAGCCCTGTTTCAATTGACTACACCCCGCCCCTTGGTGACAACCTTGGATATACCTCGCTGGAGCTGCTGCTGCTGAGCCTCTCATCATGCATCGGCAGCTCGGCCCTGACATTCCTACGAAGGATGGGCAAGATAATTACTGCTTTTGAAATCCGGTCAAAAGGAATCAGGAGACAGGAGCATCCGACAGGCTTTTCCAGTATCATCATGGAAATGGACATCACGTCTGACAATCTTAATGAAGCTGAGGTTGACAAGGTCGTGAAGCTCGCCGAAGCTACCTACTGCCCTGTCTGGTCAATGCTCAGGGGGAATGTGACCGTTGAGGTAAAGTATAATATCAACCGGTAAGCAATTTGTATGATGCCCCTGCTTCGGCCGGGGAGAAAAACCACCCATCCGGTGATCCGCCGGATGGTTTGCCATGGCACTATACGTCCATCTCCTGAAAAATCAATTGTGATAAATATAACAGTTCGGTTGCAGGCATATTAATTATCTTATTTTTGCCGCAAACTGAAAAAGATGTTCCTGCCTTTCGGCACACTGGCACCCGGTCTTCTGCTCTCGCTCTTCGCCTTTGCGTACATGCTTTTGTTCGGCAGCTATGCTCTGAATAAAACTGTGGCAAAAAGCGATGCAGACAGCCATGAGGTCCACCTAACGTCAGCACCGGGTCAGAATAGCTCGGAAGGTTCATCATCATGCTACTTCCTTTCACAGGATGACCTTACGGCTCAGGGCATTAACGAAGATACTGACGCTAAGGTTATCCGGCAGGTCATCACCCGGATTATCCATATCCCGGATAAGAAACATATTCCGGACCATCACCTTCTCTCTCATTTTACCCGTCCCCCTCCTTCCCTGAACCAGGCATAACGCTACACTTTAAGATCTGATCCGGCTTCACCCGGACCCGATTCTTTACTGTTGGAGAACCAACTCCGACTGCCTCTATTTGCGAAAACCTAAATCACGGATAAAATGAAACCATACATATTTAATGTATTGATCCTCACCCTTCTGACTGTCAGCCTGGATGCCCAGAGATACACTGTCGCGCCTGACACCTCTGTTTATCTCGTTGGTGAGCTCAGCGAAATAGTCATCAAGGCCTCAAAGGACAATGTAACCTTCAAGAGTCTCCCGGCCTCAGTGACGGTCATCAGCGAAACCCTCATCACAAACAATGAGATTAAATCGCTTAACGGCGCCACGGCATCCATCCCAAATTTCTTCATGCCCGACTACGGTTCAAAACTTACCTCCCCTGTGTACATCAGGGGGATAGGC
Organism: Bacteroidales bacterium; assembly: GCA_034002785.1. Lineage (GTDB taxonomy): Bacteria > Bacteroidota > Bacteroidia > Bacteroidales > VadinHA17 > SR-FBR-E99. The sequence goes on from JAVEZX010000151.1 coordinate 5,395, forward strand.
TCAAGGATCAACTCCCCTTCGGTGGGTCTCTACGTTGACCATGTCCCCTACTTTGAAAAGGCATCCTTCAGCTTCGACTTCTTCGACATAAAAAGGATCGAGGTGCTGCGCGGTCCCCAGGGAACACTCTTCGGACGAAACACGATGGGCGGCATTGTCAACATCATTACTACATCGCCGCTTGATTACACCGGGTCAAACATCAGCCTGACAGCAGGAACCGCTGGCACCTGGTCCGTTACAGGGAGTCACTACAGCCAGGTGAATGACAGGCTTGCCTGGTCCGCCGCCGTGAATTACCTTCATAACGATGGGTTCCATACAAATGCATATTCAGGTGAGAAGGTCGACAGGCTGAACTCATGGGGAGCACGCAACCGTATCATCTATGAACTTACCCCGAAGCTGACCCTGGAGAATATCGCCGGCGCCGAGATAAGCAGGCAGGGTGGTTATCCGTATGCAATATATAACGGGGACCTGGGCAGGGTCGAAGAGATTAATTACAACCAGGAAAGCATCTACAACAGGAACATGTTCTCCGATGC
>JAVEZX010000152.1:0-5801 GCA_034002785.1 Bacteroidales bacterium
GTCACCGTTCACGCCGAACGATTTCACAAGCTCGTTCTTCACTGAAGCGGCACGGCGCTTTGAAAGATCGAGGTTGGCGGCATCGGCACCGTCGGCATCGGTATGGCCAACAATTTTAACCTTGACATCAGGGACCTCGTTCAGAATTGCGGCAATCTCCTTGAGTGTGCCATAGGACTCCGGCTTTACAACGTCCTTGTTGACGTCGAAATAGATTCCATAGGTTACAAGCTTGCCTTCGGTCATAAGTTTGTTGCGCATATCCGGAGCACCAACTGCTATCCGAACATTGCTGATCATCGCAGCACCGTACTCAAAGCGTATCCTGTCGGGCTTTACGCATCCTGCAGGGAATGCCCTCGGGAGATCAATTATCTTGTTCTGATCCTGGTACAGCCTTATTCTTGTCTTCTGAACCCAGATGGCGATATGGTACTTCTGGTTCATCTGCTGCTTCTTGTCCTCTCCTTCGACAAACCCGCTCAGCTTGGCAGCAGCACATGCATCACCGTATAGCCAGGTGCTGTAACCGGGCCTGCCGAAATATTCAATCTGGAACTGAAAGCCTCCGTTGCCCGGGGCTGACCCGCCATCCCATGCATTAACGTTTTTTGCCTGCATCAGCCTCATATGCCAGCCAGACATACGTTCGCCCTCAAGTCCACCGATGGGGATAACGTCATATTCAATTGTATAGTTCTCGGGCAGTTTTAGCAAACCATCAGTCCAGACGCACTCATCCATTACAAATTTCATCCAGTTGCCCGGGAAGAGGTTGGTGGTTACCACCTCGGCCGAACCATTTGTATTCCACAGCGCCGGAAAATCCCCCACGGCGTCCTGGCTGAAATCATCATAGAAAATCACCTTCTCCCCCGGAACGAAATCATATTTTGAGTAGGCCTGGAGTGATTCCTGAGGCTGGCTTCCGGCACCGTCGGACGCAGCCTGGCCACTCTTGCCCTGCGACTGTCCGGTACCTGTCTTCTGGGTATTCGTACCGGTGTTTGATGTTCCACCCTGTTTCTTATCCGGGGTCAGACTGTCCTCAACGGCGTCAAGGGTCTTGTCTATTGCCTGGTCTGCCTTCTGATTGAGTCTCCGGTTTACCTGCTGCTCCAGTTTCTTCTTCAGGTCTACCTTAATCTGAGCTTCTGCACTGACGGTCAGGCTGAAAAGAATCAGCATGGCCGCAGCCTTAATAAGTGTTTTCATCTTCTTTCGGGGTTATATAATTGAATTAGTGTATTAAAGGGTTAGTAAAATTAAAGCATATCACCCATACGTTATTTTTTCTTTCACATCCATTTTGCTGTGCTTCGTCAAATAAATCATAGAAGAACCCCCATTTTCAGTTCTTCCTTCCTGCATTTGTCCATTTGTCAGTTTGTTCTTAAATTTGATAAGCTGCATTTAAAATTTTTCCGATCATGAAAGAAGAGTTCCTCCACTGGTTGTGGAAAAACCGGCTTTATGACAGCGGAAGCCTGTGCGACAGGGAAGCCGGACAGATAGAATTGATAAATCCTGGTGAGTATAACCGTGACTCCGGTCCCGATTTCTTCAACACCCGGATCACTGTAGGCGGCACTGAGTGGGCCGGCAACACGGAGATCCATGTCAGGGCGTCCGACTGGTACCGGCACGGCCATCACACAGACCATTCATATGACAATGTGATCCTGCACCTTGTGCATGACGAGGACACAGATGTCTATACTGCCTCAGGCAGACGGCTGATCACCGCACGGCCCCTGTTTGACCCTGCGTTGTGGGAGAACTACCTCGGGTTCATCAATAATCCGTCCCCGCTGCCGTGCAGCGGCCTCATCGGGATGACCGACGGATTTATTGTCAGGCACTGGCTCTGGACAGTGGCGGTGGAGCGCCTGGAGCGCAAGAGCAATGAAATAAGGGAGATTCTCACAAAGACGGGCAATGACTGGGAGGAGACGCTTTACAGGCTCATCTCCAGGTATTTCGGGTTTCGCGTCAACACTGATCCGTTTGAAATGCTGGCCTCCAGGCTGCCGCTGAAGATCATCAGAAAGCACTCTGACAACCTGCTCCAGGTGGAGGCTCTGCTCTTCGGCACCGCAGGGCTCCTTGATGACGCGCTCTTCCGCGAGGCCGTCACTGATTCCTATTACCTGCTTCTCTCCCGGGAATACAAAATCCTGCGTACAAAGTATTCGCTTCAGCCTGCAGACGGCTGGCTCTGGAAATTCCACAGGCTGAGGCCGGCCAATTTCCCCACAGTAAGGCTGTCACAGCTTGCCGCTCTTCTCACGCACAGCGAAGGACTTTTCTCAAGGGTCCTCGAATGCCGTGATAATGACAGCCTCAGGAAGCTGTTCGGCGTTTCCGTCTCTCGATACTGGAACAACCACTATCAGTTCGGCAAGGAGGTGCCTTCCACGGCAGGCCGCGCCGGGAAACAGTCGGTAGACCTGCTGATCATCAATGCCGTTGCACCGCTGCTCTTCGTTTATGGCAAGACCAGGCAGCAGCAGGAGTGGTGTGACCGGGCTGTTGACATCCTTGATTCCCTTCCCCCGGAGGAGAACAGAGTGGTGACAGACTTCGCGGAGGCTGGCCTGAAACCGGAGTCGGCTTTCGCCTCACAGGCGCTTATTGAACTGCGAACACTCCGTTGCCGGTTTCACCGGTGTCTCGACTGTGCCATCGGATCATCACTCATCTCACTTGGACATGGTCTGAAAAGGTCCAGTTCATTGTTCCTTGAACCGTGAGTTTTCAAAACAATTTCACTGAATTCACGTTAAATAATTGTAATAAAGTTTTGAGCAGGCGCAACTTCTGGCATTAATATTGCGTCTTTGTTATAAAGGCCCTTGCATCAATCCTGTGCCCGGACCGGATTAAGTTAACAGAGAGTCAAATGCAAAAAATTCTTCAAATTGTTTGAATTATTACAAAATAGAGTTGTATCTTTGCGTTCCAAAATTGGAGAATTTATTAACAATCTATTGGATAAGGATATGTATTTGACTACGGAGAAAAAACAGGAATTTTTCAAGACTTTCGGATCTTCAGAGATGGATACAGGCAGTGCTGAGGGTCAGATAGCTCTTTTCTCCTACAGGATTGCGCACCTTACTGAGCACCTTAAGAAGAACAAGAAGGATTTCAGTACACAGAGGGCGCTGATAAGTCTGGTCGGAAAAAGAAGGCGTTTACTTGACTATCTGAAAGTAAAAGATATCAGCAGGTATCGTGAAATCATCAAAGCGCTTAACCTGCGTAAGTAAAGAGAAAGAAAAGGCAATTTCAGATTGCCTTTTTTTAATTCCCGGGTAAATATGTCGCATATTTATCCTTCATCCCGAAATAATCTGAAACATAAATGTATAAGTTAATTGAAAAAAGTATTGACCTTGGCGATGGCCGGTCAATCGTAATTGAGACGGGCAAGCTGGCCAAACAGGCTGACGGCTCCGTGGTTGTAAGGATGGGCAAGACCATGCTTCTGGCCACTGTCGTTGCAGCCAAGGATGCAAAGGAAGACACCGACTTCATGCCGCTGTCCGTTGAGTACAAGGAAAAGTATGCGGCATCGGGCCGCTTCCCCGGCGGTTTTCTCAAGAGAGAAGCCAGACCCGGCGACAATGAGATTCTGGTATCACGACTGGTAGACAGGGTTCTTCGCCCGCTCTTCCCGGATGACTACCATGCAGAGGTATTTGTTACAATCAACCTCATATCTGCTGAGAAGGATATTATGCCTGACTCTCTTGCAGGACTTGCTGCATCGGCAGCGCTTGCAGTTTCTGACATCCCGTTCCACGGACCCATTTCCGAGGTAAGGGTTGCAAGGGTCAATGGCGAATTTATCGTCAACCCGACATTTGAGCAGGTGGAGACGGCTGATCTGGACATCATCGTTGGTGCAACCTATGAGAACATCATGATGGTTGAGGGCGAGATGCACGAAGTCTCCGAGGATGTAATGCTCGAGGCGCTTCGCATTGCGCATGAGGCTATCAAGCCGCAGTGTCTTGCACAGAAGGAGCTCGCCGAGATGGTTGGCAAGACTGTCAAGAGAGAATACTGCCACGAGAAGAACGACGAAGATCTGCGCAAAAAGATATGGGACGAGACCTATACAAAGTGTTACACTCTTGCAGCCAGCGGTTCGGATAAGAAAACCCGCTCTGATGGCTTTGATGCCATAAAGGCTGAGTTCCTTGCCCAGTTCCCCGAAGATGCACCGGCTGACAAGATGCTGGTAAGCAGGTATTTTCACGATGTTGAGAAGGAAGCTGCTCGTCGCCTCGTGCTGGATGAGCACAAGCGCCTTGACGGTCGCAGGCTTGATGAGATACGCCCGATATGGTGCGAGATTGATCCGCTGCCGGCAGCTCACGGCTCAGCCATCTTCACACGCGGTGAGACACAGTCGCTCACAACCGTTACCCTTGGCACCAAGCTCGATCAGAAGATGATTGACGAGGTTCTCAGGCAGGGAACAGACAAATTCACCCTTCACTATAACTTCCCGCCCTTTGCAACAGGCGAAGCCAAGCCTGCCCGCGGCACCAGCCGCAGGGAGATAGGCCACGGCAACCTGGCACACAGGGCCCTGAAGAATATGATGCCTCCTGATGAGACCAACCCGTATGCAATCCGCATCGTGTCTGACATACTTGAATCGAACGGCTCATCATCAATGGCAACCGTCTGTGCAGGAACACTGGCACTTATGGATGCAGGCATAAAGATTGCCAAGCCGGTCTCAGGCATCGCCATGGGACTCATAACTGACAAGGACGGAAAGAAATTTGCAGTGCTGTCAGACATCCTCGGTGATGAGGATCATCTTGGCGACATGGACTTCAAGGTCACAGGTACCCGTGACGGAATAACCGCAACCCAGATGGACATCAAGGTTGACGGTCTGTCGTTCGAGGTGCTTAAGCAGGCTCTGAACCAGGCACGCAACGGAAGGCTTCATATCCTTGACATCATGCAGGAGACAATAGCCGAGCCCAGGCCCGAGCTCAAGCCTCACGCCCCGAGGATAGAGAAGATCTACATTCCCAAGGAGATGATTGGCGCAGTGATCGGCCCCGGCGGCAAGATCATACAGGATATACAGGCAACTACAGGTGCTACGATTGTTATTGAGGAGATCAACGGTCAGGGTATGGTCGATGTCTTCGGCGATAATTACGAAGTCATCAGGGCTGCCCTGGACAGGATCAACGCCATCTGCGCTGTGCCTGAAGTTGGCAAGGTATACACCGGCAAGGTTAAGACAATCACCCAGTTCGGAGCATTTGTTGAGATTCTTCCCAACAAGGACGGTCTCCTTCACATCTCAGAGATGGACTGGAAAAAGGTAGGTACTGTTGAAGAGCTCTTCAAGGAGGGTGATCTGGTCGAGGTTCAGCTCATTGAGGTTGACCAGAAGACAGGCAAGCTGAGGCTTTCACGCAAGCCGCTCATCCCGAAGCCTGAGGGCTGGGTAGAGCCCCCGAAGCGAGACCCTTCAGAGAGAAGAGATCACCAGGGATCACGTGACGGACATCGCAGTGATCGCGGAGACCGCGACCACCGCTCACATGACCGCCGTCGCGACAACAACCGGTAGCTTAGCTTCCGTTTAATCATCCAGGATCGTTTTATGGAGAGGTGTGCATCAGTACACCTCTTCTTGTGTGCCCGGCATGGGCGATAACTATAGGGTGAGAGTCCCGAACGCGCCCTGACAGTGGGAAGCGTTAGCCAAAGGCAAGGGTGCCCGCCGTGAGGCGGGATCTGAAGGAAGCCTGAGGCAA
>JAVEZX010000153.1:0-5758 GCA_034002785.1 Bacteroidales bacterium
ACCTTGCCCGATGTCATTCTCTGAAGATAAACTGCTGTTTGAAGGTCTTACCTTCGATGATGAGCTTCTGCTTCCGGCCTACTCGGAGATCCTGCCGCGTGATGTTGATCTGCGAACCAGGTTCACGAGGAACATCACGATCAACACTCCCATTGTATCAGCTGCCATGGATACCGTGACTGAAGCTGATCTTGCCATAGCCATCGCCCGTGAAGGGGGTATAGGTGTGATTCACAAGAACATGTCAGTGAGTCAGCAGGCGGCCCAGGTAAGAAAGGTCAAGAGGGCTGAGAGTGTCATGATATTTGATCCTGTAACAATTGCTGACAATGCCACGGTGGCTGATGCCCTGGCGCTGATGAAGGAGTTCAGGATAGGCGGTATTCCGGTCATTCATGAGGACGGGGCACTGGCAGGTATAGTGACCAACCGTGATCTGCGGTTTGAGACCGACTATTCGCGCCGGATAAGTGAGATAATGACTCCGCTGTCGAGGCTTATTACCTTAAGTCACCAGACTGACCTTGCAGCTGCTGCAGAGATTCTGCAGATACACAAGATTGAAAAGCTGCCCATTGTTGATGAGAAGGGCAGGCTGAAGGGACTGGTTACTTACAAGGATATAACAAAGGCCAAGGACAGGCCCAACGCCTGCAAGGATGACAAAGGACGGCTCAGGGTTGCCGCCGCAGTAGGAATAGCCCCAAACACTCTTTCGAGGGTTGAGGCCCTTGTAGGTGCCGGTGTTGACGCCATTGCAATTGACACTGCGCACGGACACACGAAGAGTGTGATAGAGATACTAAAGGAGATAAAGAAGATTTTCCCCGGAACAGAGGTTGTTGTGGGCAACATCGGAACTCCCGAAGCGGCCTTAAGGCTGGTTGAGGAGGGGGCTGATGCCGTTAAGGTGGGGATCGGCCCTGGTTCCATTTGCACCACGAGGGTAGTGGCTGGCGTAGGAGTGCCGCAGCTTTCAGCCATCTACAATGTGGCCCGTGCAATTGAAGGCAGCGGTGTGCCTGTGATAGCCGACGGTGGCATAAGGTATTCCGGAGACATTGTTAAAGCCATAGCGGCCGGGGCAGACTGCGTTATGGCCGGATCACTCTTTGCCGGGGTTGAGGAATCGCCCGGTGAAACTATAATTTACAACGGCAGAAAATTCAAGACATACCGTGGCATGGGCTCGGTTGAAGCGATGCAGATGGGATCGAAGGACAGGTACTTCCAGGATATGGAGGATGACATTCACAAGCTTGTTCCCGAGGGAATCACGGCACGGGTGCCATTCAAGGGGACACTGGGCGAGGTGGTTTACCAGTTCCTTGGAGGTCTTCGCTCAGGAATGGGTTACTGCGGTGCTCGTGATATCCCGACACTCAAGAAGGAAGGACGGTTTGTGCGTGTCACCAGTGCCGGTGTCACCGAGAGCCACCCGCACGATGTGACGATCACCCGTGAGGCGCCTAACTACAGCAGGAAGTTCAACGAATATTGATTATGGCCAGGCTGCTTATACCGTTACTGCTGATATTGGCCGTTGCCTGCCGGAATACTGACACTGACTCCAGTCGCCAGGCGGTGGCACGTGCCGGCGACAGGGTTCTCTACCTTGACCAGATCCCGTCAGGGCTTGTGGTTGACGGGATGAGCCAGGCGGACAGCATCTCGGCAGTGCAGAGCTACATCCGGCAGTGGTCGCGCAAGGAACTCCTGGCACTGCGTGCAGAGGAGAACCTCACTCCTGAGTATAAGGCTGAGGTTAACAGGCAGCTCAACGAGATGCGCAACAACCTCCTCATATACCAGTACCAGCAGCAGCTGATCCTTCAAAAAATGGACACTACTGTATCAGACAGCGAGTTACAGGATTACTACGTGAGTAATCTGAGCACCTTCACCCTTACAACGAACCTGGTAAGAGCTCTCTATATCAGGGTACCGTTGGGAATGTCCGAGACAGACAGGATCAGGAAACTCTACAGGTCCCAGGGATCTGCTGAGATGCAGGAGCTTGAAGCCATATGTGCACAGAACGGCCTCCGGTACGACGACTACAATGATGAATGGATTACATTCACACAGTTGCTGCTGGAAGTGCCCCTGGAGTCAGAAAGCCAGGAGCAGTGGCTTGAGCGAAACAGTTCGGTTGAACTGAGGGACGACAGGTATTCATATTTCCTGGCAATAAGGGAGTACAGGCTGCGTAACAGCGTGGCGCCATTTGAGTATATCAGGAGTCAGGTCAGGACTATAATAATCAATAACCGCAGGAATGACTTCCTGCAGAAGCTTGAAGACGGTATTTACAACGAGGCTGTCAGCAACAACACTCTGAAGCTTTATTAGAAGGGAAAGAAAAGGATGAAAAGGAACATTATCATAATTTGCGCACTGGCGATCTTCGCGGGGCAGGGCGCAGCCGGACAGCAGGTTGTTGAATCGGTGGTTGCCGTTGTGGGCAATGAAGTCGTCTACCTCTCCGAAATCGAGGGGCAGGTTGTTCAGCTAAAGGCCGAGCGTGATCCGACGCCGGTGGAACAGCTGCGTTGCCGCATCTTCGAGGACCAGCTGATACAGAAGCTTTTCCTTGATCAGGCCAGGATAGACTCAATTGAAGTCTCCCCGGAGTCTGTTGAGTCTGACCTCAACGGTAGGCTGACGGAATATATCCGCCGGGCAGGTTCGGAGCAGGCCCTGGAGTCATACTTCAACAAGAGCATGACAGAGATCAGGAAGGATCTTCGTGAGATGCTCACTAACCAGTACATAGTTCAGGAGACCCAGGGCACAATAGCTCAGGATATTACAGTTACGCCGGATGAGGTGAAGAAGTATTTCAGTTCCATCCCGCGTGACTCCCTCCCGCTGATGCCAAGGAAGGTTCAGCTAAGCATGATATCTGTTGAGCCTCCTGACATGGAGGCGAGCAAGGCAGAGGTTCGTCAGAGGCTTCTCGATCTGCGCAGCCGCATCATCAACGGTGACAGTTTCAGCACTCTGGCTGTCCTCTATTCAGAGGATCCGGGTTCAGCAGCCCGGGGTGGTGAGCTGGGTTTCAACACCCGCGGTGAGCTGGCCAAACCATATGCTGAGGCAGCATGGAGCCTTAAACAGGGTGTGGTCTCAAAGATTGTGGAGACCGAGTTCGGTTTTCATATCATACAGCTTGTTGAGAGGAAAGGTGACATGGTCAATTCACGTCATATACTCATGAAGCCTAAGCTGACGCAGGAGCAGACAGAATGGTCCATTCTCAAGCTTGACAGCATAGCTGCGCTGGTTCGCACTGACAGTCTGACGTTTGCGCATGCCGCCATGAGGTACTCCTCTGACAAAGCCACGCGTGCCAACGGAGGCAAGATGGTCAGCCAGAACCCTTCCGAGCGTGTCAACTGGCTTACCCTCGATGAGCTCTCACGGGAAGTTAACCTCGTTGTGCGAAACATGAAGCTTGGAGAGATCTCCGAACCGTTCCGGACCACTGATGCCAAGGGCAACAACATCTATTGCATCGTAAGGCTTGATGAGGAGATCCCGGCTCACAACGTGAACATGAAGGATGATTACAACTTCCTTGCTGAGGCAGCTCTCAGGGATAAGCAGGGCAAGATGTATGAAGACTGGATCAGGGAAAAGATCAAGAGGACATACATCCGCATCAGCGATGACTTCAAGGGATGCACGTTCCACTATTCCGGATGGTTCGAATAAAAGGTATAGTTTCTGCACCATTTTTCTTAAGGAGCGCCGCACGCTACTGCCTCCCGCTTCTTCTCCTCCTGTTTTCCGGCCACCTTCAGGCTCAGGATGATCAGGGGCGCAGGGTCGAGATACTTCACTCCGACTCGATGAAGTATGAGCGCGTTGACGGCCGTACCCGCAACAGGCTTAACGGCAACGTCAGGCTGATGCACAATGATCTTTACATGAACTGTGACAGCGCCTGGTATTATATCGATTCAAACGAAGTACTTGCATACAGCAATATCCATATATGGCAGGGAGATACAATACATATACGCGGTCAGTTCCTGACTTATGACGGCAACACACGCAAGGCCGTGCTGACTGAAAACGTTGAGCTGTCAGACAAGGAGATGCAGCTCTTCACCGATGAGATAGACTATGATGTCAACACCCAGGTGGCTAATTATGACACCGGGGGACGGATCCTCAGTGGTGACAACACGCTTACCAGTATCGTGGGCATCTACTACTCAGATCAGAAGATGCTCCATTTCCGTGACAGCGTGAAGATTGTCAATCCGGACTATGTTATGACGGCTGACACGATGCGTTATGATACCGGGCGGGAGATTGTCTGGTTCGACGGTCCTACTGAAGCTGTTGGAGACAGCATTTATCTGTTCTGTGAGAACGGCTGGAGTGACACCCGCTATGATGTCTCACAGCTTATGAAGAATGCCATCCTTGACAACCGCGAACAGCGGATCACGGGTGACACCCTGTGGTATGATGAAAAGAGCGGCAAGGGTGAGGGTTTCGGTCACGTGACAATTACCGATACAACCGACAATATCACCGGCGGCGGCAATTATGCATGGTATGAGAAGCGACCGGAGCGGATTCTCCTGACAGGCACACCCTGGTTCTCGATGTTTACGGACGATGACACCCTTACTCTCAGGGCTGACACCCTGAGGGCCATCCCCGTTGCCGACACTGCCGGTGTTAATCACAGGCTGCTGAAGGCTTACTATGGCTGCACAATCTTCAGCCGGGAGATGCAGGGAAAATGTGACTCCCTCTCCTACTCTTTCCGCGACTCGGTGATCAGGTTGTATGATGACCCCATTGTGTGGTCACGCGAGAATCAGATGACAGCTGATTCCATTGCCCTGTTTACGGTGAACAGCAAGGCTGACCGGATGGAGATGTACAACAAGGCTTTCGTTGTCAGTGAGGTTGATACCGCCAGGTATGACCAGATCAGCGGCAAGAACCTGTCAGGCTTTTTCGTTGAAAACAGGCTGCACAGGATAAAGGTCACCGGCAACGGCGAGGCCATATATTATGTGGTTGACGGCAATGAGCTTGTGGGAGTTAACCGGGCCAGGAGCTCTACAATCGAGATCTTCTTTGAGGATAGCAAGATTGTAGAGATCTACCAGAACCAGAGTCCTGACGGCACGCTCAATCCGCCTCTTAAGATACCTGACACGGATATGCGGCTCGAGGGGTACAGATGGCACCCTGACCTGCGTCCTGACCGTAAAAGCATGGGCATAGACGAGATACTTCCGCCCCTGCCGGAAGCCCCTGAAGAGTTAATCATACAGGAAGCCCCGATTGCCCCGGATGGGTCAGACCAGCTCCCGGTGTTGCTGGATCCGGGTGATGATTCCGGCGGTGTGAAAGAGAAGCCCGCAAAAGCCGAAGTGCCTGAAGCTGTCATTAAATGACCCCTTCAGGCACTCAGTGTGCTATTGCAGCCGTTTACTAGTATTCGTCTTCGTTAAAGAAGAAGTCGTCCTTTGACGGGTAATCAGGCCAGATATCCTCTATACTCTCATAGATATCTCCCTCGTCCTCAATCTCCTGCAGATTTTCTATGACTTCCATAGGGGCACCTGACCTTATCGCGTAGTCAATGAGCTCGTCCTTTGTGGCGGGCCATGGCGCATCTTCAAGTTTTGATGCTAATTCAAGTGTCCAGTACATATATGAGTAAGTTATTTGTTACCCTTCTAAGAGTCCGCAAATATAAAATTATTTAGAATAAAAAAAGAGT
>JAVEZX010000154.1:0-5757 GCA_034002785.1 Bacteroidales bacterium
GGGCGACCTTGGCCTTGAACTCGGCGGAGTAGCGCGTACGTTTCGTTTTGCTCATCAGGTGGTACCTCCTTCGTCGGTGTGCGGCTACCCACCTTACTACACTGTCCGAATTTTGGGGACCACCTCACATTTCAATCGAACCCTGTAATGACTCGTCTTTTTAGGTGGGTGTAATGTTGTCCGGTGACGAGTGATAAAGCATGCTCAAACGACAATTTGCAGTGAATTATACCGTACCATGCGTTGCTGTCCTGTTTGCCATCTGTTCCGAATATACCGGCTTGGATATCTGGATAAGTCAACATTTCTATGACTCCGCCCTGGGGAAGTGGACTTATAAGTCCCACTGGTTGACCCAAGACCTGCTCCATAACGGTGGGCGTTACCTGGTTGTCGCCATGGCTATCATCCTGCTGTTTCTACTCGTGGGATCATTTTTTCTTCCCAAATTGAAGCCTTATCGTAGTGACCTGGCTTTTGTTTTGCTTGCCGGAATCAGTGGACCGGCCATTATTGGTGGGCTTAAAGCTGTGACACATATCTATTCACCCTGGGACCTGCAAATCTTCGGCGGAGCCCAGCCCTATGTCCGAATCTTCGACCACGTGCCTCTTCACGCCTCCGTCGGGCATGCTTTTCCCGCAGCCCATTCAAGCGGTGGCTTTGCCTGGTTCAGCCTTTTTTTCGCCCTCCGTCGTCGTGCCGCCCCCTGGTCTCGGTTCAGTCTGCTGCTGCCCCTGTTCCTCGGGATTTTGTTCGGGTTAGCACAACAGGTTCGTGGCGCACACTTCTTGAGTCATGACCTGACCACGCTGGCCATCTGCTGGATGAGCGCTGTTGTGTGGGCCCGATTGCTTTATGCCGACGCGTATTGCCCGATAGTCACGGACCGGCTCACACCTGAAGCTTCAGCCTCAACAACAAGGAATTAACATGAGATCCACACGCTTCAACCTGTTGGTGATTATTGCTGTTGTCGCCATGACCCTGTCTTTTCTTACCCGCCTGGCGCTGCTCGCTTACAGTTGGGCGGAAACAGATCTTTCCCTGGGTGGTTTCCTCCAGGTCTTCGGTCGAGGGATGCTCTTCGATTTTGGATTCTGCGCCTATGCGTTGATCTTGCCTGCTCTCTATCTATGGCTGGTCCCGGAACGGCTCTGGCGGTCGCGCCTGCATCGTTGCTGGGTTCAGTTTATGCTCTTCGCTGGCTTTTATGCCCTGGCCTTTATCGCGATCGCCGAATACTTTTTTTGGGACGAATTCAGTGTCCGTTTCAATTTCATTGCCATCGATTACCTGATCTACCGGCGCGAGGTAACGGATAATATCTTTCAGTCCTACCCGGTCGTCCCGCTCTTGGCCGGGTTGGTGGTGGTGGCTGCGTTCATCTACTACGGCCTGCGTCATCCCATCAAGAAGGCTCTGTTCACAGAGGAACGATTCTCCCGGCGCACCATGGCCGCTGGATTGGCGCTGCTGTTGCCTCTCGCCGTGTATGGCGGGCTCGATCAGTCGGTGCGTACTGTTTCCGCAAACGTCTACCAGAACGAACTTGCCGGCAATGGCCCTTACCAGTTCGTCGCTGCCTTTCGAAATAATGATCTCGATTACCTACAGTTCTACGAACATCTCCCCCAAGAGGAAGCTTCCGCTCTGCTGAAACAGGAAATTTCCGAACCGAACGCGACTTTTGTGGGTAGCAACCTTTTTGACATCAGACGCGATATTGTGCAAACCGGCCCGGAAAAAAAGCTGAATGTCATCCTGGTGATGGTGGAAAGCCTAAGTTCCGATTATCTGGCTTTTTTCGGTAATGATGAGCATCTGACACCAAATCTCGACGCTCTCATCGCCCAGAGTTTGTTCTTCTCAAATTTCTACGCAACCGGCACCAGAACCACTCGCGGTCTTGAAGCGGTGACCCTGTCGATCCCACCAACACCGGGGCGTTCTATCGTCAAACGGATCGGGCGGGAGTCGGATCAATGGTCGCTCGGAAATGTCCTCAATAGCAAAGGTTACCAATCGTTTTTTATGTATGGTGGTCGTAGCTACTTTGACAACATGGGGGCGTTTTTCAGCGGCAATGGCTATCAGGTTGTGGATCAGTCAAGTGTACCGGATAGCGAAATTAGCTTTTCCAACGCCTGGGGTATGTCTGATGCCGATCTTTTCCGACAGGCGATCAAGGTGGCCGACCAATCAAATGCCGAGGGGCAACCCTTCTTCCTGCACCTGATGACGACTTCCAATCATCGCCCTTATACCTATCCGGAAGGACAAATAGACATCCCCTCTGGCACGGGGCGTAACGGCGCAGTAAAATATACCGATCACGCTATCGGAGAGTTTCTGTCTAAAGCCAGGCAACAACCCTGGTTTGGTAACACCCTGTTCGTCATCGTTGCCGACCATCAGTCGGGTAGTGCCGGCAAACGTGCATTGCCGGTGGAACGCTACCATATTCCACTTTGGATCTATGCTCCGAAATCCATCATCCCGGGACAAGTCGATCGCGTGTCAAGCCAGATCGATCTCGCTCCGACCCTGCTCAGCCTGCTTAATATGAGTTATCGCTCTGCATTCTTTGGCAAGGATATCCTTGCAATGGCGCCTGATCAGGGGCGGGCCTTGATTGGTAACTACCAGAACCTGGGTTTATTTGATGGTAAGTCCATGGCAATCCTCAGTCCTCAACATAAAATGCAGTTGCAGGAGGGGTTGGCTTCAGCACAGGCCACCGAATATCCTGCACAAAAGTCAGAAATTCTGTTACAAAGGAATATTAGCTATTATCAGGGGGCGGACTATGTTTACCGGAACCGACTTAATGCCTGGCAGCCACCGGTCGCCGGCATGGCACATATCAAGGTAGCGGGCCAAAGATCCATCCCTGCCTTGTAAGAACTTACATCTATTTAATCTATTGTCTTTTTAAGTCCACGTCGGCTGTCTGAGGAATGAGAAGAGATGCGCATCCTGCTTGTAGAAGATGATGACCGGACGGCTCAGTTCGTCAAAAAGGGCTTTAGCCAGGCGGGCTATGCCGTCGATCGCGCCGGCGATGGTATAGAAGGGTTGTTCATGGCACAGAGTGCACCCTACGATGTTGCCGTGGTTGACATTATGTTGCCGAGGCTTGATGGCCTGTCTTTGATTGAGCGATTGCGCAAAGAGAAAATCAAACTCCCAATTATCGTTTTAAGTGCCAAAAAAACGGTTGATGACCGTATCGTTGGCCTTCAGACCGGTGGTGACGATTATCTTGTCAAACCGTTTTCTTTTTCTGAACTTTTGGCGCGAGTCCAGGCCTTGTTGCGGCGTAGTCAGCTTCAAGAAGAACCGACCCGTTTGACGGTCAACAACCTAACTATGGACATTGTCCGGCGCAAGGTCTTTCGCGACGAGAGGGAAATTGAACTCCAGCAGCGTGAGTTCGCTTTGTTGGAATACCTGATGCGCAATGCCGGGCGGGTGGTCTCCAAGACAATGATCATGCAGCATGTCTGGGATTACAACTTCGATCCGGAAAGCAATGTGGTCGAATCAAGGATCTGCCGTTTACGCGAAAAAATCGACAAGTCCTTTTCGCACAAACTGATTCATACCATTCACGGTGTTGGTTACCTACTGGAGAAGAGAGACTGACATGTTTCGTAAACTATCCGTCCGTCTGACACTTCTTTACACCATCCTTTTTTCATCACTGTCCTTAGTTGTCTTCAGCATGGTTTATTACAGCTTGTCTAAAGACCTGATGTTGCGGATCGACACCGAACTGCTTGGGGATGCGCAAGAATTAGCTCGTATATATCAAGAGGAGGGGTTTGCTGATCTGCTTACCGAAGCTCAGAAAGAAGCCGATGAGGAGGGGAACGATAAGACCTTCTTTCGTATCTATTCACCGAAAAATGAAAAAATCATGTCTTCGGACACTCCTGAATGGAACGTTCCAGCCCAACCAGATCTACTTAATGTCTCACAGGAAAGCCGTTATGAGACAATCAGAGCCTCAATCCATGGCAACCGTGCACGAAGTATCTTCCATGATCTTGGTAAGGGTTATATCGTGCAGATCGGGACTTCGTTGGCTCAAGATGACTGTTTGCTAAAAAACTTCGTTGGAACCTTTCTCTTTGCATTTGCCCTGCTGCTGCTAAGTGGTGGCAGTATCGGATTTGCAATGGCTCGCCATGCCCTGACTGGCATTGAGAAAGTCCGCCAATCTGCCAATCGCATCAGCGCTGGGGATTTGTCACAACTCATCCCATCTAACGGCGGCAGCGTGGAAATCAACAACCTGATCAGTTCGTTCAATAGAATGCAAGAGCGAATACAGGTTTTGCTCAGAGAACTTCAGGATGTTACCAACAACGTCGCCCATGATCTGCGCAGCCCTGTGACTCGCATACGCGGTCTGGCCGAGACAACTTTGACCGGTCCACAGACTCTGGAAGAATATCAAGAACTAGCCAGTGCTGTGATCGAGGAGAGCGACCGTTTGGTCGGCATTATCAACACAATGCTCGAAATTGCCGAAACTGATGCCGGAATTCGCCCGTTATCAGGAGAGCCTGTCGATCTGAACGAAATTGTTCGTGACGTCAGCGACCTCTTTGCCACGGTAGCCGATGATAAAGACATCATTTTCACAACAGAGATCTCCACGCAGGCTTTAATTGTGATCGGTGATCGCAGTCGTCTCCAGCGTGCCTTTGCCAATCTGCTCGACAATGCCATAAAATTCACTTCCAAAGGTGGCCGGGTTTCCATAACTTTACTCAAAAGCGATGACCGTGCCTTACTTATTTTTGATGATAGCGGCCCCGGCATACCTGTTGAACACTTGCCACGTATCTACGATCGTTTTTTTCGGGGAGAACGGAGCAGGACAACCACTGGCAGTGGTCTCGGCCTTAGTCTGGTCAAGTCGATTATTAATATTCACGGTGGTCAGGTCGATGTCGCGAGTGCCATTGATCAAGGTACTAGATTCACGATCAGCCTGCCGTTGCAGGAAAACCTTCTGCCGTAGGCGCTACTTGTCAGTTAATCGTAAAAAACGGTATTTTATTAACCAGAACGAGGCACATTGTGAGCTATGACATTGATAGACCGGCAGAAGAACAACGTCACGGTTTCGACCATTTCATACATGCATTTAGCTGGTCCATGAAGGGATTCGTTGCAACGTATCGCTTCGAAGCGGCTTTCAGACAGGAACTGTTTTTTTGTATTATTCTTGTTCCTGTAGCCCTTTGGCTGGGAGAAACAGGAACAGAACGGGCTCTAATGGTCGCGTCATTACTGCTGGTACTAATTGTTGAAATCATCAACAGTGCCATCGAATCCATTGTCAACCGTATTGGCATTGAACACCACCAGCTCTCAGGTCGTGCCAAAGATCAGGGTTCGGCAGCCGTATTCCTCAGCCTCCTGTTAGCCGCATTCCTTTGGGCGTTAATTCTCTTGCCAAAATTCGGTTCATGATTCGAGCAGAGTCAAGTCTACTTCCCCGTTTAACTGTGCGACATAGTTCATAGATATACAGGTCGGCCAGGGGCTTTCATTAAAGATGAACGTCTCACGAATGCCCTTATCTATTTATTGCTCATGAGACCCAGCCTGTCTAAGGTGGCCCCGGTTGTTAGGACAGGTCGGCGGCGGGAATAAGGTGGGTAGCCTTCATGATTATGCCGCCAGTTGGAGAGCCGGGCCAGCGTAGCCGGGTCGGGGTTTTTGCCAATATGCCTCATC
>JAVEZX010000155.1:0-5743 GCA_034002785.1 Bacteroidales bacterium
GTTTGTTGGACCTCTGATCCTGACGTTCTTCATCGTACTCATAATCTTCATCCTCCAGTTCCTCTGGATGTATGTAGATGACCTGGCCGGCAAAGGACTCGAACCAAAGGTCCTCTCCGAACTCCTCTTCCAGTTCTCCCTTACATTCGTTCCCCTTTCCCTGCCCCTTGCAATACTTCTTGCTTCTCTGATGACCTTCGGCAACCTCGGTGAGTTCCTTGAACTCACCGCCCTGAAATCATCGGGAATACCTCTCCAGCGAATCATGATGCCTATCTTCATCTTCGCCACTTTCCTTGCAGTTGCGTCATTCTTCTTCGCTGACTACGTCCTGCCCATCTCCACACGCAAGGCGAGAACCCTGCTGACCGATATACGCCGTATGAGACCCGAATTAAACATTCAGGCAGGCACCTTCTACAACGGAATTGACGGATTCAGCATCAAGATAACCGACAAGGACCCCGAAACAAACCGCCTGGACGGCATCTACATCTACGACCACAGGGAAGGAATCGGAAACACTGCAGTCATTCATGCCGATTCAGGCTACATGAATGTAACACCTGACGAGAGCGGCCTGATACTGACGCTCTATAACGGTTATGCCTACAAGGACATAGAAGAAAAGAACGTGCCGCAGGAAAAACGTACATTCCCATTCCGACGTGACCGGTTCACCGAACAAACCATGGTGATCGAACTCGAAGGCTTTGGTCTGAACCGCTCGGGAATGGACATCTACAGATCCAATTACGCTATGCTCAACACATCGGATCTGACTTTTTATATCGACTCGCTCTCCATAAGATTCAACGGCAGGACTGAAACTTATTTCACCGAATTCAGCCAGACAAGACTCTTCACGCAGAGCCCCTTCAAAAATCCCGCATTCAAAGAGGAAGTTGACAGCATCCCGGACTGGATGTCACAGAAGTTCAATGCACGTGCTGCCTTCGATACGCTGAACTTCATGGACAAGAACACCACTGTCAGCCGAGCCCTCAGCTTCGCCCGCGAAGGAACAGCCTTTATGACCGAAAAGAGCGAGGCTCTTGTTGCCGAAGCCAAGAATCTCAGACGCTACGAGGCCGAGAGGTACAAGAGGTTCACACTGCCCCTGGCCTGCCTGGTCTTCTTCTTTATCGGAGCACCGCTGGGAGCCATAATCAGGAAGGGGGGCCTCGGAACACCGGCAGTCATTTCAGTACTCTTCTTTGTCGTTTATTATGTAATCTCACTCTCCGGCGAGAAGTTTGCCAAGGAACTGATAATCAGCGTTCCGCTTGGAATGCTCGCCTCCACAATCATCCTCCTGCCAATAGGGATCTTCCTGACCTATAAGGCAACCACGGACGCAGCCATCATGAATGCCGAGACATATATCCTCTTCTTCAGGAAGATAGTAGCCTTCCTGACCGGTATCAAACCCGAAAAGGATAATGAAGATACTGGTACTCGCGCCTAGGCCTCTCCGGCCCGAACACGACGGCGGTACGGTGGCCACGGCAAGGTGTATCAGGGGCCTGGCCTCTGCCGGGGCCGAGCTCTCGCTCCTCTCCATGAAAACAGAGAAACATCCTGAAATCTGTCATTCCGGGAGTGAAAAAATACCTCAATATGTGGCTGCATACACCACTGTTTCAGTGGATACCCGCATCAGGCCGGCGGCCATGGCACGTAACCTTCTATTCTCATCCGAGCCATACGATCTCGTGCGCTTCAGATCGCCGGTATATTCTGAAGCACTCCGGACACATCTGAATAACGGTCATTTTGACATTATCCAGTGCGAGGGACTCTCAATGGCACTCTACCTCAACGAGATAAGAAAACTTACAGACTCGCCAGTGATCCTGCGTGCACATAACCTGGAGCACAAAATCAGACAGATGATGGCAGCAGAAGAACTGTCCCCGGTACGAAAAGCCTACCTGTCAAACCTCTCCCGCAGACTCCTTGCTGTGGAGAAACAGGCTGCCGTTAATTTTGATGCCGTGGTGCCTATAAGTGAACCTGATTTCATATGGTTCACCGAAGCAGCAAAAGGAAAACCCGTATGCCTCTCAGAAACGGGAGCGGAAGAGGCAGTCCGTATACCTGAACCCCCCTGTGCCGACCTGAGAGTGGGATTTATAGGATCCATGAACTGGCATCCGAATATCACAGGCATAAAATGGTTTATAAACAAAGTCTGGCCATGCGTCCTGGAGAAGATCCCTTCAGCCACGCTGCAAATTGCAGGAAGGGGACTACAGCAGCATGAGACTGTGCTTCCCTCCGGCAAGAACATTGTCATTGCAGGCGAGACTGAAGATGCCAGAGCCTTCATGGCTTCATGCCATGTAATAATCGCACCGCTTTTTTCCGGCAGCGGTTTGCGTATAAAGATCATAGACGCAATGTCAGCTGGCCGTCCTGTAGTTGCAACACCTGTAGCGGCTGAGGGCCTTCAGGCAGTAAACGGCAGAGAGCTGGCTGTTGCAGGTAATCCGGAATCATTCTGTTCAGCACTCTCCTCTTTGCTGCAGGATCATGTGAGGCGGGCAGCAATGGGCGATGCAGCAGTGGCGCTGGTGAAAGAGAGGTACCACAACGCCGCCAACACCATGAAACTGCTCGAATTCTACAAGAGACTGATCCATGACCGCTGAGATAATCCTGATAGTTGCCTCTGCCCTACTGGCCTGGACCTACCTGATCTACCCGGCGGCAGTGATCCTGGCAGCTGAACTGAAGGGCCGTGTGAAGCCGGAGAGCTTATCCCGGCATCAACAGAAGCCGTTGCCGTCAGTCACGGTTGTTATGTCGCTCTATAACGAAAAAAGTGTTACAGAGGAGAAGATCCTGAGCATGCTGGACTCTGATTATCCCGCTGAGCTGCTGGACTTCGTAATCGGTTCGGACGGCTCGACTGACGGCACCAATGCCCTGCTGGTAACTATGGCAGCCACAAATCGTCGTATCCGATGTCTGATTCGCGCAGAGCGAAGAGGCAAGGCGGTAATGCTCAATGACCTGGTCCCGGAAGCTACCGGGGAGATACTTGTGATTACGGATGCCAACGTGATGTTTACCCGCAGCACAGTCACAAAACTGGCGGAAGCTTTCTCCAATCCGCTAACCGGGCTGTGTGACTCTACCGTCCGCCTCACAACGCCGGGCAACAGGGGTATCGTGAGACAGGAAAACCTCTACAGCAGGTTCGAGACGGCTCTGAAACGTGCCGAGGGAGATCTGTGGGGCTCCATGCCGGGTCCTTACGGCGGCTGTTACGCAGTGCGAAGAGATCTCTTTCCGATGCTCCCGGAGAATACACTTGTTGACGACCTGTTTGTCGGGCTGACTATCCTTAAAAAAAATTTCCGGGCGGTAAACGCCCCCGAGGCTGTAGTCTGCGAAGACACCCAGCCCGGCATGCAGGCACAGTTCAGGAGACGCGTCAGGATTGCTGCCGGTTCCTTCCAGAACCTGTTCCGCTTCGGCCTCTGCCCGGGACACAGATTCAGCACCTGCTTTGCATTCTTTTCCCATAAGATAATGAGGTGGTTAACCCCCCTCCTCCTGCTCCTCTTTTTTATGACAACAGTCATTCTTTCAGGTCGGTCTGATTTCTATCTTTGGCTTACAGCATTTCAGCTGATTTTCATAATTTTGTCAGCTCTTGATATTGTGCTGGAGAGGAGGGGTAAAAAGATCAGGGTACAAAGATTTATAACCCAGTTCCTGCTGATGAATGCAGCGTTGGCAGCAGGATTTGTGAAGGCACTGAAAGGGATTGAAACGGGGATATGGGAACCCACCAAACGAGTTTAAAATGACTGAAGATACCAAACTGAATACAATCATAGAAGCCATCGAGGAGATCAGGGCCGGCAGGGTTGTTATTGTTGTTGACGATGAAGACAGGGAGAATGAGGGCGATTTCATCTGTGCGGCAGAACTGATCACACCTGAGATAGTAAACTTCATGGCCACTCATGGTCGCGGACTCATCTGCGTACCGCTGCCTGAAGAGCGGTGCGAGGAGATGGAACTAAACATGATGGTAGGCCATAATACTTCACTTCACGAGACACCCTTCACTGTCTCGGTGGATCTTCTGAGCCCGGAAACAACTACAGGAATATCCGCCAGGGACAGGGCACTTACAATTAAGGCACTTGTTGATCCTGCCACCAAACCATACCAGCTCGGCAGACCGGGCCATATCTTCCCGCTCAAGGCACGCACCAAAGGTGTGCTGCGCAGGGCGGGCCATACTGAAGCAGCCGTGGACCTGACCAGGCTCGCAGGACTGCGTCCGGGCGGAGCACTGGTGGAGATAATGAACGAAGACGGGTCGATGGCAAGACTGCCTGACCTGCTCAAACTCTCGGAAAGATTCGGCATAAAAATAATCTCGATCAGGGACCTGATCCGTTACCGCCTCGGCATTGAATCGATAGTGGAGATGGGCGAGCAGGTCAAACTGCCGACCGAATACGGCGACTTCGATTTTATCCCCTTCCGGCAGGTGAGCAATGGCCTTGAACATGCCGCACTTGTAAAGGGACACTGGACGAAAGATGAACCTGTACTGGTCAGGGTTCACTCATCGTGCTTCACCGGAGACATCTTTGCATCAAAGAGGTGCGACTGTGGGCCGCAGCTCCATAAGGCGATGCAGATGGTGGAGGCTGAAGGCAAGGGTGCTATAATCTATCTCAGCCAGGAGGGACGGGGTATAGGGCTGATCAACAAGATAAGAACCTACAAGCTCCAGGAACAGGGGCGCGATACCGTCGAAGCAAATATTGAACTGGGTTTCAGGGAGGATGAGCGTGATTACGGCATCGGTGCCAACATAATGCGGGGCATAGGGCTGGGAAAGGTGAGGCTCATATCGAACAACCCGGTTAAACGCGCAGGACTTGAGGGTTACGGCATCTCCATCGTGGAGACGATCCCGCTCGAGATTGAGCCGAACCAGTTCAACACCTTCTATCTTGAGACCAAGGCTGTCAAGATGGGTCACACCCTGGCATGCTACAAATCGCCAACAAAGGGAGAAAATGACTGAGGCCATGCCCCGGATAGTATTCATGGGGACACCGGAGTTTGCAGTTGCCAGCCTCAGTGCCCTTCATCAGGCAGGGTGTGACATAGCTGCCGTCGTTACCGTTCCTGACAGACCTGCCGGACGAGGACAGAAGCTAACCTTCAGCCCGGTAAAGGTGTATGCAATGGAGCACCACCTTAACCTTCTCCAGCCTGAGAAGCTAAAGGATCCTGCCTTCATTGGCACCCTGAAGAACCTTAATGCCGACCTGTTTGTTGTGGTAGCGTTCCGCATGCTGCCTGAAGCAGTATGGAGCCTTCCTCCGCTGGGCACCTTTAACCTGCATGCCTCACTGCTGCCGCAGTACCGGGGCGCTGCACCAATCAACCACGCCATAATCAACGGAGAGACTAAAACCGGCGTCACCACATTCATGATAGACAAAGACATAGACACAGGCATGGTGCTTCTCTCACATGAAACGGATATCTCCCCTGACGAGACAGCCGGCAGCCTGCATGACAGGCTGATGGAGACCGGGGCTCAGCTGGCTGTGGAAACTGCCGCCGGTATATATGCACGCAAGCTGAAGCCCGTGCCTCAGACAATCCCCCCCGGAGATACACTCAGAATGGCTCCGCGGATCTTCGCTGCCGACACAGTAATCCACTGGAGAGAGCCTGCAGTAAAGGTTCACAACTT
>JAVEZX010000156.1:0-5735 GCA_034002785.1 Bacteroidales bacterium
AGGCAATGTTTGTGCTGTGATGCAGGAATGCGGTATGGCCCGATTGTCTATATTTGATAAACTGAAATTGTCATCATGAAATCCGGATTATCCTTCATTCACCTGCTTACTGTAGCGGTCCTGGCCGCAGCCATCCCGGCCTCCTGCAAAAGGGCGGACAGGTCAGACTATACCGCCGGAGGAGTCTCAAAACTGCTTGCCACTTACAGGTCTGAAACCCTCCGCGATGTGAATTACAGTCTCACATTTAAAATCGATGAAGGAAAAGATATCCCTGTTGAAGGTACAGCTGTCATCGAGTTCAGCCTGAGGGCCGGAAGGGAACCGCTGGTGATCGATTTCAGGGTGCCGGATGATCATTTAAAAACACTCATCGTGAACGGCAGACCGGTTGAAGCTGTCCTGACAAATGGACATATCCTTGTTGACAGGGATCTCCTCTCGCGTCGGTACAACCGCGTGGAGATAGGGTTTCGCGCCGGAGATCTCTCACTCAACAGGAATGATGAGTACCTCTATACACTGTTCGTTCCGGACAGGGCTTCAACAGCCTTTCCCTGCTTCGATCAGCCGGACATCAAGGGCAGGTTCACCCTGACACTGGATATCCCGGCCTCTTATCGGGCCATGTCTAACAATCCTGTCGTCTCGGCTGACACCACTGAAGGAAGAGTCACTCTTCGCTTCAGTGAGACGAAGCCCATCAGCACATACCTGTTTGCCTTCGCCGCAGGCAAATTTGACCTTATTGAGAAGGAGATTGAGGGTGTAAAGATGGAGATGCTGCACCGTGAGACCCGTGCCGGATACATTGAAAACAATGCGGAGGAGATCTTCCGCCTTCATTACAGTGCCCTGAAATGGCTTGAAGATTACACTCAGATACCGTACCCGTTTGACAAGTTCGGGTTCGTGCTGCTGCCTCCCTTCCAGTACAGCGGTATGGAGCATCCGGGATCAATCTTTTACCGCGCCTCGTCGCTGATGCTCGAAGCATCGCCCACCCTCAACGAACGTCTGTCGCGCGCCTCGCTGATTGCACATGAGACATCGCACATCTGGTTCGGTGACCTGGTAACAATGAAGTGGTTTGACGACGTATGGCTCAAAGAGGTTTTTGCCGGGTATATGTCGGACAAGATTGCCGGTCCTGATTTTCCGGATGTAAACCATGACCTGAGATTCCTTCTTTCGCGGTATCCCGCTGCCTATGAAGTTGACCGTACGCGCGGCACCAACCCGATAATTCAGGAGCTTGGCAATATGAAGGATGCCGGCTCACTCTACGGGGGTATCATCTACAACAAGGCACCAATAGTCATGCGGCAGCTTGAACAAATCACCGGTGAGGAAAACCTTATGAGAGGACTACAGGTCTATCTGAAAAAATATTCATGGAGCAACGCCCGGTGGGACGATCTGATTGCTATTCTTGAAGAGACCTCGGGCAAACCGCTGGATGAATGGAGCAGGATGTGGGTCAGGGAGGCCGGTATGCCTGTTATTAAACCGGCTATTGCAGAAGATGGCAGCTACCGGATCTCGCTCAGTGAGGATGACCCTGCCGGAACCCTCAGACACTGGCCGCAGACGCTGAAGACAATGGTTATCACGGCTTCTGACACTGTTACGGCAGAGTTAACGCCGGCACAGAGGGATTCCTATATTGAATTGATCGATCAGCCGCTATGCATTATACCGGATATTTCCGGAAGGGCTTACGGCACTTTTCTGTTCGACAGCCTCAGTGCGGGATATCTTCTTGCCAATCTTCCGGGAATGCAGGATCCGCTGCTGAAGGGGATCCTCTGGATCAACTTGTATGAAAACGTGGTCAACGGGACAGTCAGTCCGGTCGATTTCTGTGAGACCGCGCTCCGTGACCTGCAGGAGATCACTGATCTGCAGCTGCGAAACTATGTGTCGGGAAGGTTTTCATCTGTATGGTGGAACCGGCTCACCGCTGAGGAGCGGTCACCCCGGGCGGTAGAGACAGAAGCGATGCTGAGAGGCAAAATGGCGTCAGCCGAAAGCGCGGCTGAAAAACGATCATGGTTCGGTACCCTGAGGAGTGTGACAATCACCACTCAGGGGATGAATTACCTGGCGGCACTATGGAAAAGTGGAGAGTTGCCGGGTGGGAGACCCCGGGTTAGAGCAATTCCAGGGGGAGACCTGGCGGGCGGAACGATTCCGGGTGAGAATCAGCCCGGTCCTGTCAAACTTAGTGAGGATGAGCTTTGCACCCTCGCGCTGACACTTGCGCTGAAGGGGCACAAGGATGCAAACGAAATAATTGCCGGGCAGCGCGAACGGATCGCCGGAAAGGAGAGGCTGGAACGCTTCGATTTTGTCACGCCGGCTGTGTCACCTGATGCTGCAGTTCGTGATGCATTCTTTGAGAGCCTCCGTGACCCGGCCAGCCGCGAGCGCGAGCCGTGGGTGCTGGAAGCGCTCGGTTACCTGCACCACCCGATGGTCGCAGAGAGGTCTGAGAAATATATCCTCCCCTCACTGGAGATGCTGGAGGAGATAAAGAGCACCGGCGACATCTTCTTCCCGGGAAGCTGGATCTCCTCTACCCTTGCAGGCCACCGTTCCCCCGGGGCCCGTGCAACTGTTGAGAAATTCCTGGATGTTCACCCGGATTATCCTGCTGACCTGAAGCTGAAAATACTGCAGGCGGCTGATCATTTGTTCAGAAAATAAGGCAGTAGGCGGTAGGCAATAGGCAGAAGTGAAAAAATTTTTACTTTTATAATCGCAAATCGAAATTCGCAAATCGTAAATCTCTATGGGCCTTCTCCGTGTTCTGCTGTGCATCTTCTTCCCTCCCCTGGCGGTAATCGACAAAGGGTGCGGTTCAGTCCTGATCATCTTCCTCCTCACCCTCTGCGGCTGGGTACCCGGCGTGATCGGCGCTCTAATCATAAACAACAAGAAGTAAAACTGCACTTCTCCCTCCTTTATTTACCTGTGACGGAATACATCACACCTATACATCACTCTTCCGTCTCACCATTTTTGATTAATTTTGCACGATTATAAGAAGTGCACAAACTTTAAACGGTGACATTTGTTCAGTTGATGTACCGTTGAAGGAGACAGATATGGAAAATGACCAGGATAAGCTGCTGGGCGAGGTAACATCAGGTGAATACAAGTACGGCTTTGTGACCGATATCGAAACTGATGTGATCCCCAAAGGCCTAAGTGAAGACGTTGTAAGACTAATCTCCGCCAAAAAGGAGGAGCCCGAATGGATGCTTGAGTTCCGCCTCAAGGCATTCCGTCACTGGCAGACGATGAAACTGCCAAAATGGGCTCACCTGAAAATACCGGAGATTGATTACCAGGAGATTATCTACTACGCAGCACCAAAACAGAAGAAGAGCCTCAACAGCCTCAGTGAAGTCGACCCGGAACTGCTGAAGACATTTGACAAACTCGGGATACCGCTTGAGGAACAGAAGCATCTGGCCGGCGTGGCCGTCGATGCTGTCATGGACTCCATCTCGGTGAAGACCACCTTCCGCGAGACCCTCGCAGAGATGGGTATTATATTCTGCTCCTTCTCAGAGGCCGTAAAGGAGCACCCGACCCTCGTACAGAAATACCTCGCATCGGTAGTACCGTATACTGACAACTTCTTCGCCACACTCAACTCGGCGGTTTTCTCCGACGGCTCCTTCTGCTATATCCCGAAGGGGGTCAGATGCCCGATGGAACTATCCACATACTTCCGCATCAACGCTTCCAATACGGGGCAGTTCGAGCGCACTCTCCTTATTGCCGATGAGGATGCCTATGTCAGCTACCTCGAGGGTTGTACAGCACCGATGCGCGACGAGAACCAACTCCATGCAGCAGTGGTTGAGATAGTGGCAGAGCGCGGCGCCGAGGTCAAATACAGCACCGTTCAGAACTGGTACCCGGGCGATAAGGAGGGCAAGGGCGGGATATTCAACTTCGTCACCAAGAGGGGTATCTGCAAGGGAGATGACTCCAAAATATCATGGACCCAGGTGGAGACCGGTTCGGCTATCACATGGAAATATCCTTCGTGCATCCTTCGCGGTAATAATTCCGTCGGCGAATTCTACTCGGTTGCCGTCACAAACAATTACCAGCAGGCTGACACAGGAACAAAGATGATCCACATCGGCCGTAATACGAAGAGCACAATCGTCTCCAAGGGCATCTCGGCCGGATTCGGCCAGAACAGCTACCGCGGACTTGTAAAGGTGCTGGGCAAGGCCGAAGGGGCACGCAACTTCTCGCAGTGCGACTCACTGCTGCTCGGTGACAAGTGCGGGGCACACACATTCCCCTATATCGAGGTGGATAATCCCACAGCCATCGTCGAACACGAAGCAACAACCTCCCGCATCGGCGAGGACCAGATCTTCTACTGCAACCAGCGAGGCATCTCCACTGAAGATGCCATAGGCCTGATTGTCAACGGCTATGCCCGCGAGGTCATCAACAAGCTCCCGATGGAGTTCGCGGTGGAAGCGCAGAAGCTCCTGCAGATAAGCCTTGAGGGAAGCGTGGGTTAGTCAATGAACATAACAGCAAACAAGATATGCAAACCGAATTTTTGATACAGATAAAAGACTTAAAAGCCTCTATTGACAACAAAGAGATACTAAAGGGTCTCACCCTGGAAGTTAAACCCGGCGAGATCCATGCCATCATGGGCCCCAACGGCAGCGGTAAAAGCACCCTCGCCAACGTGCTTACCGGCAGGGAGATAGCCACAGTCACCGCCGGAACCATCACCTTCGAGGGTAAGAACCTCCTGGAGATGTCACCGGAAGAGCGCGCCCGCGAGGGTATCTTCCTCTCATTCCAGTATCCCATAGAGATCCCCGGCGTCAGTATGGTCAACTTCATGAAGACGGCCATCAACGAGCAGCGCAAGCACCGCGGCCTCGAACCGCTGTCGGCCTCCGAATTCCTGCGCCAGATGCGCGAGAAAAAGGAACTCGTCGAGATTGACTCAGCCCTTACGAACAGGAGTGTCAACGAAGGCTTCTCCGGTGGCGAAAAAAAGAAGAATGAGATCTTCCAGATGGCAATGCTCGAGCCGCGACTGGCACTGCTCGATGAGACAGACTCAGGACTCGACATCGATGCACTGCGCATCGTCGCCAACGGCGTGAACAAAATCCGCAGACCCGACACCTCGGTCATCGTCATAACGCACTACCAGAGGCTGCTCGACTATATCGTGCCCGATTATGTGCATGTGCTCTATGACGGCCGCATCGTGAAATCGGGCGGACCTGAACTGGCTCTCAAGCTTGAGGAGAGAGGATACGACTGGATAAGGAAGGAAGCAGAAGTCAGCGAAGAGACATGGACTACAGACCGGAAGTAATAAGCAGGCTCACAGAGCTCTGGGAAGGGAAGGATGCCGGAGTCCTGAAGGGCTCGCCGGATATCTATAACAGATACCGCACAGAAGCCTTCAGCGAGTTCCTGCGTCTTGGCATTCCAGACAGGAAGAACGAGGCCTACAAGTACACCAACCTCGAGAAATCGTTCGGTCACAGGTACGAACAGTATTTCTCCCCCAAACCTGACGACTTCAGGGAGGCTGAGAGATTCCACTGCGAGGTGGAGGACCTTGATGTCTGGAACATGGTTCTGCTTAACGGCTTCTTCCCAAAGGGGGATGAAGGACTGGCAATGCTCCCGGGTGGTTTATGGGTAGGCAGCATGAAGGCTGC
>JAVEZX010000157.1:0-5730 GCA_034002785.1 Bacteroidales bacterium
TCGTACCCTCGTCCAGGTGATAGACAACGGCAGCGGGATGAGCGAGACCGACGCCCGCCTCGCCTTCGAGAGACATGCAACCTCCAAGTTCTCATCGGCCGACGACCTCTTCACAATCACCACGAAGGGATTCCGCGGCGAAGCCCTGGCCTCAATAGCAGCAGTATCAATGACCGAGCTCCGCACCCGCCGGGAGGAAGACGAAGCCGGAACACTGGTCGAGATAAACAACTCGAGGGTGACCCGCCAGGAACCCTGCTCATGCGCCGTGGGATCGGTATTCAGCGTCAGAAGCCTCTTCTTCAATGTACCCGCCCGCCGCAAGTTCCTCAAATCAGACACCACCGAGTTCAGACATATAATCACAGAGTTCCAGCGCGTGGCACTGGCACACCCGCATATCAGGTTCAACCTTACCCACAACGACCAGGAAATATACCGCCTGCCATCAGGAAACCATCGCCAGCGCATCGTCGGTCTCTTCGGGAAACACTATAACCAGAACCTCGTGACGGTGGAGACCTCCACCACAATAGTCTCTGTCAGCGGCTTCGCCGGCAAACCGGAAAACGCCCGTCGCTCAGCCGGAGAACAGTTCTTCTTCATCAACAACAGGTTCATCAGGCACCCCTACCTCCACCGCGCCGTGATGGAAGCATACCAGGGACTGCTGCCACCTGACACCGTGCCGGCATACTTCATCTATATGACTGCCGACCCGGCCACCATAGACGTAAATATTCACCCTACCAAGACCGAGATAAAGTTCGAGGACGAACGCTCCGTCTGGCAGATCATGCTGGCCTCCATCCGCGAGGCGCTGGGCCGGTTCAACGTGGTGCCTTCGCTCGACTTCGGACCCGAGGGCGCCGTGGAAATACCGGTCATCACGGGAAACACCCCTCCCCCGCAACCACCACATATTGAGATAGATCACACATTCAATCCATTCGACGGTACTGAGTACCACCGTCCGGAGACAAAGTGGAAGTGGGACGCAGAGCGAAACACACCCCGCGATTGGGAGTCGCTCTTCACAATCACCGCCCGCAGCGGCGATCAGGCCGGCAGGGGACAGGGGAGCGGACCGGCGCAGGGCGAAGAAGGCGAAGAGAGAAGCCGCAGAGGCAAGCAGGGCGAAGAAGGCAGCTCCTCACAGCGTCGCTTCTTCCAGGTGAAGAACCGCTACATCATGTGCCCCGTAATCTCGGGAATAATGATGATTGACCAGCGCAGGGCACACGAGAGGGTCCTGTACGAAAGATATCTCGCCTCACTTGGCGACGGCCCCCGTCCGGCACAGGTATCCCTCTTCCCGGTGGAGACCGAGCTCAATCCCGGTGAGATGGCAATTCTTGACGAGATAGCCGACCAGCTGAACATGCTCGGTTTCGGAATAAAGAAGGGAAAGGGAAGCACCGTCACTATCACCGGCCACCCGGCCGACTCCAGGAATGCAAATCCCCTCTCCATGCTTGAGACCATCTTTTCAGAATACAGGCATACCCTGGGCGATCCTTCCATCGGAGCACGCGAACGGCTGGCGCTCTCCATGGCACGCGCCTCTGCCATACAGTACGGCACTCCCCTGACGCATACCGAGATGGAAGAGCTGTTTGACATGCTCTTCGCCTGCTCCATGCCAAACTACTCTCCCACAGGCAAAACGGTGATGAATATTATCACCCTTGAAGAGCTTGACCGCAGATTCAGCTGATTTTCGGTCAGAATGGCTAAATTTGCTCCCTGATAAACGAGATAAACAGAAATGAACAGAATAATGTCAGGCACACCTCCGGTGGTGAAGAACCTCATCATCATCAACGTGGTGATGCTGCTCCTTACCGAACTTCTCAGGATCACCTCCGGCGTAAACCTGAACGGCATCCTTGGGCTTTACTTCCCGGAATCAGAATACTTCCGTACATGGCAGATAGTTACCCACATGTTTATGCATGGCGGATTCATACACCTGCTGTTCAATATGTTCGCACTATGGATGTTCGGACGTATCCTCGAACAGGTCTGGGGACCGAAGCGCTTCCTGCTCTATTACCTCGTCACCGGTCTGGGCGCAGCCTTCTTCTTCGAGCTGGTGCAGTGGATCCAGTACAACAAGGTGATGGGCATCCTCACTCCGGAACAGCTGCAGTATGTCTATGACGCAGGCGGCGAGGCCGTCAGCCAGGGAAAAAACTTCACCGACGCCCAGATGGGCAGACTTAACTCAATCCTGAATGTGCCCGTCGTGGGAGCCTCGGGTGCAGTCTACGGGGTATTGCTGGCCTTCGGGGTGCTCTTCCCCAACACCCAGCTGATGTTCATCTTCCCGCCCATTCCTGTCAAAGCCAAATATGTGGTCATAGGATACGCTGCAATCGAGCTCTATCTTGCAATCACCAGCCCCGGCAGCGGAATAGCCCACACGGCACACCTCGGCGGCATGATATTTGGGTATATCCTGATCAAATACTGGCGCAAAACTACAAAGACCTTCTATTGATGAGTATCCTTGACGAGATAAAGAGCTCATTCAGGCACGGTACGGTGCTGACACGGCTGATGTACGTCAACGGCGCCGTTTTCCTGCTGATCAAACTAATCGAGATCATAGGGGTTCTCTCGGGCAGTCCCGGCCTGGCAACAGCTGTGATCTCGAACCTGGCAGTCCCGGCATCAATAGACGCCCTTGCAATGAAGCCATGGACTCCAATCACTTACATGTTCACCCACCAGGGATTTATTCACCTCCTGTTTAACCTGCTGTGGCTATGGTGGTTCGGAAAAATATTCCTATCCTACCTTGATCAGCGGAAGCTGCTTTCACTCTATATCCTCGGCGGACTGGCCGGTGCAGTGCTGTATATAGCCGTCTTCAATATCTTCCCGGCCTTTGCCGGAGCAGTGCATGTGTCAATCGCCCTCGGAGCCTCTGCCTCGGTAATGGCTCTTGTGATTGGCACGGCAGTATATCTGCCTGATCTCGAGCTGCATCTGCTCTTCATCGGAAGGGTTAAGCTGAAGTACCTGGCACTGGCAACTTTTCTCATCACTTCAGTATTCGATTTCTCGGTCAATACCGGGGGCAAGATAGCCCACATAGGAGGGGCCCTGATGGGACTGGCATACGGGTACGGCCTGAGGAACGGGAAGGACATAGGGGTCTGGCTAAACAGGATAATAGACTTTTTTGTTACTCTCTTCAGACCCGGCAAAAAGCTGAAGGTAAAATACAAGAAGGCCGGTGCCACCTTCGATGCACGGCAGACGAAGACAGATTACGAATACAACAGTGTAAAAGCCGAACGGCAACAGACTGTTGACCGAATACTCGAAAAGATCTCAAAAGGAGGTTATGACAGTCTCACCAGGGAAGAAAAAGCGATCCTCTTCAGCGAGAGTCAGAAAAAATGAGAGCGGTATAAGGCGCTTTTCGCGAAACATACTGCTGGCAATCAATATCTTTCTGATTCTTCTGCTGGCAGTGGCTTATCTTTCTATTTACATCAACCCTGCCACAACAGCCTTCCCGGCCCTCTTCGGACTGGCATACCCATATATCGCAGCCGCGAACGTGGCGATGGTGATTGTCTGGATCCTCTTTCGCAAGTGGTATGCGCTGCTGTCGGTCCTGGCACTGGTTGCAGGATTCGGATATATCCACAACTTCATCAGGTTTACAAACCAGGGAACGGAGGAGCATCATGAGCTGAAGCTGATGAGCTATAACATCCGCCTCTTCAACTTCTACGAGGAGACCGAGAAGAACACGCACAGCAAGATGATCCAGCTGCTGAGGAAGGAAGATCCGGGCATCCTCTGCCTGCAGGAGTATTTTGTCAAGGGAGACCCCACAGCAGGTGAAAGAAAGCTGATGCAGGGACTTGGCGGTAAGAGATATACTCACTTTAAGCTTGTCAAGAGCGGTGGAGCCAGCAGGTACGGGATAGCCACCGTCTCGCGGTACCCCATCATCTACAGGGGCGATGTCATTCATCCGGGGTCATCGTCACTCACAATCTTTTCTGACATCGTGGTTGACACTGACACCTTCAGGGTTTACAACAATCACCTGCAGTCGTTCCGCCTGCGCCGCGTCGAAGGCACGCTTCTGAACGAGATCACCGGCGAAGAAAAGGGAGGTTCGGTAAACAAGATTTCAGGGATCTATAAAAGCCTTATGCAGGGTTTTGCCAGCCGTGCCCTGCAGGTTGACAGGGTGAGGCGGCACATGGAGTCGTCGCCCTACCCTGTGATAGTTGCAGGCGATTTCAATGACACGCCCGTTTCATACACTTACAGGGTGATGCGGCGGGGGCTGAAGGATGCCTTTGTGGAGGCCGGGTATGGGGCAGGCTTCACCTACCGTGGAAAGTACCCGCCCAACAGGATCGATTACGTCCTGTACAGTGACGAGATCGAATGCACTGATTTTGACATAGTTAAAGCCAGATATTCAGATCATTACCCGGTAATTGCCTACTTCAGGCGTGCTGACCGAAAGGAAGCCTCGACAGGTCAGCATTCCCGCCGGAAACAATAATCCCCACGGTTTTGCCGCTGAACAGCTCCCTGTTGGCCAGCACGGCTGCCAGTGGGACGGCTGATGACGGTTCAACAACTATCTTCATCCTGGTCCACATCAGGGCCATTGCATCGATTATCTGCTCCTCGGTGACTGTGAGGATATCGTCAACATTATTTTGTATGACTGTAAAGGTTCTTTCGCAGAGCGATGTAAGGAGTCCGTCTGCGATTGTCCGGGGCGGGAGTGCGGGTTGTATGGCTCCTGTGCGGAGTGATCTGGCCGCATCGTCGGCCAGCAGCGGCTCGGCCCCGTAGATTTTTGCTTGTGGGGCGAGGTGGCGAACGGCTATGGCCGAGCCGCTGAGGAGGCCGCCGCCGCCCACCGGGGCGAGGACCGCGTCAGGCTCCGGCATCTCTTCTAGCAGTTCAACGGCCGCGGTCCCCTGACCGGCGATAATATAAAAGTTGTCATAGGGATGTATCATCGTCGCGCCGGTCCGCCCGATCACCTCCGCGGCGGCGGCCTCACGCGCCGCCAGCGTGGGCTCACAGAAGGTGATCTCCGCACCGTACCCTGCCACCGCCCTCTTCTTTACCTCCGGCGCCGAGGTCGGCATCACAATATACGCCTTCACCCCGCGCATCGCAGCAGCATGAGCCAGGGCGGCGGCATGATTCCCCGACGAGTGCGTAACCACGCCGGCGGCGCGCTGGCCGTCCGTGAGATTCAGGACAGCATTCACAGCCCCCCTGAACTTGAAGGCACCTACCTTCTGGAAGTTCTCACACTTGAAAAAAAGCCTCCCCCCGCTGATGGCATCAAGCTGCTTCGAGGTCAGCACAGGCGTGCGGTGCACATGCGGCCCGATCAGCCTCATGGCCGCCTCAATATCTTTAAACTCTGGAATAAATAACATCTTGAACCGGAATTAAAATTGTCTCAATTATTATTACTACTCTATCTGAATGCCTTTCAGATATTTATAACATCCACCCTTGCCTTTAACAGTTCGAGATACTTATCTTTCATCTGCTGTGAAAGAAAACTGATTGCAATCAGTTCCTTCCAGCGAGGCACGGCAGAGGCAATGGTTTCGAGCACCTTATCAATGCTTTTTACCGGCAGCTCACACCGTTCCATTCCAAAATAATCCACAAGCATATGCCGCGTAAGCTTCTTTTTGCGTCCCCTGAGTGGCAAAG
>JAVEZX010000158.1:0-5704 GCA_034002785.1 Bacteroidales bacterium
ATAAAGTAAAACTCCTCGCCATCAGGAAGCCGGTGGAAGCCCGTCTGCAGACCTTTGGGATTGTACCGCTTCATGAGCATATCAATCTCTCCGTAACCGTACCCCACTGACTCAACCTCCTCACGGGTCAGAAGGCCGGCAGCATAAGTCACCCTGAACCTGTTCTCAGGCGAGCCGTGAATAAGATGCGCGGCAGCGCTCAGATTCTCCTTCAGGTCATCATTAGCCTCAGTGAAAGCAAGTATTTCAGGGGTGGTTCGGTAACCGTATTTTCTTATCAGCCTGTCAATTGCAGGATCCTCTCCGAAAGTCTTCACTCCCGGTGCAAGCACAACCAGTTCGCCGTCGTCGGCTATGGCCATACGTGTCCGGTAGATGCTCTTGTTGCCCAGCCAGGTGCTCTTGAACTCCTCCGGATCGAGCCATACCACAACCTTTTTCAGCCGTTCCGGCAGGGTAGTAAAGTTGACCTCGCGGGAGAGAGCTGCGGCCTGGCGGAAACAATCAATATCATCGCCGGCAAAGATGCCCCTGATCTTCAGCCTGCCTTCACTGTCCGGGGCTACCACCGTCAGTATATAGAGCAGTGGCAGCCTTGGAGCGGCAATCTCCGAAGCTTTGTTAAGCACCGCCCTCACAGGGTTGTCAGCCGTGCCGAGGATATTCTCAATCCCGTGCACCGCACCGATGAAGTGACTCTTGTTGATTGCCTCACTGCCGCCGCAACCCACGAAGACGTTCTTGTTGTAGTTGGCCATCCCTGTCACCTCGTGAGGTACAACCTGTCCCACGGATATGATGAGGTCATGTCCGCCGGAGGCCAGCAGCCTGTTGACCTGCACGGGATAGTCAAAGGTCAGCTGTCCGCCGGTAACCTCAGCAACAAAAGAGGAGGGAACCCTGCCCAGTTCCTCTATGTCAGTGCGCCAACGGTGTTCGCGGAAGAGCGACGGAGGCACGCTGCCGTACATCTTACTGATCTCGCTCTGCGTCATGGGAACATGTGTCCCAAGCGCCGGCAGGATATCGCTTACCTTCTCACCCAGGTTTTCCCAGAGGAGTTCGGTCAGCATGCCGGCTCCGGAATGGGCGCGTGTTATATCCGGAGGAAGGATCAGCACCTTCTTCCTGTTGCCGAAATTCTCAAGCACCGTCGTCAGGGCGGCTCTTGCCTGATCCCTTCCAAATTCCCTTTCCGGGCCGCTTTCAGAATAGTATATCATAGCATTCTCTTTTTACCATGTTGGTTTTTCAGGCAGTGAGCGGCGGAACTCTTCGATCAGCCTCTCCTGGTAATCTCCTCCGTAAGTGCCTGAAAGAAATTTTTCCAGTGCCTCGTCGTGAAACAGCTTCCATGAACTGTTTTCATGTCCCGGCACCACCGGGAAGAAGAGAGCTCCGTTATCTGCAGCAGCCTTCAGGTCACCCAAAGCATCTCCTATCATCAGTATCCTGTCGACAGGATACTGTCCTGCTGCGGCAATTGCAATATGTTCGCTCTTGGTTCCCTGTTCCTGCCCGGCGATGGCCTTTACAAAACCGTCAATTGCATGCTCCTCCCACTCTCTTACGAGCGCCTCCAGCGGGGTCTGTGAGACCACAACCGCATCAGCCACGCTGCTCAGTTTTTCTATCGATTTGCGTGCCCACGGAAACGGAGGCGTGTTGCGCAGCCACCGGGCGATGTCCTCGTTTATTGCCAGGGTCCACTCCAGAACCGGTAGTAGTGCAGGGTGCGGATTGCGGGCATAATACTCCCGGAAAGCAGGATTGCCGAGCCTCGTTTCATTGCGTATCCATTCGCGCAGCGGCTCCATATCCGGCAGGTTTACGCAAGTCTCCTTCACCTCCGGCCTTTCGGCCAAAAATTCCATCACCCTGACAAGCGCCGGGAAACGGTTAATGCCGCGGGTCACAGAGTAGAGGTTGACGAAATCCCATGTTTCCCTAACGTACTTCGCTACGGCGAAGAGGCCGAAGTGCTTCACGGTATTGGGGCAGAAGAACTCCTTGTGCTTCACCTCCATCGTATCGAAGACGCACCCGTCGGAGTCGATGCCGACAAAATATTCCTTTTCCGGTTTGAATTCTTCCAGGCGACTCATGTTCTTTCTCCTAGCCGGTTACCAATATTAATACAACTGTCAGCCGGTAAAGTTCCCGTCAGACGCCGCTGTATGCGCTGAATCCTCCGTCGATGGGTATCACCACACCGGTGACAAAGGATGAGGTTTCAGACAGCAGGTAGAGCATTGTACCCACAAGCTCTTCCGGTTCCGCATAGCGACCCATCGGTGTGGCCGATATTATCTTTCTGCCCCGGGGCGTCATCTCTCCTGTCTGTTCGTCTGTCAGGAGGAACCGGTTCTGATTTGTAAGCAGGAAACCCGGGGCGATTGCATTCACCCTGACTCCCGCAGGAGCGAAATGGACCGCCAGCCACTGCGTGAAGTTGTTGATGGCTGCCTTCGCAGCGGAATAGGCAGGAATCTTGGTGAGAGGCCTGTAGGCATTCATGGAGGAGATGTTCAGAACGGATCCGCTGCCTTTTTTCACCATATCCTCTGCAAGGATCATCGTTGGCAGTACCGTTCCTTTGAAGTTAAGGTCGAATACCCCGTCAAACCCTTCGATGTCAAGTTCAAAGAAGGAACCGGCAAGATCCCTGTCAATACCAATAATCTCTTTTTTTGTGGTAGCAGAGGCCTTGTTTCCACCGGCGCAGTTAATAAGGATATCGAGTGATCCGAACCTTTCCCGTATCTGGTCACGTGCCCTGATGAGCGACTCCCTGTCGGTGACGTCTGCCGCCACGCTGACAGCCAGCCCGCAGTCGGGCCGCGCGGTCATTTCCTCTGCAGTTGCGGCACCCCTCTCCGGTTTGACATCCAATATTATTACTGTCACTCCGGCGCTGCAAAGCCCCTTCACGAGAGTCATTCCTATTATCCCGCTGCCGCCGGTAATGGCGGCCACTTTCCCTCTCAGATCGCTGAAATCATTCATATTTCTTAAGATATCTATTCAATTACTATTGGTTTGTATTTGGGAACAAGCATTTTCATCACGACCCATCCTATCAGATAAGCCACAGCACAGATGCAGAAGACGATGAAGTATCCTGCCCTGATGCCCTCGAACCCGAAGAACTTCATTGGCATTTCAAGATACTGGGCGCCGGCGGCCAGGAATTCCTTTGTCATTACCTCAGCCTTGCCGTTTATCATTGTTGTGCCGGATGCAAAATCAAACAGGGCACCGGATCCCTTGTTGATAATGAAGGCTCCGATACCGCCTGCCATGCCGCCTATCCCTGTTATTGTCGCGATGGCCGATTTCGGGAACATGTCCCCGATTGTTGAGAAGAGGTTGGCTGACCACGCCTGGTGTGCAGCGCCGGCAATACCGATTATAATTACCGGAAACCAGTAGGAAGTATGTCCCAGCGGCTGCGCCAGCAGAGCCAGCAGCGGGAAGAATGCAAAGATCAGCATGGCACGCATACGGCCGGCATACGGATTCATTCCAAGTTTGTCGACAAAGTATTTTGGAAGCCATCCGCCTATAATGGATAGCATTACGATGGCATACAGCACGAATATCAGCAATTTGGCCATGTTTGTATCCGAGGTGAGTCCGTAGACATCACTCAGGTAGGCAGGTGTCCAGAAGAGATAGAACCACCAGACGCCGTCAGTCATGAACTTGCCGAAGGCGAAGGCCCATGTCTGCCGGAATCTGAATGCCTGAAGGAAGGGTATTTTCTTTTCCTTTACCTCCACGTTATTGTTTGCCTTTGTCTCCGCAATTGTATCCTGGTTAATGTAATCGAGTTCAGCCTTATTGACAAGCGGATGCAGGTGGGGCTTCCTGTACATGAAGATCCAGAATCCCATCCAGATGAATCCGATGGCCCCGATGACGAGGAATGCCATCTCCCATCCCCATTTTGCTGCTATCACGGGAACCGAGATCGGTGCGATGAGGGCTCCCACCTGGGCACCGGAGTTGAAAATGCTTGTTGAAAATGCACGGTCTTTCTTCGGGAAGAACTCTGCAGTAGTCTTTATTGCAGCCGGGAAGTTGCCCGCCTCCCCAAGGGCAAGAACAAAGCGGGCAAAAATAAAGAGTGTCACGCTGACCGATGTAACCAATCCGATATCATCGACGGTACCGATGATCTGGCGTGCCTCTTCAAACCCGACGAGCCACTTGCCGGCTGTGATGCCTGAGGTTGCTATGCCGCAGAATGCGTGGAGGATGGCACCTGCTGACCAGATTCCAATGGCCCACAGAAACCCCTTCTTTGTGTCAATCCAGTCGACGAACCTCCCGGCAAACAGGAGGCAGACGGCATAGAAAATTGAGAAGAGCCCGGTAATGGTGCCGTAGTCATTGTTGGTCCAGTGAAACTCAGGAGCAATGAAATCCTTCCAGGTAAGTGACAGTACCTGGCGGTCCATGTAGTTGATTGCTACCGAAAAGAACAGCAGCGAGGTGATGGCCCACCTGTAGTTTGTCATCTTCGAATCTGAGGCAGTTTGCGACATAG
Source organism: Bacteroidales bacterium (assembly GCA_034002785.1). Lineage (GTDB taxonomy): Bacteria > Bacteroidota > Bacteroidia > Bacteroidales > VadinHA17 > SR-FBR-E99. Next base: position 4,553 of record JAVEZX010000158.1, read on the forward strand.
TTCTTTATTGGAGGGTTAATACTTGTTTTATGATCCGGTATCAGCCGGGCCCTGATCAGTAAGTCAGGCCAGTCTCATCCTTATCCTGCTGATTGTGTTAAGTGTGTTCCTTACTGTTTCTGCCAGTGACTTCCATTCACCTGCCTTCACTGTACTGTCGGTTATAAGTGCAGATCCCATCCCTACGCAAGTCACCCCGGAGGCAAACCATTTTTCAAGATTTTCTTCCGAAGGATCGACTCCGCCGGTTGGCATAATACTGGTCCACGGGCAGGGGCCTTTGACCGCCCTGACGAACGATGGTCCGCCCACGGCGCTGCCGGGGAAGATTTTAACTATCTCGGCACCAAGCTCTTCGGCCTGTGATATCTCGGTGAGCGTACCGCACCCCGGTATACAGAGCACTTTTCTTCTGTTGCAGATACGCGCCACTTCAGGGTTAAGAACGGGGGAGACGATGAAGTCGGCACCCATCTGCATGAAGATGGCAGCAGTCGGTGCATCAGGCACTGACCCTGCTCCGATCATCATATCCGGGTACTCACTCCGAGCCCATTTTCTTACCTCGGCAAAGACCTCATGGGCAAAATCGCCACGGTTTGTAAACTCGAATACCCTGGCACCTCCGGCATGACACGCAGAGATTACCTTCCTGCACGTCTCCGGATCGGGGTTGTAGAAGAGAGGCACCAGTCCTGTCTCCTCCATCGCCAGTGCGACATTGATGCGTCTGAAACCTGACATCTTTTAGTGATTTATTCAGAAACCGAAATAGTTCTTTGCATTGTAGTAAGAGATCATCTCAGCCATTTTACCGATTGTTTCAATCTCCGAGGCAGGGAGTTTACCCCTGTCAATATCCTCGCCCAGCATGTTGCAGAGGATCCTGCGGAAGTATTCATGCCTGGGGTAGGAGATGAAGCTGCGGGAGTCAGTCAGCATTCCCACGAACCTGCTGAGCAGGCCCATAAGTGACAGGGCATTCAGCTGGTTTATCATCCCGGTCTCCTGGTCGAGGAACCACCATCCTGCGCCAAACTGTATCTTGCCGGGGACTGAACCGTCCTGGAAGTTACCGATCATAGTGGCTATCAGCTCGTTATCCCGTGGATTGAGGTTGTAGAGGATGGTTTTTGCCAGGTTGCCTCCGGC
>JAVEZX010000159.1:0-5652 GCA_034002785.1 Bacteroidales bacterium
CGCCAGCGGCAGAGTTATAGGTTGGTGCAGGAACAGCCTTCGTAGTAACGGTGGCAGTGGTTGCAGCGGTAGTGAATGAGACCTCATTGCCGTAGGCAGTACCCTTGCTGTTGGTTGCATAGGCCCTTACATAATAGGTGGTGGCCGGAAGCAGACCGGAGATGTTGCTGTCAAAGGAGCCTTTGCCTGCGCCGTCGGCAGTATGCTGACCGGTTACCGAAGGTCCGGTGGTTGCCGACCAGCATACACCCCTGGCAATAACCGGATCACCTCCGTCATCGGTGATTTCTCCTCCGCCTGTTGCGGCATTGTGAGTTGGCGTTGTGACCGCCTTGGTGGTGAGAGTAGCTGAAGTTGCTGCAACTGTAGTGAAGGTAATGTCGCTGCCATACGATGTGCCGGCACTGTTGGTAGCATAAGCTCTTAAATGATACTCCATGCCGGGAGTCAATCCGTCAAGAGTGCTTGTGAATGGTCCGGTTCCTTCGCCGTCAACAGTGTGAGATCCTGTAATATCAGGATTCAGGCTTGTGCCCCAGCAAACTCCGCGGGCAGTTACCTCAGCTCCTCCGTCGTCTGCAATATTTCCGCCTGTCACCACGGTTGAATAGGTTATCTCCGTTGCGGGAACAGTACTCAGGGTTGGTGGGTTGGTTTTGTCTTTCTCACAGGAGTTCAGGGAAAAGAAGAACAGTCCTGCTAGTAAGACTAGACCTGATACAGATCTTAGATGCTTGTTCATGATGCTTGTTATTAGTTGATTATTAGGGATTATTGATTCACTAACAATTCATCCAATAGATAGTTTAGTAAAACGGACTCTTTTCTCCGAACGGTCGAATCCCGGTCAGCGGTAAGTATAACTGATAACCTTGATGGGATGAGGAGATATGGAGGAGGGTGGTTACCGCAAAAAAAATAAAAAAGGATCCTCAGAGGTTGCCTTTACTGAATAACTGTTATCTCGAATACAATAACAGCATCAAAATTACTTCCAGTCTTTCGCCATAGCCTCCGCCCGATAGTCCGGTCTCATCTTCTCGATGGCGTACCTTAGTGCGGTTCGGGGCATGACAGACTTATGCTGCATCACATAATTGAATACCTCTTCCTGATGCGCCTGGCTGGCAGCTTTGAGCATCCATCCGTAACCCTTCTGAACCATGTCATCAGAATCAAGGAGCAAAATATCGGCAATCTCAAAAATGTCATCCAGAAATTTGCCCTTTCGTGCAGGTATTATAAGCGAAACCGCTGCGGCCCTCTTTACCCACCGGTTATCTGACCTCGCCCATTCCTTGAGCTTCCCGAGGTATTCCGGGTATTTCTGAATGAAATCGCCTATTGTATGATTGCACAGGGTGTCACATGATGCCCAGTTTGTGACATTATTATGCACCCATTTTTCAAGCCGGGTGAAGTCGGCCGGGGTAAAGCGGGGGCCAAGTTTTTCCGACCACGAGCAGGCAATGAATGATTCTTCCATCATTCCTGATTGCCAGAGTGACTCGCAAAGGGTCAGGATCTCCTCCTTGTCCATATCCCTGACAAGCGCATAGTTCTGCCTGGCAATGTCAGAGACCGTTTTGGATTTAATTCCGTAAAGTCTTACTTCTTCCCGGAAGTACCGCAGACCCGATTGCCTCGTCTTTTCGTCCGAGGCCTCCCGGAGTTCCTTCCTGATCTTTTCAAGAATATCATCCATTATGGCTGTGATTGTGAATTTTGCTTGCAATATCCTCCGCGAAGCTGATCACATTTGCACCGGATACATCAATTACCAGGGGGCCTTCTATCCCGAAATGTTCAATGACCGCATCTGTAAGGTTTTTTCTTATGGCGATGATCACGGTGGCACTGGTGTCAAGCAACAATGCACCCAGCACTTCGCTCCATCCCCTTCCTCTGAGCTCGAGAGGGCCAATCTCATCTACTATCACCACATCATTACCCTTGTTGTTTGCAGGATCAAGTGCATTTCGCCCTGCGTTGAACCCGGCATCATTCATTGTGAATCGCTCAACCCCCATTGTCTCACTGCCCGTATTCCTCAGAAAAGGTGTCCTGTCACCGCTGCTGATATCCGAAATATCATACCCGGTGGTTACTCCCTCCTCAACAATCCGCAGTGCGAGGATGCCGCCAACCCTGACCCCTTTCTCCCTGAGCAGGCCGGAAAGCTTAGCGAGCCAGGCAGTCTTCCCTTCACCAATAGTTCCCGTGACAATGAACACTCTCTTTTCATGGGGCAGCTGATCTTTCACCTCGTGCAGACGGCGCTCCACGCGGGCTATCATCCTGTTAAGTATCGAGACCGGTTTCTTCATAGCCGTTCTAAAGTCAGGCATGTCAGCAATCATTGTCGGCAGGCTGGCTGCTGAGAGCTCCAGGGCCAGAGGCAACTGCCTGAATCGGGTGCTGCTGAAGAGGTTACGGATCTTTGGATTATACAGCTCAGTCCCCAGCGCGGAAAATCCGACAATGATAATCACTGCCCTGAAATTCATCTGTATCCCGATGAGGATGGCTTCGGTGAGACTGTTCTTTCCTGTCTGCAGCGATGAGAAGACAAGAGCTGACAGCATTGTAATGATCACGAAGGTTATCCAGAACCCGGGTTTCGACAGCTGTCGCATTGCGCGCCTGTATCTCATCGCAAGGAGGGCAACGACGGGTATTACCGCAATCAGCCACCACATCCATGACAGGAGGCTTACCACCAGCAACATGCCTGCAACCAGAAGGATATCGGCTGCAAGCCATGCCAGAGAATAATTGAAAGGCTCGTCGCGCCGCCTGTCCGGGTTGTGTATTACCGCCGGTTCAGGGAGTGTCGTCTCCGGCGGAAGTGAGAGCATCCTCCGGCCTGTGATAATGCCGACTATTGCTGCAGCAGCTCCGAACAGGGAATAGAGGGTCAGTAGCAATATCAGAGGTGCCCAGAATGCGTCAAAGCTGAGATTCATCTGCTTCTCTGCCCAGCTGGTGATGCCTGAATAGATCTCCACCAGGTTGCCTCCATAGAAGATGATCATGTTGAATACTTTCTGGAAAAGGTTCCATGACATCGCAAGCATGGAGCCAACGATATAGCCCGGGACTGTCCGGCCAAAAATCCTTACTGACACCTCAAGGAGAACTGATTCGGCGATTATTGCAATCATCGGTCCGAAGATGATTGCGCTGGGCGACATCGCCTTCATGAGGGCGCATATCAGTCCCGCCCTCCAGTAAAGACCCTGTTCGCGCCAGCGGTAGCTGACGGCAATCAGTATTACAAGAGCGATGGCTGTAAGCATGTTGCCGCTGAAGGGCACACGCAGGTTATGCAGGAAACTGCCGAGGACAATCTCGGCAGCGGCCCATATCGTGCCAATAATGGATGCCTTGATCCACTTATCGCTTATGGCTGTTTTCTCTCTGGTCAAATGGCGGCTTGCAGTTTCCTCTTACAGATCAGAACGGGTCGCACTCGCGGTAAGCTTCTATTACACGGCGTACACCGGAAGCTCCTCTGACACTGCGGCCGTGCTCCATGCATATTACCCCCTTGTAATCGCGTGAAAGCAGGTATTTGAAAATATTTGTGAAGTTGATCTCCCCTGTTGTAGGCTCATTGCGTCCCGGGTTGTCACCAACGTGGAAGGCAGCGATCTCATCCCAACAGGCTTCGATATTGGGGATCAGGTTACCTTCGCTGATCTGCTGGTGATATATATCTTCGACAATTTTGATGGCAGGGCTGTTCACCGCCTTGCATACCTGGTAAGCCTGCGGCATCCCGGTGAGCCATAGTCCCGGATGGTCACGGAGCGTATTCAGGGGCTCCAGCACCAGGGTCATACCTTCCGGGCCGACGAGGTCAGCACAGTACCTGAGATTATCAATGACGTTTGCCCGCTGAATGTCCGGATGCAGCCGTTCATCATACCTCCCGGGGACGACAAGTGCAGTCTTGAATCCGGTGCGACGGGCCACCTCTATGCCCTCCTCCATCTTCATGGTCAGGAAATCACGCACCTCGCGGTGGGGAAGCACGAAGGATGTCTTTCCAAAATCGGCATGCAGCACCCACGGTCCCATAAGAAGGCCCATCCGCTGTATCTTTGTGGCTATACTCTCCTGCTCCTCAACCGGCCTGCCCGGGAGTCCGTTGTCAAAAACGGCCCTGAATCCCTTGTCGGCAATGAACTGTATATTGTCGAGAGGATCAGCGCTCCCGCTCAGCTCGCGGAACATCCCAATCGAAGGTGCATATGCCAGCCTGAAGGGTTTGTCTGCATCAGGAACATAGGCCTCTCGGCTTCGCCCTGCGAGAAGCACAGGGGCGGAGAGAAGGGCCGCGCCTGCAGCCGCTGTACCCCTCAGAAAACTGCGTCGTGATCTTGTATCCATAATAATAATTTGTTTCTGTCTGCCCGGGAAGCAAGCCTTTAACCTGCCGCACCCGGGACTGCAGTATTAATTATTCTCCCGGTACGGGAACACTCTTAGGTACATCCACCGGGCCCATGTCAAACACCTTCGGCCCAAGCTTGAGATCAGAGTTCATCACCTCATCCCATGTTACCTTTTTGCCAGTATATGCTGAAATCCTGCCCATGATCCCTGCCATTGTCGACACTGCAACAAACTCAGCCTCATTCAGAGGCTTACCGGTGCGGATAGCGGTGATAAAATCGATGTGCTCCTGGTCATATGGACTTCTTATCAGCTGATCAGTCATCTTGCCCTGATCATCAAGCTTGTATCCATCATACTTCCATAGCTCTGTACCGGCCGGATCCCATACTGTGTTCTGGCAGTTGGATGTGCCTTTGGTGCCCTGTATCCACTCGGAGACATTCCCCTCGGTACCGTTGATCTGGCGGCACATGCTGTGAACATGGAAGCCTCCGTCATAAATGAAATCGGTACTGAAGAAGTCGTACTGGTCGCCTGTCACACGACGGTGACGGGCACCGAAGGAGACAGCCGAAACGGGCTTCTTGCCTGTAAACCAGTTGATGACGTCAATGTTATGCACATGCTGCTCCACGATATGGTCACCAGACAGCCAGGACCAGTTGACCCAGTCACGGATCATATACTCCATCTCAGACCATGACGGATTGGGATCACGGTACCAGAGCTGGTTCTGGTTCCAGTAGCAGTTGGCTGCCACGATGTCGCCAATCATACCCTCCTGCACCTTGCCCCAGGTGGCTACGTAGTCATGCTGGTGATGACGCTGGGTTCCGGTCACAACGCAGAGCTCCATCCCTTTGGCCTTTTCACCGGTGGCCATTATCTGCCTTGCCCCTGCCGGGTCAACAGCAACGGGCTTCTCCATGAAGACATGCTTGCCGGCGGATACGGCTGCCTCAAAATGTTCCGGGCGGAAAAAGGGCGGTGTGGCAAGAATGATTATATCAACACCGGCGTCAATTACCTTCTGATATGCATCGAAGCCCGTAAAGCACTTCTCTTCAGCTATCTCCACGCCGTCCTTTGCCAGGCGCTCCCGGCAGGCGGTAATCCTGTCGGTAAAGACATCACCCAGGGCTGCTATTGTAAGGTTGGGACCAGAGTGAAGAAAATTCAGCGCAGCGCCGGTGCCCCTGCCTCCGCAGCCTATAAGGCCAGCTTTGAGCAGAGGACCGTCAGGTGCTG